>JBIJDX010000273.1:0-3109 GCA_044343855.1 Flavobacteriales bacterium
ACATCAAGCGAGAGGGGCGCCCCCTTGACCATTCTCGCCATCATGGACGGCTTGAACTTGAGGTCTCTTCCCACGGGCAGCACATAACCGGCGATCACGAAGAAATGACGTGCCTCGGCAGCGGTGGTCACCACACCGTTAGTGGACGGTGCGACCTCGTTCTCCAACAGCTTCGGCGCAGAGAGTCCCACATAATACCTGGGCGAGTGCCAGTAGAGGCCGAAACCGAAATTGGGCATCATCCGGCTCTGTATGCTCACGTTGGACTGGTCGGGGACCACCGTGGAAAGGCTTGCAAGGTCAGCGGAAAAGCCGTTCAACCCCCCTTTCAGGCCGAAGGAAAGACGGGTATCGGCACCTGTGCGGATACGGTAGGCGACATCAACGAACGCGCCGGTCTGGCGGGCCGGTCCAATGCGGTCGTTCATGGCCGAGAACCCCACCGCCAGCGCCTGTTTGCGCAGGGGGGAATGCGCAACGAACGATTGCGTGGAAGGAGCCCCTTCGATGCCCACCCATTGGTGCCGGCTCAGCACCATCATCGTGAACACCTCGGAGTTGCCGGCATACGCAGGATTGAATGCCAGCGTATTGAACATGTACTGGCTGAACAGCGGGTCCTGCTGCGCCTGCGTTGAAGGCCCGATGCCGATGAGCAGGGGAAGCATCACCCAGGCGGCGGAAAGGCGGCACAGGCTGTTCATCGGTTCAGGTAGATGTAACCGGTGATCACCTCGCTGTCGTTGCCAAGGTCGAGCAGGTAGAAGTAGGTGCCCGAAGGAGCCTCACCTGCAAGAAGGGCGTTCGGGGAACTGCCATCCCATACCACCGAACCATTGTTGTAGCCAGCCGCTTCGAACACCCTGCCTCCCCACCGGTTGAAGATGGAGATGGTGTTGGCGGGATAGCCTTCGATCCCGGGTATGATGAACCGGTCGTTCACCCCATCGCCATTGGGCGAGAAGGACTCGGGAACGAACACATCGTCCTCGAAGGTGCACGGACCGACCCCCTCCTCCTCGTAAACACCACAGGCGAACGCATCGGAGATGGAGAAACGGAACGCCTGCGAGGTCAGGATGGGCGCACTGATGAAGGTGTACGGCGTCCCCGGAACGATGGAGCCCTCCAGCCCGCCGACCACGTACGAGGACGTATCCCCGCCTTCGAAGGAGAACGAGACGGTGTAGGTCCGGTCCTGCTCGATGCAGGTCAGCACCAGGTCCACCGCAGCCGGAGAGCCCGCCACACGCACCTGAACCTGGGCGCTGGAAGCACCGCAACCCGGCACGGACACCGTGTATCGGTACAGGTATTCGCCGGGGACAAGTCCGGTGGTGTTGAGGTTGCCGTTCTGGAGTCCACCGGCGCCGCCCAGATCAAGCCACGTGCCACCGGCCTGGGGAGTACCACCAAGGCCTTCGAACAGTACCAGGGACTGCACGGTATCGCAGGTGATGATGTCGCCGTTGATGCCGGCATCAGCGGGCTGGTTCACGGCAATGGACAGGACGGCGGAGGCATCGGCACAGGCCGCCCCGCCGGATACCGTGTACGTGTAGTTGCCTGCAACATCGTTGGCGGCATCGAAGAGCGCACCATGGGGCGTACCGTCCGGGCCGGTCCATGTGCCTCCCGTATCAGGGGCGCCGGTCAATTGCCCGAACAGGTCAAGGGGGCCATCCGTGGCGCATAGCAGCAGCGACAGGCCACCGCCCGCATCGGGTGGGGTGGCCACACCCACCGTGACCGTTGCAACATCCGAAGGGCATGCGGCGACGCTGAGCGTGTAGGTGTAAACGCCCGCGACCGAGCTCCCCGGATCGAACACCCCGCCGGGCAGGGGACCGGGGCCGTTCCAGGAGCCGCCCGCACCGGGCGTTCCGGTCAGCACCCCGAAGAGGTTCACCTCGGCCGCATCGGCACAGAGCAGAACCGACCCGTCACCACCGGCATCAGGCTCCTGGTTCACAACGATGGTCACCGATGCCGTTGTATCCGGACATGCATCGTTCCCCTGCACCTGGTAGCTGTACGCTCCGGGGGCCATGACACCCGGATCGAACGCGCCATTGTCCAGCACGCTGGGGCCGCTCCAGCTTCCTCCGGCATCCGGTGTACCGGCCAACACGGTATCCAGATCCACCGTGGCACCGCTGCTGCACAGGACCAGCGAGGCGTCCCCCCCGGGATCGGGGAAGTCGGAAACAGTCACGAGCACGGTGGCCTGGAGGTCACCGCATACCGGATCGGTGACCGTGTAGGTGAACGGAGCGATGGTGCCGGCCGGCAACTGGCAGGCATTGAGCGTGGCACCATCCAAAGCGCCTGTGCCTATCTGGTCCGTCCACGCACCGCCTGACGAAGGGACGCCATCGAGCGCACCGAAAAGGTCGAACGAACAGTCGGCACCACAAACCGCCACCTCGCTGTCCAGGCCGGCGGAAAGGCCGGAACCAACGTTGACGGTCACAAACGAGGATACCGCGGGACATGGCCCGTTGGCCGGGAAGCCATAGGAGAAGGACCAGCTGCCATTGCCTGCCTCCGACGGATCGAAGATGGAACCGGCGAGCGCGCCGCTGCCGGCCAGATCGGTCCATACGCCACCGGCATCTGCGAGAAGGCCCAGGGCGGCGAACAGGTCCACGGCTGTCTGCTCAACGCAGGCGGCCAGCGTGGCATTCTGGCCCGGGTTGGACGCCTCGGTGACCCCCAATGTCAAGCGCGCGGAATCATTGGCACAGGGGGCCACACCGGACACGACATAGGTGTATACACCGGGCACATCACTGGCCGGGGCGAAGAAATTGCCGTGCGGGGTTCCGCCGGGGCCGATCCAGCTGCCACCCGCCTGCGGCGAGCAACCCAGCAGCGAACGCATGAGCACCGGTGCCTGCGAAGAGCATAGGGAGGCGGTGGCATCACAGCCGGCATTGGATGCCTGTGGCTCGCTCACCTGCACCAGCGCCACGGCATTGTCACAGGCCCCCTGACCCTGCACGGTGTACTGGTACACACCCGGGGCGTTCACCGCGGGCAGATACACCGGCGATGCCGGGATGTTGCCACCCGTCACATAGATCCAGGCACCCCCTGGCTGGGCTCC
>JBIJDX010000137.1:0-7949 GCA_044343855.1 Flavobacteriales bacterium
GCGATCCTTTCGACCCGAGCCAGCTTGCCATTGAAGTAGGCCTTCTCGGGATCGTTGCGGGTGAACATGAGCTGGGCGCCTTCCTTCAGCTCCAGGTCGCGCAGCACGGGGAACATGCTATCGGGGAAGTCGCCCCCGATCTCCGCCTCGAAACGCTGCACGCGACCGGGCAACTTCGCCAGTTCCCGTTGGTTGATCTCGTCCGCCGTGCTGTTGTGCGTGGTGAGCGTGATGACGCCCGTGGTGTCCTCATCGGCCAGCCGTGGCCTGAAATACGCGTTGAGCGCGTCCACATCGGCCTGGGTGACGGTGTTCTCGCGGAAGTGGTTGAGGATGCCGATGAAGCGCTCGTCCTGCTGGCGGAATATCCTGTCAAGCTCGATGTGCGCGTAGCCACTCTCCTTGAGCGCACGGCTCTCGAAGAAGTGCATGCTGCCGTAGTAGCGACGAAGTACGTTCCACTCCTCGTCCTTCACGATGGGCGGCAGCTGGTAGAGGTCGCCGATGAAGAGAAGCTGCACTCCGCCGAAAGGGAGATCCCAACGCTGGCGCACGCTACGCAGACGGTGGTCGATGGCGTCGAGCAGATCGGCGCGGAGCATGCTCACCTCATCGATGATGAGCAGGTCGATGCCACGCACTACGTTCCTGCGCAGGGCATTGAGCGGATGACGGCGATTGAGCGTGTCGCGGTCATGGAAGCGGCCGTACTCGCCCACATCGGCGGGCAGGCGCCGTTCGGGAACAAAGGACCCGAAGGGCAGCAGGAACTGGCTGTGGATGGTGACGCCGCCCGCGTTGAGCGCCGCGATGCCCGTGGGGGCCACCACGATGTGGCGCTTGTGCGTGTGTGCCGCCAGGCGGTGGAGGAAGGTGGTCTTGCCGGTGCCTGCCTTGCCGGTGAGGAAGACATGCCGGTTGGTACTGTTGATGAACCGCGCAGCGAGTGCGGCCATTTCGGTCACCACATGATCCTCGTTACCTGCCATCGCCTGCAAGTTCGGCAACGGAACGGGTTCCGGGGATAATGAAGCGGTGTGAATTCGTATGGCAGCGCCGCCTTCAACTACATGTAACATGGGGTTGGGTTCAACGAACGGCTCCGGTGGTTGACGACAGGATCGTCACCGGCACGACGCGAATATAGTCACCCGATCGACAGGATCCCGATCACGGTGGATCCACGATATTTGTGGGAACAATGAACTGGCTGCCGCTCACCGACACTGCCCAGCTGGACGGGATCGATCGCCTCTCCGCCGACAGACCCGTGCTGATCTTCAAGCACAGCACCCGGTGCAGCATAAGCATGACCGCTCTTTCACGGCTTGAGCGCGTTGAAGGATCGGAGCGGTTGGAGCCTGCGTTCCACCTCGACCTGCTCAGCCACAGGGACATCTCCAACGCCATCGAGGAGAGGTATGGCATCACGCATGAATCACCCCAGGTGCTCGTGATATGCAACGGCGAATGCATGTTCCATGCATCACACCTGGGTATCGTTGCCGCCGATCTGCTCGCGGCCATGGAGCGCGTTCAGTGAGCCACCACCAGCCGCTGCACGCGATCGCCGAACCGTACGCTGTAAGCCCCATTGGGGATACCGCTCACATCCAGCGTGGAGGGGGCTCCGGCCACCCGCTGCCGCAGCAGTGAACGGCCGGCGGCATCGCACAATTCCAGCCATTCCTCCGCGAATGGACCGGTTGAACGAAGTTCCACCAGCGCACTTGCGGGCGATGGAAAGAGCGTGAAGCTGGATGCGCCGATCTCCTCCATACCGATGCTGATGTTGCTGATGCGGGAGAGACCGGTACTGGTGCTCACCCAGATGGAACCATCAATACCCTTCGCCAATCGGCGCACGTTGGGTCCTGCCAGTCCATCGGCCTCCTCGATCTGGCTCCATCCACCGTTGGCGTAAATGCTCACACCACCCACGGTGACGAGGTAGTCAACATAGACGGCGGCCCACACCCTGCCGGCATCATCCACCAGCATGTCGGTTATGGGGTTGAGCTCATCTGGCGGAGGAAGGAGGAAGGCATTGGGATGGTCCGCGATGTGGACATCGTTCGCATCCAGCACCGAGATGCCTTCCGCAGTGCCCACCCACTTCTCCTGTGCATTGGTCACCGCAATGCTGCGGATGCGGTTGCTCAACAGCCCGTCCGCTGTGGTGATGCTGGTGAACGTTCCACCATCGTTGACGATCACGCCACCGAGCCCGCCGCTGAAGTAGACCTTGCCGTTGCCGCCGAAGGCCACGTGCAGTGCACCACCGAACGGGATGGAGGGTGTGCCATATGCCGTGAACGTGACGCCATCATAACGCGATGCGCCGTTCTGTGTGGCCACCCAGATGTCGCCGGAAGGTGACTGCTTGATGCTACGGATCCCGTTGTCGCTCAATCCATCGGCCGATGTGTAGGTCACATAGTCGGCACCGGAAAGGCGGCTCAGCCCGAAGTCACTGCCCACCCACACATCACCGTTGCTCATCACGCCGATGGCATACAGGTCGTTGCTGGGCAGGCCGGGATGGGTGATGGTGTTATGGACGGTGAACGCCACACCGTTGAACGCGGCGACGCCTGCCGAGGTGGCCATCCAGACAGTACCATCAGGCCCCACGGCCACATCACGGATGTCATCGCTTGGCAGACCGTCGGCCGTGGACCACGAGGTGATCGTGTACTGGGCGTGCAGCAGCGGCATGGCCAATACAAGGGCAAGAAGTGTGATGGCTTTTCTCATGGGATGATGGTGAAGGGTTGAACGAACACACCCGCTTCACTGCGGATGTGAAGCATGTAATGACCGGCGACGAGCATGCCGGTGTCGTACACGACATGGTGCTGGTCCGCGAACGACCTGACCGGTAAGACAAGGCGACCATCCGATCGCATCACCTTCACCTCGATCGTCCCGGTGACATCCACGAACAGGTTGATCCGGTCCTGTGCCGGATTGGGCCATAAACGCGCGACCCCATTGAAGAGCGCGTCGTCCTGCTTCCTGTTGTATGCACCAGCGGTGGGCTTCAGGCGTTGGAAGGCACCGGTGCCATTGGGCAGGCGGCCCCAACTCTCCAAGGGATACTGCTCACCGAAGTTCACCTCATCCAGCACGGACACGCTGTCGTAAGCGAGTATCACGGTCTCCCCCCCACCGTCGAGCTTGAAGGATGCGTGGTCCTCGTCCACGGAGGTGCGCTCATCCGCCCAGACCACGAGGTAGTGGCCGGGATCAAGCGTGGTGGTCGGCAGGGCCCATTTCGTGGGAGTTGCTGGATCATCGCTCAGGTGTAGGCCGGCCGTGGTCAATGGATGATCGCTTCGGTTGTAGAGCTCCACCCAATCCGAGGCAGCACCGGTGGGATCCAGCACAAGACCGTCGTTCACTGCCATCACCTCGTTGATCACCACCATGCCGGGTGCAGCGCGCACCACCGGCCTGAAGGTTTCGTGTGCGGCGTTCTCCGGCAGGAAGGCGCCCGCCACTGTGTTCTCTGCATACAGGTAATATTCCAGGTAGCCGGTGGAGAGCGGAAGCACCACGCCATAGATCCCATCCCCGCTGGCACCGTCACCGTGCGAACCATCGTCCCAAAGACCCACGCGGGTGTATCGCCCGTTACGGTCGCTACGCCAGCTGAGCATGACGGTGTCCGCATTGTGAACGGCCACGGCAAGGTTCACCTGATCTCCCACGGTGAGCACTTCCGGGGCAAGGTCGATGGCGCCGAACACAGGCTGGCCGCTCATGCCCGGATAGGACAGCAGGTAGGTGGTGCGCGCGTCCATAAGCTCGGCGATACCAGGATAAGCGACTGTGAAGTTGACCGTGGTATCGAGGTTGTCGAGGAAGGCCTGGTACGTGTAGAACTTGTTGGGATCGGCCTGCACATGCGGAGAAATGAGCGCCTGCAGTGCCAGCGCACGCTCGCGATACTGTCCATTGGCGAAGTGCGTTTCGATCAGCGTTCGCAGGTGTGCCAGGTACATCCGCCGGTACATCGGAAGCTCGAAGAGGCGTCGCATCAGGGGACGCGCGAACACGCTGGGACCGCTGAGGTGACTGAGCGGATCGATCGTCTTCGCCTGGGCGATGCTGAAGCCGTTCCAGTAGGTGCTGGCATCGGTGAGGCGGAAGCTGGCGAAGGACATGTTGAGGTCCCATAGGATGGGATTCCACAGGCCGTCCTTGGTGCGGTATAGATAGTAGTTCTGCGCGTAGCCCACATAGCTGTCGAAGTTGATCAGCGCATAGTTGAAGGCATGCATCCAGAGCGTTCGGTCCACGTTCAGCACATCCTCAATGGACGCGGGATCCTGGTTCAACGCATGGATGAGCTCCAGCAAGTGGCTCCAGCCCGCATCCGACTGCAGTTCGTAAAGACCGAAATAGTCGGTGCTATCGGTACCCGGCGAATCACCCAGGTTGCAATTCTCGCCAGTGAGGTCCACCGTGGGCGGATTGCCTTTGAAGAAACTGCCCTCCTTCTCATCGAAGCGTTCCTTGAGGAAGTCCCGGCCGACGTCCTCCACATTGGTGTAAAGCCCGACAAGCTCATCGTTCACATACAGGTTGGCATAGTTGGCGAGCGATGCGGGCATGTGGGCCCTGGCCACCTCGTAAGCCAGCACCTCCCGAAGGAACGAAGGGTCCTGAATGACGTTGCTGAGCTTCAGCTTCTCATGGCCCTGATAGTCCTGACCATCGTGAACCTCATCCAGCTTGATGTTGAACGGGTTCTTCAGGCGCCCCACGGCGAACGAGCTGTAGCCCTTGTGCCGCACACCGACATCAGGCAACAGCGTACCGTCGATGTAGAGGTTTCCCAAGAGGCGCTCATCCTCACCGGCCACGTACAGGCTATCCAGCGTTCGCCGCCAATCGGGCACCTCGAAGTAAAGGCGCAGTTCACGCACTGAGGCGGGGTCGTAGAGCGGAACCTGCGCCATCACCACCATGGGCAGCAGCGCACAATGCGCCATCCACCAACGCACGCAACTGCGCATACCGATCAGTTCTCGACAAGGATGAGGCGACTGTCGCGAGCCCCGGTGCTGTGCTCCACCACCACATGATACGGTCCGGGGGGCAGGTCGCTCATATCGATCGTCCAGTCGGGTGCCTGACGTGCAACCTCACGGCCCGTGGCATCGAGGATGAGGAACCGCTCCATCGTGCCCACATCGAGGCCCTGCATAGTGATGGTGCCGCGCGCGGGATTGGGATACAGGCTCCATGGTCCGGTCGCCTGGGCGGCATCAACATCCGTCGCCAGGCCGCAGGGGTCGGCACCCAGCAACGCGGCGACCCCCGGATGGTCGCATGTGTAGCGGAAGGCTTTCTGGGGGCCTGCATTGTATTGCCAAACGGTCTGCCCGCTGCTGTTAACCTCGTACATGTATTGCCCGCTGAGCGCAACGAAAACATTGCCATTGGGCATGATGTCCGCAGCGCTCTGGCCGCCTGCATAGGCGAGGCATGTGTGCCGCCAATCGTAATTGGATGGCCCCCAGACCGTGCCAGGAGACCAGGGATAGGTGTATCCTTCACGCACGGGGTTGATCGCATCGATGGTGGTGCTGTTACTCCCACCGCCATTGTTGTTGACGAACATGAGCCATCCGGCCATGGGCGCGTAGGAGCGTACCCACTTCACATCGTGCACTGCGGCGGGAATGCGCTGTGTCCCGCTCACACCATAGTTGGCCGGCTTTCCCCACCGGAACAGGAAGTCACCTCCCCGACCTGCATTTCCACCGGTATGACCCGCAGCCTCCTCGGTGGTAGTGCTGTGATCGATGACGAGTATCTCGCTCAGGTGGCGTGCACAGAAAACGATCTGGTCCAACTCCGCATTGTAGTCGATCCCGTTCTCGTGGAACCAGTCGATGCCGCCGCCCGGTCCACCGCCGCCGCTGATGGCCACGTTGATGTTCATCCGCTCGGGATGCTCTGCGATGGGCATGTAGTTGGGCTTGCTGGGATCGGCATATTGGATGAACCGGTCCTCCATGTTCCATTGCCAGACGATCTGTGCCGTATTACCGGCAGGCTGTATCTCGATGATGCGACCTGGATACTTGTTGCTGCTTCCCGTGTAACCCAGTGCCTGCAACTGAGCCGCGGTCCGGCGCACATACGCGAGCAGCAGCACGTTGCCGTTGGGCATCAGGCACATGTCGTGGTGTGTCACATAGTCTGCGGTGGTGTATGAAAAAGACCAGACCACGGCGCCATTGGCGTCCAATTCCTGGACCAGGCCACTGACAGCAGCGGTGTTGATGGCATTGCCACTGTTCACAGCCGTGCGCACAATGTTGCCGTTGGGCTTCATCGCCATCGCATAGCTGTACGTGGAGGGACAGTTCCACGTCTTCACGATCTGGCCCTGGGCATTGACCAAGCGCGAGGTGGTCTGGTTCATCAGGTTGTACAGCACATAGCCATCGAAGGCCGGCTGTGCCTTGACAGCGGGTGACAGGGCGAGCAGGGCCAGCAAAGGCAGATATCGGGGTTCGGAGCGCATTCCGCGACTTTTTTAAGAGTACCGCAACAGTAAGATGATGCGAAGTTGACATTTGATTCGACGACGGAGAATGAAAAAGGTTTATCGGCCATCATCGTCGACCAAGGCTCCAATTCACACCGACCAATGAACCTTTTGACCATGCAGGCGATACCTGCGAGCAGGCCCAGGGCACTGAATGGAAATGCGCGGCGAAAGCGCATGGCGTTGGACGCCAAAGATGATGCCCCTTCCACCGCTCACTCCCCCTCCACCACCCGGAACGCCGGCCCCACCAGCTCCTTGTCGCCCACCACCAGCACCACCACGCGGTACTCGCCTGGCTTCCAGGGTCGGCCGCGACTGGGCTGCGCCATATGTGCCGGCACCAGGCCGACCGTATGCTGCACCCACTCCGCATCGGGCATGCCGCAGCACAGCTGCACGTTGCAGGGCGGCAGGTAGTCCACCCATGCATCGCCCTCCTTGCGCTGGAAACCGTACAAGGGCGTGCCGCCACCACAACTGCCGTCCAGCTTCACGTAGCCGGTGATGCGCACCACGATGGTGTCGGTAAGGCAGTAGAGCGGCGCGGAGTGCGCACCGGAGCGTGAGCGCGCATGACCGATCGACGGCTCCAAGCCGGCATGGATAAATGGCCAGTCCACCGGCTGGGCAACAAGTGCTGACGCGAACAGCAAAGCGATGAGCACACAGGGATGGCGCATGACCACCGGTACACGCCACCACCGCATCGGTTCAATGGAACAGCGCACCCGCTCAACGCTCCACCACCTGGAACGGTGGACCAAACAACGGCTTCTTCCCACCCTCCAACAGCACCACGCGGTATCCGCCCGGCGCCCACAAGCCGCCCGATGCAGGCCGATAGCCCACCGCGGGCACCAGGCCCACCGATGGCCAGCCCCGGTCGCGGTAGTACCGGTCGCGCTTGCGGATCGGATGGGGCAGCGGCTGAAGATCCTGCCAAGCGCCGTCCACCTTGCGCTGGAACCCATGCACCGGTACCCGAGAGTCGAAGGCGGGCACCACCATCACCTCCCCGATCACCTGCACGCGCAAGGTGTCGTCGGTGTAGAGCGTATCGCGGATCGGCAGCCCGGGAGCTGCGGGCGCGAGCTGCACGTGGGGCTTCACCTTCACATCAGGCATGCGCGGTTTTCGGGCCTTCTGGGCGTGCAGCAGCTGAGCGAGCAGCATAATGGCGAGGAAGAAGAGGGAGCGCATGTGGTTTGGTACACGGTGGTCGGGCGAAGGTTCATCCTCCAGCCAGGATCGGACCGTCCCGGACCATTGCGCCATGATCACTTCAACTCACCCGCCGCCGCCATGGCGATGATGGAGCCGAAGAAGAGCGTGAGCGCGGTCACCGAAAGCGCGTTGGCCAGCCGGGCGGCTCGTCGGT
>JBIJDX010000274.1:0-3096 GCA_044343855.1 Flavobacteriales bacterium
CGTCCACACCGTGTGCAGCGGCTGTATCGATGCAGGCCAGCGCGCGTTCGGTGGTGGCCCCATGCCGCGGACCGGGCGTCCAAGTGTGGGTGCCCAGGTGCATCTCCCACCAGATGCCCATGTAGGTCAGGGGCTGTATCCAGCCCGTATCAGCGATGCGGCAGGCAGCGTTAAGGTGGAGGATGGACGAGGAATTGAGCAGGCCGGCCGCATCGGGCCCCACGAGCAGCACGCGCCACGGGGTGCGCAGTTCTCCAACGCACTTCACGCGCGTGCCGTCGGCCCATGGCACCAGCTCGGTGCGGTACACCCCGCGCCCATCCTGCTTCAGCGTCATGGCCGGGTGGTCGATGAGCGCGGCCTCGTGCACGGCAAGGTGGATGCCCTTGGGCGTGCGCAGCGTGAGCGGCGTGTTCACCCAGGTGGCCTCACGCAGCGGCGTGTGCTGGAAGCGCTGCTCCTGGGTGTTGAAGTCCGCCCAGGCCCACCACGCCTCCGCATCCAGCGGCAGCGCCAGCTCGCTCAGTTCATCCAACAGCACCAGGCTGTCCTGCGGCGTGCGCGCCGACACCACACAACGGAAGGCGACACCCTCATCGCTCACGCGGAACTCCACCTGCATTCCCTGACCGCCGCGCCGTGGCCGCAACTCCCAGCGCAGCCAATGGTGGTGGTCGCGCAACGCCCGCTGCGGGCCCCACACGGACGTCCAGGTGCTGTCGTGAAAGCCCTGTGCCCTCCGCTCCAGTTCCAGCGCCTGTTGCAGCGTGTCACCACCGCGGAGCACGAAGCCCAGCCGCGAGGGAGCCACGAGCACGATGTGCTCCGCTCCATATGCCACGGAATAGGTGGGCACGCCGGTCGCATCCAGCCACAGCCGCAGGTGCACCTGGCCGTTGGGGGAGCGAATGCTGTCCGTATCGGTGCCAACGGCCCATCCACGCAGGGCGATGCAGAATAGCAGGAGGGCGGCGGGGAAACGAGGCAACATGCGAGCGGTCACGCTTCTCAGTCCGGGTCGTGGAGCAACGGGATCTCCGGCGCAAGGTCCCACACCATGCTGCCCACATGGAAGCTGAACCACTCGGTGAAGAGCTTCCACGTGCGCTTGGGTGGCCATTTTTCGGGATCGGTGCACACCCCGAAGAGCTCCATCTCGAAGATCAGCGCGTAGTGGGGCTTCACCACGTCGGCCAGGTCGCGCACGGCGAAGTCGTCCGAAATGGCGTAGGCCGTGGCCTCGCGGTGTTCAGGTTCCATGGGCGTGGCTTCCGGGAATACGGCGTTCGCCCAGTCGTAGTAGGGCTGTCTGGGCAGGATGCTGATGTAGGCGCGGTTGAGGGTGGTGAGCTCGTCTTCCATGGCGATCGGCGAACGGGGTTGGTCGGTGATGATGGAGACCGCCAAGGTCCAACATTGCACGCAACCCGCCAACGGGCCGTTCATGGAACAGCCCAAGGCCATGACCACCCCTATCGCCGGAGGTGAACGTTATCAGGCGATCCGCAACCTCAGTGGCTCATTGATGCCTCACGCCACCATCCCCTTCAAGAACACCTCCACGTACTCCTTCATCCGCTCCACGATGCGCTCGCCGATCTCGCGGGCCCCGGCACCAGGGCCCGAACAATGTATCCGCCAGAATGAGGTGCCGGAGCCCTCCAAAGGCTCGAAGCCACAAATGAAAGAAGGCGGCCCTCGTGGACCGCTTTCCTCTCATGCAGCTATGGGTTACGCTTACTTCTTCACATCGAAGCGGTCCAGCCCCATCACCTTCGCCCAGGCCTTCACGAAGTCCTTCACGAACTTCTCCTTGCTGTCGTGCTGGGCGTACACCTCGGCGATGGCGCGCAGCTGCGAGTTGCTGCCGAAGACCAGGTCCACGCGGGTGCCGGTCCACTTCAGCTCGCCGCTCTTGCGGTCGCGGCCTTCGTAGGTGCCGGTGTGGCCGTTGCTCAGCGCGGTCCACGTGGTGCCCATGTCGAGCAGGTTCACGAAGAAGTCGTTGGTGAGCTGGCCCAACTTGGTGGTGAACACACCGTGCTTGCTGCCGCCGGTGTTGGCACCCAGCACGCGCAGGCCGCCCACGAGCACCGTCATCTCCGGCGCGCTGAGCGTGAGCAACTGGGCCTTGTCCACGAGCATTTCCTCGGCGGGCACGCTCATCAGCTTCTTCTGGTAGTTGCGGAAGCCATCGGCCTGCGGCTCCATCACGGCGAAGCTCTCCACGTCGGTCTGCTCCTGGCTGGCATCACCACGTCCGCTGGTGAAGGGCACCGTAACATTGAATCCCGCATCCTTGGCGGCCTTCTCCACGGCGGCGCAACCGCCGAGCACGATCAGGTCGGCCATGCTCACCTTCTTCCCACCGGCGTTGAACTCGGCCTGTATCTTCTCCAGCGTGCCGAGCACTTTGCCGAGTTGCGCTGGATCGTTCACCTCCCAGAACTTCTGGGGTGCGAGGCGCACGCGGGCACCGTTGGCACCGCCGCGCTTGTCGCTGCCGCGGAAGGTGCTGGCGCTGGCCCAGGCCTTGGCCACCAGCTCGCTCACACTGAGCCCGCTGGCGAGAATGCTGCTCTTCAGCGCGGCCACATCGGCATCGGCCAGCTTGGTACCGGCGGGAACCGGGTCCTGCCAGATGAGGTCCTCCTTCGGCACTTCGGGACCGAGGTAGAGGCTCTTGGGGCCCATGTCGCGGTGCGTGAGCTTGAACCAGGCGCGGGCGAAGGCGTCGGCGAAGGCCTGCGGGTCCTGGTGGAAGCGGCGGCTCACCTTCTCGAAGGCGGGATCGAAGCGCAGCGAAAGGTCCGCCGTGGTCATCATGGGCGGGTGCTTCTTGTTGGGGTCGTGCGCGTCCGGGATCATGTGCTCCGGCTTGCAGTTCTTCGCCACCCACTGGTGCGCGCCGGCGGGGCTCTTGGTCAGCTCCCACTCGTAGCCGAAGAGCATGTCGAAGTAGCCGTTGTCCCACCTGGTGGGGTTCGGCTTCCACGCGCCCTCGATGCCGCTGGTGATGGTATCGCCTGCCTTGCCGCTGCCGTGCCTGTTGGCCCACCCGAAGCCCTGGGCCTCGATGGGGGCGCCTTCGGGCTC
>JBIJDX010000098.1:0-10021 GCA_044343855.1 Flavobacteriales bacterium
TCATCTGGGGCCCCACCAACCGCGCCATGGCCTATGCCGGCCTGCGCTTCCGGCTGCCACGTAACACAAAGGAACCACCACACACCACACCATGAACCGCATCCTCTTCACCCTGTTGCTCGCCCTCCCCGGCAGTACCCTCAGCGCCCAGGACAAGGACTGGAGCAGCCTCGTCATACGCACCTCCAGCGTGTGCGACATGTGCGAACGCACCATCGAGGAAGAACTGATATACACCAAGGGCGTGAAGTCCGTGGACCTCGACCTCGCCACCGGCCTCGTTACCGTGCAGTACGATGCGAAGAAGGTGAGCCCCGAAAAGATCCGCACCGACCTCACCCTGCTGGGCTACGCCGCCGACGACATACCCGGCGATGCCAACGCCTTCGCCAAGCTGCCCGCCTGTTGCCAGAAGGAAGGCTGCGGCAAGCTGCCCGAGAAGAAGGAGTGAACCAGCGGATCGTTCGTTCGCTCGGGTTGGTCTTTAAACCACGGATGCACACGGATGGACACGGATGAAATGCAATACCGCCCACGTACCCGCACAGCCTAGGGCGGCTAAATGACATCAGCTCCGCGTATCCGTGTCCTCATGAGGCCTCGGGAGGTGTGCATCCATGGTTTTGCAGTTTACCTGAAGCACCAGCGCATGTCGATGCGAGCAAACGAAGCACCGTTGTTCGCGCATTTCCGTGCTAAAGCCCCCGAAGCCTCGATCCATGGCTTTGGCTTTGATCCGTGTCCATCCGTGGTTGTGCATTTTCCCTAAAGCTCCCGCAGCTTCGATCCGTGGTTTTGTATTTCCTCCGTTGCTTTGGGGACTTGCCTGTTCCACCCATGGCCCTGATCCGCTCCGTCCGTGGCTTCACGCCGCAGTTCGCCGATGAACCCTTCCTTGCCGAGACCGCTGTGGTGCTCGGCGATGTGGTGATGGGCAGCGGCTGCAGCGTGTGGTACAACGCCGTGGTGCGCGGCGATGTCAACAGCATCCGCATCGGCGACCGGGTGAACATCCAGGATGGCGCCGTGCTGCACAGCACCTACCAGAAGTGCGGCCTCACCATCGGAAACGACGTCAGCATCGGCCACAACGCCATCGTTCACGGCTGCACCGTACACGACAAGGTGCTCATCGGCATGGGTGCCATCGTGATGGACCAGGCCGTGATCGGCGAAGGCAGCGTGATCGCCGCCGGTGCCGTGGTGCTGCAGAACACCGTGGTGGAGCCCGGCAGCCTCATGGCCGGGGTGCCCGCCAAACGCATCGGCCCCGTCAGCGCCGACCTCTCCAGGAACGAGATCGAACGCATCGCCGCGAATTACCGGCTGTATGCGAGCTGGTTCAAGGAAGGGTGAGGATGCCATCCTCCCACACAGCCGGCTTCACTTCCGCCTCAAGCCCCAAATGCGCGAGGGTGCCGTTGTACGCTGCAGGGTCGCCGCTGGTCCAGCAGTGCAGGGCACCGTGCTCCGCGCTGGTGCAGAGGTGAAGTTCGTGCAACAGCTGTTGCACGCGGCGCGCGATGGCAGGGGCGGGATCGATGATGCGCACGCCGGGGCCTACGATGCGTGCGATGAGCGGGCGCACCAGCGGATAGTGCGTGCAGCCGAGCACCAGTGCGTCGATGTGCCGTGCCAGCATGGGTTCCAACCAGCCGCGTAACATGGCTTCGGTGTCCGGGTGGTCCAGGAGGCCCGCTTCGATCTGCGTCACGAGGCCGGGGCAGGGCTGGTGCAGCACGGTAACATCACCGGCGAAGCGCTCAACGATGCTGGCATAGAGCTCGCTCTGGAAGGTGGCGGTGGTGGCGATGACGCCTACGGTGCCCGTGCTGGTGTGCTCCACGGCAGGTTTCACGGCGGGCTCCATGCCCACGAACGGCACGCCCGGATGGGCCGCACGAACGGAGGCGAGCGCAGCAGCGGAGGCGGTGTTGCAGGCAATGACGATGAGCTTGCAATCGGCCTGCAGCAGGGCGTTGACGATGGCGTGGCTGAAGGTGCGCACCTCCGCCAGGCTGCGCTGCCCGTAAGGCACGTGTTGGTTATCCCCGAAATAGAGCAGGCGCTCCCGGGGGAGCGCCTGCCGAACAGCTGCCGTGACAGTGAGGCCGCCGATGCCCGAATCGAAGATGCCGATGGGGCGTGCGTCGTGCTGCACCGCTGTTGCTTACTGGATGCCGAGTTTGGTCTTCACCAACGGGAGGATGTCCTCACCCCTGTCGAAGTACAGCACGAAACCGGTGCTGGTGTCGAAGATGTAGGTGAAGTTGTTCTCGCCGGCCACGTCGTTGATGGCCTTGTTGGTCTTGTCCACCATGGGCTTCAGCAGTTCCTCCTCCTGCTTGGCGAGGTCCTCCTGGGCCTTTTCCTGCGCAGCCTGTATGCGCTGCTCCAGTTCCTGGATCTCGCGCACCACCATTTCCTTTTCCGTCTGGGTCATGGTCTCGGCACGGCCCTGTGCATCTGCCATCTTGGTCTGGTACTCGGTGCCCATGGCCTTCAGCCGGTCGTCCAGTGTCTTGGCAAAGGCCTGCATCTTGGTCTCGGCGTCCTTGCGCTCAGGCAGGAGGAGCATGAGCTTCTGGCGGTCGATGTGACCGAGTTTCACGTGGTTCTGGGCCGCAGCGGGCAGGGCACCCAGCAGGAGGCCGGCGGCCAGTATCAGGTTCTTCATCGCAGTGTTCATCGGGGTTGTTTCATTTCTGAGCCGCCGGGCTTGGTTTCCGGGGCATTGTTTCGCTGTTCGGCATCCTTGCCATTCTGATCTGCCGGCGGCTCTCCGAACTCATTGTCGTCGTCGCCCCCGCTGCCGCCTTCCTTACCCGGACGGATACCGAGCTTGCGCAGCACGCTGTCGCTCTTGTCGTACTTCTCGCTGGCAAAGAGCAGGTTGCTGCTCTGGCCGCCGATGTCGAACACCGCCACATAGCTGGTGCCGGCCACCTCCTTGACGGCGTTGTACACGCGGTCCTGGACAGGCTGGATGAGCTCCTGCCGTTTCTTGAACAAGTCGCCGCTGGGTCCGAACCTCTTTTTCTGCAGGTCGCGTGCCTCCCGCTCGCGCCGGTCGATCTCGTCAAGGCGCGTGCGTTTCATCTCCTCGGTGAGCAGGATGGCCTCTGCGTTGTAACTGTCGCGAAGCCGCTTGATCTGCTGGTGGCGCTCATCGATCTCGTCCTGCCATTGCTTGGAGAAGCGGTCAAGTTCCTTCTGGGCGGAACTGTATTCGGGCATCTGGTCCAGGATGTACTTGGTGTTCACGAAGGCGATGCGCTGGGCATCGGCCGTGTGCACCATCCCCTGCAGGACCGCCAGGAGGAGGAGGGTGGTACGGAGGTGGAGCATGGGTTGCCGGGGAAAATTAGGCGATCCGGTCTACAGCTCGCCAAGATCTATGCCGATCGTGAAATGGAACTGGCTCCGCGCCATATTGGGCAGCTCGGGAACATCATCCAGGCGCCAGCCATAATCGAGACCCATCGGCCCGAACATGGGCAGGAACAGGCGCAGGCCCACCCCTGCGGAGCGGTAGAGTTTGAAGGGGTCGAATGTGCGGAACTCACCCCACGTGTTGCCGGCTTCCACGAAACCGAGGGTGTAAATGGTGGCCGAGGGGTTGAGCGATACCGGGAACCTCAGCTCCGCGGTGTACTTGGTGATGGCGAAGTTGCCGGTGTTCGGTGACAGCGAGAAGTCGTCATAGCCCCGCAGGCCCACGATCTCACGTCCATCGAGCTGGAAGCCGGTGAGGGCCGATCCTCCAAGGTAGAAACGCTCGAAGGGGGAATTCCCCACCTGGGCGTTGTAACGCCCCAGGTAACCGAAGCCGGCACGCGTCATCAACACCAGGTTGTGCCCGCTCTTGCTGTTGGTGAGCTTGTTGTACCACTGGGTCGTGAATTTCCACTTGTGGAACTCCGCCCACCGGTATCGTTCGGCGGCGGTGGCGGTGGAGTAGTCCGCAGGACCATTGTACAGGCCCGGAAGGCGGCTCCACGGGGGGGTCGCCTTCACCGTCAGGGTCACGTCCGATCCCGAGCGGGCGAAGAAGGGCTGGTCCACCGAGTTGCGTGATAGCTGCACCTGGTAGCTGAGCACATTGCTGGTTCCGTTCGCAAAGCTGAAGATCACGGCACCGCTGCTGTAATTGCGGAGGTCGTATCGCTGGTAGGACACCGTCTGCCGAAGGATGAAATAATCGTCCGGCACCGTAAGGCGCTTGCCAAGGCCCACGCTGGCACCACTGATCAGCAGCGATTGGCGTAGGGGGTTGTCCACCCGACCCGCATCGGTATCCACGAAGCGGCTCTGGCCGTTGGTCTGCACCGAGTGGAAGACCGAGAAGCTAAGCGCGTTGGGCTTGCGACCGCCGAGCCAGGGTTCCACGAAGCTCATGCTGTAACTCTGGAAGAACCGGCCGTTGGTCTGTGCACGTAGGTTCAGAGTCTGTCCATCGCCGCTGGGCAGGGGCTGCCAGCTCGGGCCATGGAGGATCTTGCGCATGGAGAAGTTGGTGAACGACAGGCCCAGCGACATCACCAGCCGGCCGGCGCCCCAGCCGCCGCTCAATTCCAACCGGTCACTTGGCTTCTCCTCCACGGTGTACTCCAAGTCCACCGTGCCGGTGCGCGGATCCTGTACGGGGTTCACACCAAGGCTCTCGGGATTGAAGTAGCCGAGGTTCGAAAGCTCACGCTGGGTGCGGATGACATCGCTGCGGTTGAACAGCTGACCCGGCTTGGTGCGTATCTCCCGGCGGACCACCCGTTCGTGCGTCTTGGTGTTGCCCTTGATGATGACGTTGCGGATCCTGTACTGCTTGCCTTCACGGATGCGCAGTTCCAGATCGATGCTGTCGCCCTCCACCAGCAGTTCCACGGGGTCCACGTAAAAGGACAGGTAGCCATCGTCCATGTAAAGCGAACTGATGTCCCGTCCGCTCTGGTTCATGTAGAGGCGGCTGTCCAGGGTCTTCTTGCTGTACACGTCACCCCGCTTGATGTTGAGGATGGTGCGTAGCTCCTCGTCGCCGTGCTTGGTGTTGCCTGTGAAGCGCACGTTGCGGAAGTGGAACTTGGGCCCCTCCTCCAGGAAGAGCTCAACGTTCACCCGGTCGTTGCTCACGTAATACATGGTGTCCCGGACGATGCTGGCATTGCGGAAGCCCTCGTTGTTGTAGGTCTCGAGCACACGTGCCTTGTCGTTCTTGAACTCCTGGCTGTCGAACTTGCTGCTGCCGAAGATGTTCCACCAGCGTTTGCGCTTGGTCTTCTTCAGTGCGCGACGCAGGCGTTTGTCGGCGAGCTCCTCGTTGCCGTGGAACACGACATCACGGATCTTCACCCGGGGTCCCTTGTCGACGGCGATCACGAGTGATACGCTGTTGGTGCGCGCCGTATCCGCCCGCTCGATGATGTCCGCCGTTGCCTTCAGATAGCCCTTGTCCGCGAAGTAGCGCCGCACGCGGTAGCGCGTATTGGCCACCAGTGCCTCATTCACCTGTTGACCCGCGATGAGTTCCACTTCCTCGCGCAGCTTGTCGGTCTCGCTGCGGCTGACCCCGGTGAAGCGGAAGCGGCTTAGCCGCGGCTTCTCCTCCACCACGATGTGCAGAAAGATGGTCCTTCCGCGCACCTCGGCAGCCTCGATGCGGACATCACTGAAGAGTTTCTGGTCCCACAGGTTCCGGATGGCACGCGCAATGCGGTCTCCCGGAACGGTGATGCGATCTCCCACCTGCAGGCCGCTGAAGAGCTTGATGGCATTGGGGTCGGTGCTTTGCGTGCCGCTCACCGTGATGCCCCCGATCTCGTATTCCTGGGGCAGGCCGTAATCCATCACGGGCTGCTCCTGGGCGCGGAGCATGAGGCCCCAGAACAGGAAAAGGAGGGTGATGGACCGGTTCATGGAGCGGTGACCTGTTCGCTGGTGAGGCCGAAGCGACGCTCACGCTGCTGGTATTCATGCACCGCCTGGAAGAGGTGCTCGCGCCTGAAATCGGGCCACAGCACGGGGGTGAACCAGAGTTCGGCATAGGCCAGCTGCCACAGCAGGAAGTTGCTGATGCGTTGCTCTCCGCTGGTGCGGATGAGCAGTTCCGGTTCGGGCATGCCGGCCGTGCAGAGCAGGCCCTCCACGAGGTGTTCATCGATGGCCCCGGGGCTCAGCCGGCCCTGCCGCACCTCTTCGGCAATGCGGCGCACGGCCTGCACCAGCTCCCAGCGTGCACTGTAGCTCAGCGCCAGGGTGAGGGTTATCCTGCTGTTGGTGCTGGTGCGCTGCATGGCATCGCGCAGGGTTGCCCGGCAGCCCTGCGGAAGGCTCTCCAGGTCGCCGATGGCGTTCAGCCGCACCTCGTTCTCGTGGAGCTCATCCAGTTCCTTCACCACGGTGTTCACCAGCAGGTCCATCAGCGCCTCCACCTCCGTCTTCGGTCGGTTCCAGTTCTCGGTGCTGAAGGCATACAGGGTGAGGTGGCTCACGCCCAGTTCCGTGCATCCCTGGAGGGCCTCGCGTACGCTGCGCACCCCGTGCATGTGCCCCACGATGCGTGCCTCACCATGCTGCTTGGCCCATCGTCCATTGCCGTCCATGATGATCGCCACGTGCCGGGGCACCCGGTGCATGTCGATGCGGGATCGGATCTGTTCGGCGGTATGGGTGGTCTGCTCCAAGGGGCGGCAAAGGTCGAAGATCCCGGCCATCAGCGCTTCCGCTTCATCCAGTTGTACTGCTCATCGCAGTCGGAGAAGCGCGTGATGATGTAAGTGATGGTCAGGCCCGAGTAGACATACCAATCGCGCGTATTGCTGTCACCGCGTGCCCGGCCTGTCGCATCGTAGCCCGGCACCCCCGTCAAACCGCTGCGGTCGGCCAGCTGGGCTGCCAATGGGCCGTTCTCTGCCGCCAGCAGGGCATTGTCCACATAGGTGCCGCTCACATCGTCAACGTGGTCCGTGTAGGTGCGGCGCATGCCCCACTCCGCCTGGATGTCAACCTTGCCCAGGTTCACCTTCAGGCCCGCGCCGAAGGGGATGGCCACGTTGTCCAGCTTGTAGGGCTCACTGTTGCCGGTCGCGGTGGTGCCCTGCCCCTCGGTTCCCAGCGGCTGCAGTTCGTACCAGGTGTCATCCAGCTGCGCCTGCGGGTTCACCCTGAAATAGGCCAGCCCACCGAATACGAACGGGGTCCAGAACCGGCCGTCCTTGCCTTTCTTCCGGTATTTGAAGAAATTGATCTCGAACAGGGCGGCCGCCTCGAACACCTTGCTGGTGAAGTGCAGGTTGCGCAGCAGCTGCAGGGTATCGCGCGAGTCGCTGTCGTAGGCTTTCAGCGTGCCATAAAGTCCCTGCAAACGAAGGGCGTAACGGTCGTTGAAGTTGTAGCGGTACACCAGACCCCCGGCCATCTTGGTGTCCCGCGGATAATGGCGTGTGGGATTCAGGTCGCCGATGTAGTAGGAGGCCCCGATGGTACCCCCGATCTCGCTGACCTGCGCCAGGAGCACCGGGGAACAGGTCATGCTGAGGACGAGAAGGGCAACGTGACGCTTCATGCTGCGGATATCGATGCGCTGGAACCGCTGGTATGCCCCATGCATCGGAGCCACGAAGTTATCGGTCCTGGCATTGTGGGGGACACTCCGTGGGTTGGGAGGGTGAAGGGGCGGCTCAGGGCAGTTGTTCGGTCCGCACAGCGGTGGGCACCGAACCACCGATGGACACCAGCACCGGATCGCGGTCGTTGTCGGCACCCACGTACCGGATCACTCCATCGAGGTTCACGTCGTTGGGTGAATAACCGAACGCTAAAGCAGTTGGAACCGAACCTCCCACCTCAAGCAGTATGTGGTCGCGGTCGTTCCCCGCGCCCGTGTACCGAACCGTTCCATCGCCGTTGCAGTCACCCGCCCACAGGGCGGAACGCCCCCCCGTGAGGGCCTGGCCGCCGGTGCCGTAGGTCTGCGTGCTGGTGAGGGTCAGGTCCAGAATGGCATCCTGTATGCCGAAGGACACGGGGTTCTTGCTCATGGCAGCGAGGTGGTTGCGGTGCAGCACCGCCACATGGTAGGCCGGACCATCAACCGTCAACTGCAGCGGGCTTGCCCCCCCGAGACCGACCACATCGCCATCCCGTTGCAGGAGCGCTGGTATGCGTTGTACCAGGGCGGACGGGTCATCGGGCTTGCGCAACTCCACCAACACCCAGTCCACCACGGCGTTGGCACCCGTGGTTGCGAACGCAGCCGGCTGGACCGCGGCTCCTGCACCGCTGGTGAGGGTGAAGCCAAGGGAGGAGTAAGGCTCGGTGGTGGGCAGCAATCCTGCACTGCGAAGGGCATCGCGCATGCGACCGGTTGACGGAACGTAGGCACCCTGCAGGAGCATCCGGAGCTGCAGCGACACGGTGCGTTCACAGGCAAGCAGCATCGGACCGTTGGTGGCGCTGAGGTCCGGGTCCGATGGTTCAGCCAGCAGGGACCCGCCCAGCAGGCCCTGCCGCAGGTTGGCGCTCAGGTCCTGCACCACCTGGTCGCCCGGTTCCTGGTCGAAGCGCCAGTATGCTTCCAGTGCTGCATCGTCCGGATCCACATGCACGCCACGGCTCGCGAGCAACTGGGTGCCGTTCCTCGCAACGGACCAGATGCGGAGTTCATCCAGCCCGCCCCCGTAGGTGCCCGGGAAAAGGCCGCGGCCAATTCCGCTGATGGTCACCGGGGCGCTGTTCGCAGGGGCGGTGGTGGAGGCATCAGCCACCCCGTTGACGTAGATGGTCAATTGTGATCCGTTGCGTACCACGGCATAGTGGTTCCATTGGTTCGCCACCATGGCGCTGGCGGAGGTCACGCGGGCCGCGCCGTTGTGGAAATAGCGCAGGCGCCCATTGGCCAGGTCCAGCGAGAAGGTGAGGCTGTCACCGAGGATGGCATCGGCATCGCTGAAGCCATCCGAGGGGCGCTGCCAGAACTCGATGGTGTAGTCGCCGTCAAGGGTGAACGGTGTGAGCTTCACCCTGTCGTCCTGTCCGTCCAGCGCCAGGAACTGGCCGCACGTGCCGCAGTTACCCGATTGCTGGAAAGTGGCGGTGATGCCACTGTTCCCCGCGGGCACCACATAGCCGTGGGTCATCGGGGCCCCGGTGCTCCAACCGGTGAAGCTGTACCCGCTGCTGCCCATGCACTGCTGGCCTGCCGGCACGGATACCTGGACCTGGTAGCCGATGGCCTGGTCGAACGTGTAGGGTGTGAGCACCGGCAGGCCCTCCACCAGCACCTGCAGTCCGGGAGGGGCGCTGTTCACGGTCACGTTCACCTTCTCCGGGAAGATCTGCACACTCCGGCTGTGCTGCAGACCATCACTGTCGGTGATGGTGAGCGTGATGGTGTAGTAGGTGGTGCCTGAATAGCCGTGACCGGTGGTGGGAATGATGAGGTCGAACGTGCTGGTCCCCGTGGCACCCGCCTCCGGGTGTATGTGCTCATCATGGTTGAAGACGGCGGTCCAGCTGTAATTCGCCTCGGTGAGGACGTCATCATCGGTGCCGAGCCCCGTGAAGGTCACCACCTCACCGCTGCGGAACAGGCTGCCATTGGCCGGGCTCAGGATCTGGGCGACGGGGGGCGAACCAACGGTGATCGTGACGGAGCCGCAGCTGATGGTGCTGCTGCCATCCGATACCAGCATGGTGGGCAGATAGGTGCCGGGGGCGGCATAGGTGTGGGAAACGGTTGCACCGGTCAGGGCGGGACTTCCATCACCGGTCGACCACGTGAATGTGAGCACATCACCCTCCGCATCCGTGGCGGTGCCGCTGAGCACGGTGGTGAGCGTGGGCCCCGGTCCATCGTTCGGGGAGGCTGACAGTGATCCGCATTGCGGTGCATTGTTAACCGAATAGAAGATGCGGTGAAGGGCACCCGTGTAGGTCATGAAATCGCTCACCAGGTCGATGTAGTAAAGTGATCCGTCGGGTCCTTGGATCAGTTTCACCACGCTCAGGGGGAAGGTGCCACCCACAC
>JBIJDX010000275.1:0-3086 GCA_044343855.1 Flavobacteriales bacterium
CGGTTGACACCACCGTCCAATTCACCGATGTCTCGACCGTGTCCGGGGGCGTCATCACCTCCTGGCAGTGGGACTTCGGCATCCAAGGGCAGACCAGTTCCGACCCCTCGCCCTCCTTCACCTACACCGGTCAGGGGGACTACCTTGTGACCCTTGTGGTGACCACTGCGGCCGGCTGCAGCGATACGACCTCCCAGCTTTACGTGGTGTTCCCCCCGGATCTGCGTATTCCCAACGTGTTCACCCCGAACGGAGACAATGTGAACGACACCTATTCCATTGAGAACCTCCGCTATTACGGGCATGAGCTGCGGATCTACAGCCGCTGGGGGACGCTGGTGCATGAGAGTTCCGATGCCGCCCGTGAATGGCGCGCCAGCGAGCAGCCGGACGGTACTTACTACTACGTGCTCACACTCCAGGATGGCCGTGAGTTCGTCGGTCATATCACGGTGTTGCGCTGACCGCCCCCTTGCGATACGAACGAGCGCCCCGGCCAACCGCCGGGGCGCTCTACTTTTGTCATCCCCATGAAGGTCATCGACCACCTCCGCCGCGCCGATCGCACGCTGTTCAGCTTCGAGATACTTCCACCACTCAAGGGGAAGGACATCCGTTCGATCTACGAAGGCATCGATCCCCTGCTGGAGCATCGTCCCAGCTTCATCAATGTGACCTATCACCGCGAGGAGGTCATCTACAAGGACCGGGGCCATGGCCTGTTGCAGAAAGTGCGGCTGCGCAAGCGGCCGGGGACCATCGGCATCTGTGCGGCCATCAAGGCGAAGTACAACATCGATACCGTACCACACCTGATATGCGGGGGCTTCAGTCGTGAGGAGACCGAGGATGCCCTTATCGAGATCAACTTCCTGGGACTGGACAATGTGCTTGCGCTCCGTGGTGATGCCGTGAAGAACGAGCCCCACTTCATCCCCGAGCGCGATGGCCACGCCCATGCCGTGGAACTGGTGCACCAGATCGCAGCGCTGAACAGGGGAAAATACCTGCATGACGAGGAGCAGGAGGCGGCGGCCACCGATCTGTGCGTGGGTGCAGCCTGTTATCCGGAAAAACATCCCGAGGCCCTCAACCTCAATGTTGACATCGCATACCTGAAACAGAAGGTGGACGCGGGTGCCGAATACCTGGTGACCCAGATGTTCTTCGACAACGCCAGGTATTTCGCCTTCGTTGACCAGTGCCGTGCCGCCGGCATCACCGTGCCGATCATCCCGGGCCTCAAGCCCATCACCACCCGCAACCACATCGCCTTCCTTCCCAAGACCTTCCGAGTGGACCTGCCCGATGAGCTGGCCAATGCGCTCGTGGCCTGCCGAACCGATGCCGAGGTGAAGCAGGTGGGCGTGGAATGGTGTGTCACCCAAAGCCGTGAACTCGTTGCCGCGCGCGTGCCCTGCCTGCATTATTACACCATGGGGCGAAGTGATGCGGTGCGCACCATCGTTGGCAGGATCTTCTGACCGTCCAGGCCTCCACCAACGGCCTGCGGGTGAACATATGCCGTGCTTCGGGGAACGCATCACGTGGTCCGTGCGTTATCTTTCCATCATGCGCGCATCGGTGATCCCTGCCTTCCTGCTTGCCGCCACTGTGCAGGCCCAGGTCGACTACGACGGCAAGACCTTGTTCCGGATCGTGGAGAGCGAGTCGCATGTCCACGCGCAGCACCCCGCCCTCAGCAAGTCGGGCGGCATGCCCGGTCGCGGGTACGACCTGACCTACCATCGCCTGGACCTGGCGGTGGATCCCGCCGTACGCGCCATCAGCGGAACGGTCGCCCATCATTTCACCGCACTGCAGGAGTTGACGAGCATCACGTTGGACCTCTCCGACTCGCTGGTCGTGCATGGTGTATCCCATGCCTCCGGAGCCCTGTCCTTCGTTCATGCGGACAACGCGCTCACCATCACACTGTACGCTCCCCTGCAGCAGGGTCAGCGCGATTCCCTTTCCATCACGTATTCCGGGGCTCCCGGCAACTCCGGGTTCGGCAGTTTCGTTCAGGCCGAGCATGCCGGAGCACCCATCCTCTGGACCCTGAGCGAACCTTACGGCGCGAAGGACTGGTGGCCCAGCAAACAGGACCTGAACGACAAGGCCGATTCGCTGGACGTGATCATCACCGCGCCGGAAGGCCAGCGCGCGGCAAGCAATGGAATGCTGATCAATGAAGTGCCCGCGGGGAACGGCCAGGTGCGTGCCCATTGGAGGCACCGCTATCCGATCAACTATTACCTCATCGCCTTCGCGGTCACCAACTACGCGGTCTACACCGATGTCGTACCCACCGACCAGGGTCCCATCGAGGTGCTGAACTATGTGTTCCCCGAACAACTGGAAGCCTCCCAGCAGGGTTCGCAGGAGATCGTCGCACAGATGCAGCTGTTCAATGCGCTTTTCGGCCATTATCCCTTTGCCGCTGAGCGCTACGGCCACGCCCAGTTCGGATGGGGAGGTGGCATGGAGCACCAGACCATGAGCTTCATGGGCAACTTCAGCTACGAACTGATGGCCCACGAGCTTGCCCACCAATGGTTCGGGAACGCGGTCACCTGTGGAAGCTGGGAGGATATCTGGCTCAATGAGGGCTTCGCCACCTACATGGCCGGGCTATGCTATGAATACCTGGCTCCGCAGTACTGGATGCCGTACAAGCGCAATGTCCGCAATGTTGTGGTGGGGCAGCCCGATGGTAGTGTGAAGTGCACTGACACCACCTCCGTGAGCCGCATCTTCAATGGCCGCCTCTCCTATGGCAAGGGCATGTTCGTGCTGCACATGTTGCGCTGGGTGATGGGGGACAGCGCCTTCTTCGCAGGTTGCCGCAACTACCTGAACGATCCGGAGCTGCGCTTCGCCAGTGCAAGGACGGCGCATCTCCAGGCTCATTTCGAATCCGCCAGCGGCATGGACCTCGATGGGTTCATGGCCGATTGGTACGTGGGTGAAGGACATCCCAGCTACACCCTTACCTGGGGCCAGAGCGAACTCGGTCAGCTGGACATCCTGCTGGAGCAGGCACAGTCTCACCCCAGCGTGGATTTCTTCGAGATGCCCGTGCC
>JBIJDX010000099.1:0-9998 GCA_044343855.1 Flavobacteriales bacterium
GAGCATGGCAAGCAACGGCAGCAGGCCCAGCTGGTGCATCGCGTTCACCGCGGCTATTGCGCCGATGAGTCCGCCCATGCCCACCAGGTGCGCACTGATCTTCCACCGCAGGGTGATGAGCAGTGTGAGCAGCAATGCCAGGAATGCGCCCACGAACATGGCCTGCACGGCGGGATGGAAGGGGGTGCGGTGCATGAGGTACCAGGTGGCACCGAAGTAGACCAGCGTGATGCCATAGGCCAGGGGACGTTCCCTGCGCTCATGCAGCTCCAGGGTGGTGATCACCCGGGCCCGCACCAGAAGCTGCATGCTCACCAGGGGGAACAGGGCGGACATCAGGGCCACCATGACCACGGCCACGGGCCGCCTGTCCGGGGGCACGAAGTATGCGAGGCCGGGGTCCACCGTGATCATGGCCCAGAGGGTGATGGTCGGCAGGAACACCGGATGCAGGATCACCGAAAGCAGGCGTGCGGCGGTATGCATGGCGGCGCCTCCGGTCAGAGTTCCTTGCGCAGGCGGGCCACGGGCAGGTTGAGCTGCTCGCGGTACTTGGCCACCGTGCGCCGCGCAATGTTGTATCCCTTGTCCTGCAACAGGGCGGTCAGCTCATCATCGGTGAGCGGCTTGCGCTTGTCCTCGGCCTCTATGGCATCCTTCAGGATCCTCTTCACTTCACGGGTGCTCACCTCCTCGCCGCTCTCGGTGCTCAGGCTCTCGCTGAAGAAGAACTTGAGCAGGAACGTTCCGTAGTTCGTCTGCACGTACTTGCTGCTGGCCACGCGGCTCACCGTGCTGATGTCCAGGCCCACGCGTTCGGCGATGTCCTTGAGGATCATCGGCTTCAGTTTGGTCTCATCCCCCGTGAGGAAGAACTCGCGCTGGAACTCCATGATGGCCTCCATGGTGAGCAGCAGCGTATGCTGGCGCTGCCTGATGGCATCGATGAACCACTTCGCACTGTCGAGCTTCTGCTTGATGAACTGCAACGCCTCGCGCGCGTCCTTGTCCTTCCTGTTCCGGGCGTAGTCCTGCATCATCTCCCGGTATGCCCGGCTCACACGCAGTTCAGGGGCGTTGCGGCTGTTGAGGGAAAGCTCCAACTGTCCGTCGATCGCCATCACCGAGAAGTCCGGTATGATCTCCTGCACGGGCTTGTCCGTTTCACGGATGGTATTGCCCGGCCGTGGGTTCAGGCGAACGATGAGCTCCATCGCCTCCTTAAGCACCTCCTCCTCGATCTCCAGCCTGTCCAGGATGCGTTCGTAGTGTTTCTTGCTGAACGCTTCGAAGTGCTTGTCGAGGATGACCTCCGCCACGCGTTGCTCCAGGCTGTGCGGTATCCGTCGCACCTGGATGAGCAGGCACTCGCGCAGGTCGCGGGCGCCCACCCCCGCCGGGTCCAGCTGCTGCAGTTCGTGCAGTGCCTGGTCCAGTTCACCTCGGGTGCACATGACGCCCTGGGTGAAGGCCAGGTCGTTCACGATGGCATCGAGTTCGCGGCGCAGGTAGCCATCCTCGTCCAGGTTGCCGATGAGGTGTTCCGCCAGTTGCCGGATCCGGTCGCTGATGTCACGCAGACCGAGCTGCGCCATCATGGTGTCCTGGAAGGTGGTACCGCCCGCAAGCGGAAGCTCGCGCTCCTCCTCGTCAGGACCACTGTTCTTCACGCTCAACTTATAGTCCGGCGTGTCATCATCCTGGAAGTAGTCGCTCAGGTCGAAGTCGTCGCGCTCGTTCTCCGCATCGGTGCCCACATCCTCGTTCTCCGCAATGGCCTGCTCCTCGGTGGGCAGGTCCTCGTCATGCAGGTCGTCGCCCTCCTCCAGCGCAGGGTTCTCCTCGATCTCCTGCTTGATGCGCTGCTCCAGTTCGATGGTGGGCACCTGCAGCAGCTTCATCAGCTGGATCTGCTGGGGCGAAAGCTTCTGCTGGAGTTTCTGGAAAAGACCTTGTTTGAGCATCCGCGCAAAGGTACTCGCAGGGGGCGGAAGATGCCTGCCGCAACACCCGTGGCGCATCGTGCCAGGGGGCCGTGACCAAGCCGCTGCCACAAGAACGCACCATGCGTTCCTCATCAACGGTCGGTGCACGGGAAAGCCCTTCGCTACCGGCAATGTTCCATGAACGCACAGGCAACATTCCAATTACAGGAATGCTCCTATCAGCAACACCTGGTTTCCTGCGCAACGCACCCTTGGTGCATGGCCCGTATCCGCCAGGGGCGGGAACGGACTGCCAGCCGTTACTTGGACTTCTGCTCCTGGATGAGCTCCGAAGCAAGACGGACGGCCTTGGATTTGGCCTCCTCGTCCGAAGGGTCCACTTCAATGACGATGCGCATCGGGCTGCGTGCTCCTCCGTAGTAAGCCGCCGAAGGTTCCGACAGGCTTCCTGCCGGACCGGCCGTCCGCGTGTCATCGCTCAACAGCCGGAAGAAGTCGTAGTCGAGTGCGGTGCAGACTTTTCGAAGCACAGCCGTGCTGCAATCCGCACTGCGCAGGATGCCATAGATGTTAACCCGGTGGCGCCCAATGCGCTCAGCGAAGCGCGCCTTGGTCATGCCGCGTTCCTGCAGGACGCGCACGATCTCGTTGCCTATGTGTACTGCCATGGTGCAAGTATATGCCAAATCGGAATAAATAGAACATTGATGATATTTTCAAAAGTGATAATTATGAAAAAGCGATCCTTTACAAGGGATAAGTGAGCATACAGTGATGCGTTCGGGAGAATGACTATTATTGAACACTGAATGAATGTCCACTATCGTATTCCTATTTCCGCTGCGACATTCTTTGTCGTAGTGACCGTCGGATAATTGCACGCAATGAAGCGGAAGAACGATCCACAGGCTCCAGTCTCTTCGCGACGCGTGTTGTTACGCATACGCATGTTGCGCAGGGCGCGCGGGTTCAGTCAGGCCGAGCTGGCGCGCCGGCTCGGTATCAGCCAGAACGCATACTGCCGGATAGAGAACGGCAAGCGCGAACTGAGCGTTGCGCGGTTCATTGCGTTATCGAATGCGCTCGGGGTCCCACCCGGAAAGCTCCTGGATGGCGATGTGGTTCCACCGTCGCTTCTCCCGGATGGAATGCCGATACACGCCAATGGCTCAGTGGACGGGCAGGTGACCGCCGGGGCGAAGCGTATGAAGAAGTAGCCTCACATCCCATCCCGCCCCGGCCCGCCATGCATCCTGTTCTCCGCCGCTCCGTGCACATCGGACTTTGCATGGGGCTGATGTCCCTTGTCCTGGTGCCCCTTCCTTCGGCAGCGCAGGACCTCCGTGATGCATCCGGCAGGCTCGTGGCACGGGTGGACGGCAGCGACCTGCGCGACCATTCGGGACGCCTGCTGTTCCGCTTTGACGGGACGGACGTGCGGGATGCCGCTGGCAGGTTGTTCCTCCGGCTGGATGGTGATGACATCCGCGACGCCTCGGGGCGGCTCCTGGGCCGTTACGATGGCTCCGATGTGCGGGACAGTGCAGGGCGCCTCATGGGCCGGATCGATGGCGCCGATATCCGTGACCATACCGGACGCCTCGCAGGTCGCCTGGAGGGTGTGCGGCAGCGGCAGGGTGCCCTGTACTTCTTCTTCCTGCGCTGATGCGCGTACGCCTGCACGCACCACTGCTGGAATTCGGGCTGCTTCATGCTGCAGTGCGTTCGCCATCCGCTGCTTCAGTAGGTTGGTGCGCTGGAACTGTCCTGTCGGTCTGACCGCCATGGTCGGCTTGTAGCAATGGTCCATTGCATCGGGCTGGACCTGAACAACCCCTGTCCCGGCGGTATGCCCGGTTCTGCAAGGATGCCTCCCCCACCACCCCCGGGAACCGTGCTACGGGTGGGTGCCGGACCTGCGGCCCCGTGGGCCTGGCGCAAAAAGTAGTAGGACGCAGGTGTTCGCTTGCCGATCTTTCGCCCATGGGGCGCATCCCGACAGGCCTCCGTGTGGTCTCCGTCCTGCTCGCGGGACTGGGCGGCCTGCTGCTGTGGTACCCCACAGTGGGCAAGGCGTGGCTGGAGCGACAGGTGCGTGGGCGTCTGCTGGCCATGGTGGAGGCGGCCAGCATCCCCGGTCACGTGCTGGTCATGGACAGCATCCGTGTGGACCTTGTCCATGGACGGCTTTCGATCACCGGACTGCGGCTCGATGTGGAACCTCACCTGCTGGACAGCCTTGAACAGGGTCGCCTGGCCAATCTTTTCACTGCCGCAGCCGCGCGCGTGGAGGTCCGGGGTGTTTCATACATGCGGTTCCTGATCTCCCGCGAACTTCGCATGGATGCGTTCCAGCTAAGTGGCCTGCGCTTCACCTATTGGGTAGGGGGCCTCAGGCAAGCCGTTGGTCCGCGCACCCCCGCCCCCCCCGCCACGCGCACCTCCCCCCTCCTTCAATTGCTGCGGGCGGATACGGTGCTGGTGGATGATGCCTCCGCGCGGGTGGAGGATGTGTCCGATGCACTTCCCGACATGGATATCAGCGGCTTTTCCATGTCGGCCACAGGCTTTTCCATACGGCGTGGCAACGTGCGATCGGGTGTAGTGCTTGCCCTTGATGCCGGGCGCCTGGCCCTCGATACCGCCTTTGCGCGGCTTGCGAACGGCGGTCACCTCTCCACCGGCGCCGTTGCGCTGGACTGGCGAACGGGCAAGGGTCTGCTGCATGCCGTGCGCTGGGTGTCGGATGATACGGGCAGCGCCGCAAAGGGTCTCTCGCTCGCAGCGGACAGCCTCGTTGTAACCCGGCTTGATGTGCGCAGGCTGGTCGCCGATGAGGGCCTTTCCATCGGGCTGCTCGCGGTGCACGGCCTCCATCTCGATGCCCGGCTGGACAAGACCATGGCATTGGCTGATACCAACCGGCACCCGCTTCCCCCGGAGGCACTCCTTTCCTGGGAGTTCCCGCTGGCCATGGACACCCTGTTGCTCGATGATGCCTCCATCCTGTACCGCGAGCGTTCCAGCCGTACGGACCGTTGGGGAGAGGTGCCGTTCAGCGGGGTGCGTGTGCTCGCACTGGGCATCGCCAACGGAGCAGGGGCTCCTCCGTTGCGGATCGGTCTCCGCGGCACCCTGTTCGACAGCGCTTCGGTGACGCTGGACTACCGGGCTAGGCTGGATGGGACCGACGCGTTCGTGGCCGACGTATCCGTGGGTGCAATGCCCCTGCCGCAATTGAACAGGGCGCTCCGCCCCCTTACGCGGGCTGAAATACGGGCGGGCCGGCTGGATGGCCTGCACATGCGGCTTGAAGGGGATGACCGCCGCGCCCGGGGCAAGGTGTCAATGGCATACCAAGGGTTGCTGTTGGGTCCCGAACCCGGAACCCCGCCGGAGCTTGCTCACCGCCAACTCGCAGGGATCATGGCACACCTCACTGAGGAGCGTCATGGCGGCGGCCTCTCCGGTGACCGCACGCGCACCGTTCGGGTGGAACGCGACAGTACGAAGGCCTTGCCGAACTACCTGTGGCAAGCCCTGCGCAAGGGCCTCTTCCGCGATGTGGGGGCCGATTCGTGGCAGCGCATGCGTGAGGTGATGCGCGATGGCAGACAACGCAGGTGATGCGGTATCGTTGCACGAGGATGTTCCAGGCCGCCTGCGGTCCCGTTCATCTCCCCGCCCTGTCCATAAGCGGGATGTCCAGCACACCGTAACGCTGCCATCCGACCAGGTCGTAATGCCACCATTCGGTGGGCAGTCCGGTGAAGCCGTGCCGCTCCATGGCCGCTTGGAGGCGTTCGCTGTTGCCCCGCTGTTCCTCCGTCCAGTCCCGTGCATCGCGGTGCGCGCGCTCGCTGAAGTCGTCGAAGGCCGTGGGCATGGGCAGCGGCCTGCCTTCGAGGTCGCACAACGTCAGGTCCACCGCCGCGCCACGGTTGTGGCGGCTGCCCTTGGCGGGGTCGGCCACGTAACGTTCATCCGGCACCAGCGACCAGAAGACGCGCTGCACCGACAGCGGCCGGTAGGCATCCCAGATGAGCAGGCCCAGTCCTTCCGCGCGGAGCTCCTGCTGCACGGCGAGCAGGGCCTGCGCTGCTTCGTAGCGCAGCAGCGCCCTCGCCACGGGGTAAACGGCTGCGCGGGTGAAATTGTCCGCAGTGGCATACCGGATGTCGAAGCGCAGGGTGGTGTCAAGCGCGACCAGCTCCACCAGGCTGGTATCCGATACCTGCGCTGCAAGGGGACCGGAGAGCAGGGCGGAGAGCAGTATCCAAGGGCGCATGCAGCAAGGATACGAACAGATGACGGGGCCGCTGCCCGAGCGCGCGGCGTGGGGGCGGCAGCTTCACATCCCTGCAGCCTCCAGCATCGCCTTCACCGTTTTGGGTGCGCTCCCGATGAAGATCCGGTCACCGATCACGATCGTGGGCCGCTTCAGGAAGGTGTACTCCTCCAGGATGTACTTGCGGTACTCCTTCTCGGTCAGCTTCATCTCGTTCAGGCCCATGCTCCGGTACTTCATGGCGTTCTTGCTGAAGAGCGCTTCGTAGCTGCCGGCGAGCTTCTGCATCGCGTCCAGTTCCTTGGCCGTGATGGGCTCGCTCTTGATCTCGCGCAGCGTGAATTTCTTCAGGTTCGGGATCTGGCCCAGGATGCGCTGGCAGGTGCCGCAGTTGGCAAGGTGGTGGATGGTCATGGGAGAGAGGAAGATGGAGGGAATGGTGAGAGGAACACCGGTGGTGAGGAAAGGTTTGCGGTGCCGGCCGGTATCGAGGTTCGTTCCAGGAACACACCGATAGTCGACCCGTTGGCTCCCGGGTCCTGGGTGCCGCTGCAGGTGTCCATATGAGCCGTTGCTCCACCTCCCTTCATACCGGTGCTCAGAACTCAGCTGACTTCGGCGTGCGCGGGAACGGGATCACATCCCTTATGTTCCCCATGCCCGTTACGAACAGCACGAAACGCTCCAGACCCAGCCCGAAGCCCGCGTGCGGCACGGTGCCGAAGCGGCGCGTATCCAGGTACCACCAGAGCTCCTCGGCGGGCACGTGCATTTCCTTCATGCGCGCCTCCAGCACGTCCAGCCGCTCCTCGCGCTGGCTGCCACCGATGATCTCCCCGATGCCCGGGAAGAGCACGTCCATGGCGGCCACGGTGGTGCCTTTCTCGCTGTAGCCGAAGTCCCCTGGGCCGTTGGTGCGCATGTAGAAGGCCTTGATCCTGCCGGGGTAGCCCGTGACGATCACCGGTTTCTTGAAGTGCTTCTCCACCAGGTAACGCTCGTGCTCGCTCTGCAGGTCGATGCCCCACTCCACGGGGAACTGGAACTGCTTCTTCTGGTTGGGCTTGCTCTTCAGCAGGATGTCGATGGCGTCCGTGTAGGTGATGCGCTCGAAGGGATTTTCCAGTACGAACTTCAGGCGGTCGATGAGGCCCAGTTCGCTGCGCTGCTCCTTGGGCTTGGTGGCTTCCTCCTCCTTCAGGCGCGCGTCCAGGAACTGCAGGTCGTCCATGTTGTTGCGCAGCACGCGGGCGATGAGGTGTTTGCACAGGCCCTCGGCCAGGTCCATGTCGCCCTTGAGGTCCATGAAGGCGGCCTCGGGCTCGATCATCCAGAACTCGGCGAGGTGGCGCGCCGTGTTGCTGTTCTCCGCGCGGAAGGTTGGGCCGAAGGTGTACACCTTGCCCAGCGCCAATGCGGCGAGTTCCGCCTGCAGCTGACCACTTACCGTAAGCCGTGATTCCGCACCGAAGAAGTCCTCCTTCCAATTCACACTGCCGTCATCGTTCAGTGGTGGGGCCTTCGGGTCCAGGGTGCTCACGCGGAACATCTCACCGGCGCCCTCCGCATCGCTGGCGGTGATGATGGGGCTATGGAAGTAGTTGTAGCCCTGCTGGTCGAAGTACTCGTGGATGCCGAAGCTCACCTGGTGCCGGATGCGGAAGATGGCGCTGTAGGTGTTGGTGCGGAAGCGCAGGTGGGCCTGTTCGCGCAGGAACTCAAGGCTGTGCTTCTTGGGCTGGATGGGGTACTGCTCCGCATCGCTGTCGCCCAGCACCTCCACCGCTGTCACCTGCATCTCCACGCGCTGTCCGCTACCCTTGCTCTCCACGATCACGCCGGTGCATTTCACGGCAGCGCTGGTGGTGAAGCGGGCGCGCATCTCCGGCCCCACCTGCTCCTGGTCGATCACGCACTGCAGGTTGCGGATGGTGCTGCCGTCGTTGAGGGCGATGAAGCGGTCGTTGCGGAAGGTGCGCACCCAGCCGGCCACGGTAACGGTGGTGTTGGTGAGGGTGGTGTCGTCGAGGACGTGCTTGATGGGGGTCATTGATCGGATGATGGGACGATCGGATGCTCAGACAATGGGAATGCTTGCTTCCGAACGAACTGGCCGTAAAGGAACGAAGGCGGAGCGAGGTGTGGGAGGTGCCTTGCTCAGCCCCGCCGGTACCGAAATGTGATAAACGGCGGAAACAATTCGGCTGCATGAATGTTTTTATCGTACCGACCAGCCCTACCTTTGCACCCGCCATGGAAACGGAGAACCGCGAACAGCACATCCTTGCCGAAGCCGGGAAGGTGTTCATGCGTCTGGGCATCCGCAGCGTGAACATGGACGATGTGGCACAGCACCTGCGCATCAGCAAGAAGACGTTGTACCAGTTCGTAAGGGACAAGAACGAGCTGGTGACCAAGGCTGTGGGCAGGATCACGGCGGAGCACAGGGAGTGCATCCTGGGCATCTGTGCCAAGGGGCACAACGCCATTGATGAGAGCTTTGAGATCTCCCGGTTCGTGGCCGCCCAGGTCGGGCAGATCCACCCCAGTGTGCACTTCGATCTGCAGAAGTACCATCCGGAGGCCTGGGCCCTGCTTCAGAGCACGGAGCGCGAGGACATCTATGCCAGTGTCTCCGGCAACCTGCGCAAGGGGATGGAGGAGGGCCTGTACCGCGCCGACCTGAACGTGGACGTCATCGCCCGCATCTATATCTCGCGCTTCGATGTCACCTTCGATGGCGTCCTGTTCCCACAGGACAAGTACCGTTTCGAGGATGTGATCTGGGAGCTTTTCCGCTATCACATCCGGGGTATCGCCACGGACAAGGGTGTCAGGTACCTCGTAAGGAAAGCGGCCCGCGAACGTCAACAACAGGCCTGAAGCATCATGAGCAAGCGACTATTCCCGATCCTCTTCATGGTGCTGTTGACGGCAGCATCGGGTTCGGCGCAGGGCCCCGTCTCCCTGAGCCTTCAGCAGGCCCTGGAGCTGGCGTCCAAGCAGAGCTACCAGGTGCAGAACAGCGTACTGGAGGCGGAAAAGGCACTCCAGCGGATCAAGGAGGTGGCGGCCATCGGACTGCCCCAGATCAATGCTTCCGGTTCGCTCTCCAACTACCTTGACGTGCCCACCCAGGTGATCCCGGATTTCTTCGGTGGTCCGGACCTGATCAAGGTGCAGTTCGGTGTGCCATGGAGCATGAGCGGCGGCATCCAATTGGACCAACTCCTGTTCGATGGCAGCTACATCGTGGGGCTGCAGGCCGCCAAGGAGGCGCGCAGGATCAGCGAGGAGGAGTTGGAGCGCAACATCAAGCTGGCGCGGATGCAGGCCGCCAAGTCCTATCATGCGGCGCTGGCTGCCGAGGAAGGGGCGCGCCTGCTGGGTGAGACGCTGCCGGTGGTGGAGCGCAGCCTGAAGGAGAGCGAGGCGCTGCTTGCCAACGGCTTCGCCGAGGTCACCGACGTGGAACGCCTGCGGATCGAGGTGGGCAGCGTGCGCGATCAGCGCCAGCTCTTCCTGCGCCAGGCGGAACTGGCACGCAACTACCTGCGCTTCGTCCTCGGTCTGGCTGCGGGAACCCCCATCACCCTCACGGATGACTTGACGGCCCTCATCAACGACCCGGTGGAGATGTCCTTGGCGGAGGAGCCCTTCGATCAGGCGCGCCACATCGACCAGCGGGTGGCTGACACCTATGTGCGTGCCGCCACCCTCCAGGTGCGCAACGCCAAGGCCGCCTATATGCCCAGCCTGCGCGG
>JBIJDX010000100.1:0-9987 GCA_044343855.1 Flavobacteriales bacterium
AGGACACCTCCTTCGTCACCCTCACGCTCACCACCACTGACGCAAGCATCTGGTTCGATGCCATCGATGCGGCAGGCTGTGCGTGGACGGATACGGTGCGGGTGGTCCTGATCGAGCGCGAGGTGGGTGAGCCCATCGTACCCAATGTGTTCTCGCCCAATGGTGATGGGTTCAACGACACGTACCTCATCGCCAATGTGGATCCCGGTGAGTTCAAGCTGGAGGTCTACAACCGGTGGGGCATGCTGGTGTTCGGCACCACCAATGTGAACGTGGGCTGGAACGGCCGCCTGGAGAATGGCAGCGAGGTGGTGCCCGATGGAACCTACTTCTATGTGCTCACCTATAAGGACGATTGCGCCGGGGTACCCCTCACCACGCGCACGGGGCACATTTCGCTGTTACGCTGACGCCTTCAGCACGGGTGCCACATAGCGGGCCGTGACCGACCGCGGGCAGCGTGCCAGTTCCTCCGGCGTACCTGCAAAGAGGAGTTCCCCGCCCGCCTCCCCGCCCTCCGGGCCGAGGTCGATCACGTGGTCCGCGCACTTGATCACCTCCAGGTTGTGCTCGATCACCACCAGGCTGTGACCGTTGTCGATCAGCATCTGGAATGCCCGCAACAGGCGGTCGATGTCGTGGAAGTGCAGGCCCGTGGTGGGCTCGTCGAAGATGAACAGCGTGGGTTGTGCCTCCTGGCCCTTGGTGAGGAAGCTCGCCAGCTTGATGCGTTGCGCCTCACCGCCTGACAGGGTGCTGCTGCTCTGCCCCAACTTCACATACCCCAGGCCGGTGTCCTGCAGGGGCTGCAGCCTGGCCACGATGCGTTTGCATGCATTGGATGTTGCCTGGTGTGCATTGAAGAACCCGAGCGCATCATCCACGGTCATGTCCAGTACCTCGGCCACATCCCTGCCTTGGAAGCGGGCATCGAGGATCTCCTCCTTGAAGCGCTTGCCCTTGCATGCGTCGCACGTGAGGCTGATGTCCGCCATGAACTGCATCTCGATGTGCACCTGTCCTTCGCCGAGGCAGACCTCACAACGACCACCATCCACATTGAAACTGAAGTGGCTGGGCCTGTAGCCCCGCACCTTCGATACGTCAACCTCGCTGTACAGCTGGCGGATCTCATCCCATGCCTTCACGTAGGTAACGGGATTGCTGCGGCTGCTGCGGCCGATGGGGTCCTGGTCAACCAGCTCAAGGGCCTTGATGCGGTGCAGGTCGCCATCGATGCCCTTGTGCTCGCCCGGCCGGTCGCTGTAGCCCTCCATCGTGCGCTTCAAGGCCGGGTGCAGGATGCGCTTCACCAGGGTGGTCTTGCCACTGCCGCTCACACCGGTGACCACCGTGAGCATGTTCAACGGGAAGGACACGTCGATGCCCTTGAGGTTGTGCTCGGCCGCACCGCGCACGATGATGCGGTCCTTCACCGGTCGGCGGCGCGCGGGTACCGGTATCGATGCCCTGCCGGTGAGGTACCGGGCGGTGAGGCCATCGTTCCCCGGCAGTTCGGCGTGGGTGCCCGTGAAGACCACGCGCCCTCCCTGCGAGCCGGCCATGGGACCCATGTCGATGATATGGTCCGCTGCGCGCATCACCTCCTCATCATGCTCCACCACGATCACCGTGTTCCCAAGGTCGCGCAGCTTCTTCAGCACCCCGATGAGCCGTTCGGTGTCCCGCGAGTGCAGGCCGATGCTGGGCTCGTCCAGGATGTACATGCTGCCCACGAGGCTGCTGCCCAGCGAGGTGGCCAGGTCGATGCGCTGGGTCTCGCCACCGCTCAGGGTGTTGCTGCGGCGGTCCAGGGTGAGGTAACCCACACCCACGTCCACCAGGTAGTCCAGCCGGCTTCCGATCTCCTTCAACAGCCGCGCCGCGATGCGCTGGTCGTGCTCGTTGAGTTGCAGCCCGGCGAAGAAACGCTGGCATTCGGCGATGGGCAGCTGCACCAGTTCGGTGATGTCGCGCCCGCCCACCTTCACGTACCGGGCCTCCTTGCGCAGGCGACTGCCGTCACAGTCCGGACAGGTGGTCTTTCCCCGGTAGCGGCTGGCCAGCACGCGGTACTGGATCTTGTAGCTCTTCTCCTCCACGTACTGGAAGAAGCGGTCGATGCCGGCCACGCCGCGGGTGCCCTTCCATAGCAGCTCGCGCTGTGCGGCCGTCAGTTCGCGGTAGGGGCGGTGGATCGGGAAGTCGTGCTTGGAGCTGTCGCGGATGAAGTCCACCTTCCACTCGCTGAGCTTGTCGCCCCGCCACGGCGCCACGCAGTCGTCGTAGAGGCTCAGGCTCTTGTCCGGGATCACCAGGTCGTGGTCGATGCCGATGATGCTGCCGTACCCTTCGCAGCGCGTGCAGGCGCCCACCGGATCGTTGAAGCTGAACAGGTTGGGGCTGGGCTCGTCGAACCGGATGCCGTCCGCCTCGAAGCGATCGCTGTAGCCGCGCTGCCCGTTGTCGGGCCCCAGCAGGATCAGCTCGCCCTGACCCTCGAAGAAGGCGCTCTCCGCACTGTCCGCCACGCGGCTTTCGGCCTCGGCATCGCCCGGTGCGGCCACCACGCGGTCCACCACCAGGAACCACGTGCCCTTCGGTGCTGTCCTGGATGCCAGCAGGTCCTCGATGCGGTGCACCGCCTTGCCATCGTGCACCCGCGCAAAGCCCTGCTGGTGCAGGATGTCGAAGTGCTCTCTCAGGCCACGGCCCGCCGGCAGGTGCAGCGGGGCGAGGAGCAGCACCGCCGCACCCGCACCGAAGCTGTTCACCCCGGCCACCACGTCGTCCACCGTATGCCGCCGCACTTCGTTGCCGGTCACGGGTGAGTGGGTGCGGCCCACGCGGGCGAAGAGCAGCTTGAGGTGGTCGTAGATCTCCGTGCTGGTGCCCACGGTGCTCCGCGGGTTGCTGGTCATCACCTTCTGCTCGATCGCGATCGCCGGGCTGATGCCGATGATGCGGTCCACGTCGGGCTTCTCCAGCCTGCCGAGGAACTGCCTCGCGTAGCTGCTCAGGCTCTCCACATAGCGCCGTTGCCCTTCGGCGAACAGCGTATCGAACGCCAGGCTGCTTTTGCCGCTGCCGCTGAGCCCCGTGATCACCACCAGCCGGCCGCGGGGGATGTCCACATCCACGTTCTTCAGGTTGTGCACTCGGGCTCCCTCCACACGGATGAACGCGGGGGAACCACGGCGGCCTTGTTCAGGCTTCGCGGCGGGGGGGGTATGGACAGGTGCAGGCAAAGGCGGCGCGAAATTAGGCATCGGTATTGCCCGGGACCGGGTGACGTGCTATCTTTGTATGGCTCCGGAGGATGTTCGTACGCTTCACAATATGGTTGTGATGCATGCGTTATCCGAAGGAACAAGCATCACGGACAAACACCCGGAAGCCTATTCCGGTTCCATCTCCACAAAACCCGACAGCCCATAGCAAGACCTCTACCCTGACAGTTGTTGATCCACCACGGACCAAAAAAAGGGAAGGCCATGCTTACCAAATTGATCCCCGCCAAGGGAGGGCTGCTCACCGAACAGGAACTCGTCCAACTCTACCTGCAGGGTAGTGAGAAGGCGTTCGAGATCCTGCTCCATCGACACAAGCGGAAGGTGTGGTCCCACATCTATCTTCTTGTCCGTGATCGGGAGCTGACGGACGACCTTTTCCAGGACGTCTTCATCAAGGTGGTGCACACCCTGAAGTCGGGCCGGTACAACGAGGAAGGGAAATTCCTTCCATGGGTGATGCGCATCGCACACAACATCGTCATCGATCACTTCCGCCGGGTGAAGAAGATGCCGATGGCGCGTTCCAACGATGAGCATGATGTGTTCTCCACACAGGCCCAGCCGGGACAGAACATTGAGCAGCAACTCGTGAACGGGCAGATCGACGCGGACGTGCGCAAGTTGATCGAGCACCTGCCGGAGGAGCAGCGCGAAGTGGTCATCATGAGGACCTACCTCAACATGAGCTTCAAGGAGATCGCGGACCTGACCGAGGTGAGTATCAACACCGCCCTGGGCCGCATGCGCTACGCCTTGATCAACATGCGCAGGATGATCAAGCAGTACGACCTTGCCATGGACCGTGCCTGACGGTCTGTGAAGTCGTGTGGCCGCCGCTTCCACCAGGGAGCGGCGGCCTTGTTCATGGCCATGCAATAACCGGCAGGCACTTCGCGTTCATCCACCGGAACGAACACCAAACACGTCCGTGCATGACACATTCTACACTTCGGAAGGACAACCGACGCCAGCCCCGTGACCGCAAGCGGGAGACCTCCATGGGGCCGAGCCAGCGCAGCATCTCCACCATCCTCGCCTACAGCAAGGCCCTTCGGGTGGTGCACGCCCCACCGGTGGGCGAGATCGAACTGATGCTGAACTGAGCGCACGATACGACGCAGGAAGCCCCGGCGGATCCATCCACCGGGGCTTCCTGCATCATGGATGAGGCTCACATGGCCAGGTCGCGGCGGCCGATCATGCGGCCAAGGTCCGGATCCCAGGCCTTCAGGCGCAGGCAGCGGAGGATCTCGCGCGGCATCAGGGAGGTTGTCTTGGCCTGCTGCAGCTCCGGAATGGCGCGGAACGCCTCGGGCAACCGGTAGAACGGAATGCGTGCGTTGAGGTGGTGGATGTGGTGGTATCCGATGTTGCCGGTGAACCAGTGCATCAGCGGGTTCATGCGCATGTAGCTGCTGCTGCCGAGCGCGGCGTTCACGTAACTCCACCCGTCCTTGTCGGCGAAGGTGGCCGTGGGGAAATTGTGCTGCGCGTAGAACAGGTACGCGCCCAATCCCAGGGATATCACGGCCGGCACCACGAAGCCCAGCCAGAACGAGGTCCAACCGAGGACCAGCACGATCAGCACCCCCATCACCACGTGCAGGATCAACGCCAGCAGCGAGTCCCAGTGCTTGTCGCGGTTGTTCATGAAGCTGCGGATGCACATGCCGTACACGAACACGAACAGGTAGCCGAACGCGATGGTGAGCGGGTGCCGGGTGAAGTTGTACACCGCCCGTTCCCCCCGGCTCATGCTCAGGTACTTCTCCCGGGTCACAATGGGGTAGGAGCCGATGCTGCTGGTGTAGAGCTTCGAGTTGTGCTTGTGGTGGTGGTCGTGGGACCGCTTCCAGATGCTGGTGGGTGCCAGGATGAACAGCCCCCACAGGGTCATCACCGCATCAGCGAACCTGGAATCCTGCAGGATGGCCTTGTGCTGGTGGTCGTGGTAGATGATGAACATGCGGGCGATGGTGAGCCCCGCCAGCACGCTGCACAGTATCCGCAGCCACAAGGGGCTCGCTGGCCAGAAGATGCCGAAGTAGGCTCCCCCCAGCACCACGCCGGTGGAGAACAGGTGCCACCAGCTTTTCCACCGGATCTCCCGGGCATACGGCTTGGTGGCCAGAATGAGCTCTTTCTCGGTACGCACGTCTATACAACAGATGTGGGCCGTTTGTGTTTCCAGCGGCGATGTGTCCAGAGCCAAAGTTCGGGAACGTTCCGGATATCGGCTTCCAGGCGGCGCGTGTGTGCCTCGGTGATCCCGCCCTCGCGCATCGCTTTGGGCTCGGCCACAAGCAGTTCCATCTCCATGATGTAATGGCCGCGACGGGGACGTGTGATCCGGATGTAGACGACGGGCTGGTCCAATTTCCTGGAAAGCGACTCGGTACCCAGGAACACGGGTGTGTCCTGGTTCAGGAAGGTCATCCAGTAGGCGCGTTCGGGTGACGGGGTCTGGTCGGCGATGAAGGCCGTGGCGGTCAGCAGGTCCTTGTCGCGGATCATGTCCCTGCTGGCCTCGCGCATCCTGTACAACCGGGTGCCATGCCGGGTGCGCATGTGGTGCATCAGCCGGTCGAAATGCGTGTTGGCCAAGGGGTGGTAGATCACGTACAGCTGCGGGATGTCCTTCTCCTGGCTGTAGCGCGCCCCGGCCAGCTCCCAGTTGCCGTAGTGCCCCAGCACCAGGATCACGCTGCGTCCTTGGTCGGCGTACTTCCGCAGGAGCTCGATGTTCCTGAACTCCACCCGCGCGCGCACCGCCTTCGGCCCGATGGTAAGGGTCTTGAGGGTCTCCAGGGTGAGGTCGCAGAACCAGCGGAAGAAACGGTCGGCGATGGCCCGCAGTTCGGCCTCGCCCTTTTCGGGGAAGCTGTTGCGCAGGTTGGTCATCACCACCTGTCTGCGGTAGCCGATCACCCGGAACAGCAGCCAGTAGACCCCGTCGGAAAGCAGGTACAGCAGGGGGAAGGGGAGCAGCGCAATGCCGTAAATGAACGGCAGCGCCAGATAATACCCCACGGCACCCATAGCGCGGGCAAAGGTATGCGGCAGCGCAGCGCTCACTTGAACAGCTCCCGCCGCCCGATCACGCTGCAGATGGGGCACGTGCGCGGGTCGTGGCCCTTGGCCGGGCAGTGCTCCCGCCCGAAGTAGATGATGCGCAGGTGCAGGTCGTTCCAGGTGTTCTCGGGGAAGAGCTGCTTCAGGTCGGCCTCGGTGCGCTCCACGCTCTGGCCCGTGCTCAGCGTCCAGCGCCAGGCCAGCCGGTGAATGTGCGTATCCACCGGAAAGGCAGGCACCCCGAAGGCCTGCGCCATCACCACGCTCGCCGTCTTGTGGCCCACCCCCGGCATCCGCTCCAACGCGGCCATGTCCGCCGGCACCTGCCCCCCGTGCTCCTCCAGGATGATGCGCGAGAGTCCGTGGATGCCCTTGCTCTTCATGGGCGACAGCCCGCAGGGACGGATGATGTCCTGGATCTGCTCCACGCGCAGTTTCACCATCTGCTGCGGGGTGCGTGCTTTCGCGAAGAGCAGCGGGGTGATCTCGTTCACCTTCTTGTCCGTGCATTGCGCGCTGAGGAGCACCGCCACCAGCAGGGTGTACGGGTCGGTGTGGTCCAGTGGAACGGACGTGGTGGGGTAGAGCTTGGCGAGCTTCTTCGCCACGAAGGCGGCCTTCTCCTTCCGGGTGGCCGGTACCCTGGCGGCGGCGGTCATGGGTGCAGCCAGTGTTGGCGGATGATCGCTGGGAATTGGGTCACCCGTTCAGCCAGCGTTGCGTCGAAGAGGAAAGGGCGCACGTCCTCGGCTTGCTGCTCCATATCCAGCTTGGCGCAATGGGCCAACAGCCGTTCGGTCAATTCGGTCCGGTCCATCACACCGATCCGCTCCTGTAGGTAGCCTGCATCGGGTTCCACCTGCCTGCCCAACAGGAACACCACATCGAAGAAGTCGCGGCCCTTGTTGCGCGGGCGTTCCAGAATGGCATGGCACTTTTGGGCCAACAGAAGCGCAGGCGAGCAGCAGGGCAGGCTGAAGGACACATCGAACTTGTCCAGGCGCCGGATCTCGGGAGCATACTGGTAGTGCTGCGGTTCTGTATCGAACTGGATGAGCACGCTCTGTTCGGCATGACCGCTCAGGCCATGCTGAAAGAGCAGCCCCGGGAACCGCACCTTGCAGCGGAACGCGGTCTTGCTTCGCACCTGCACATCCACGTGGTAGCCTTCGCGCTCCAACCCTTCGCCCACACGGTCCGCCAGCGCACGGAACTGGGCCTCGTCCAGACCTTTGTTGTCAAAGTCCAGGTCTTCGCTGAAGCGCTGGTTGCCGTGTACCAGGCGAAGGCACGTGCCCCCGAGGAACACCAGCCGACGCCCTTCCTCCGTTCGGAAGATCAGCTGCAGCATGCGGTACTGCAGGTATTCCTTCAGCAGGAACGACGTACGGTCGTGCAACGACGCCGGGTAACCGGCACGAAGTTCATCCAGTGTGATCATGCAGCCATTTTTTCAAGCGCCTGTATCGTGTGCTCAACGCGCGTGATCCAGCGGATGCCGCGAAGTCATCCATGCGCACCAGGTCCACTTTTTCCAGGATGTCATCCGCGTTCAAGCGCCACGCCTCGAAGGCTTCCGGACCGTCGGCATCCGGCTCCAGGTAAAGCAGGTCCAGCAAGGCCTTCTCCGGACCGGCCATCATCACCCGAACTGCGCCCAGTTGCACGAACTGATAGCCGAAGTAGAACGAAGGACGAACATGGCGATAGCTGTATTCGGTGCCAGCGTACGCGTAGTGCTTCGTGTTCAACGTGGTCACGCTTTCCACATGGAACACCCCTTCCGGTATGAACCCATGCGCCCCCAAGGCCGTCCGCAGGCTCACGTAGCTCGGGGCATGAATGGCATTGGCGATGGCCAAGCGCTCAGCCTCCGTAAGGGGACGGTCCGCCAACCGATAGAACCCCTGACGCACCTTCTGCAACAGCCCCCGTTCCTGCCATTGGCTCAGGCGGCTGCGGTGCATTTCAGGGAAGCGGAGGCGGATCTCTGAAAGCGGGATCACAGGCATGCCTGCAAAGGCGCTGCTGAAGGTGCGGAAGCTGTGCCGCTCCTGCCCGCTGACCCCTTCGGTATGCCGGTTTGTCTCCAAAACGTGCGCAAATTAGCACGTTTTGAAGACAAAATGCACTTTCCGGTATCCCTTCTCGCCGTGTCCGGTGGTGCCGCCGGTACCGCGACCCCGTGGGGCGCACATACGGCGGTCGGTGGTATGGCGCAGGGCGACCCGATGGGTCGCGCTACGCCACCACCTTGGGTTTCCGGCCCCGCTTGCCGGGCACCTTCACCGGGGCCTCCTCGCCTTCGGGGCGCTCCTTCTTCCTGCGGCCGCGCTTCTTCTCGGGCGGGGCGGGGATGGCGGTGCCGCTGGCCAGGGCCTCCAGCAGGCTTTGGGCATCCATGCCGCTCTGCAGGCCGTGCAGGAAGTTAAGCAGCAGTGCGCTGCCCTCCAGTTCGGTGCGCTTCAGCTCGGTGGCCACGTCGTTCACCACCTTCATAGGCGTCTGCTTGCCTTTCAGCACGCCCTCGGTGATGCGCTTGTTCTTGCGGCGGCCGCTCTTGTACAGCTCCTCCACCTTGTCGCTGGCCTTGTTCAGGGCCTTCAGCAGCTTGGTGGGCTCGGGGATCTCCTTGGCGAACTTCACGGCGGTGCTGGCCTTGATGCGGTCGGACTTGATGAGCTCCTGCACCTCGGCGGGCAGGCTCAGCACGCTCAGCAGCAGCGCGAAGCGGGGTTTGCCGAAGAACTCCTCCAGGGTACGGGCCTCCTCGCCGGCCTCCAGCAGCTGTTTCACCTGGGTGGCCACGTCCACCTCGTTCATCACGTCGTGGAAGTTGTTCTCGATGATGGGCAGCATCAGCCGGCCCTTCTCATCGCCGTGGTAGATGCGCACGGGCACACGCTCCAGGTCCACGTTGTTCAGTGCGGCCAGGGCGCTCAGGGCCTTGTCGGCCTTCAGTTGGGCCAGTGCGGCCAGGCGGGTGTAGCCGGCCTGCAGGTGGTAGCCATCGCTGTGCTTCTCGGCGATCAGCGGCACCAGGATGCCGTACAGGGCGATGCTGCGGGCGTACTCGGCCACGCGGTCCTTGCCGGGCTTTACGGTGCGGGGGTTGTGGCCCAGGACAATGTCCTGCACGGCCACCCATTCAATGCTCTCCTGCTTGGTGCTCATTAATGGCTCGCCATGGCCTGGTGGCCGCAGCGGGGACGAAGATGGTTCCCCGTGGGCGGATATGCAAGCCTGCGGGGTGCGTGCCACCTACAAGCGGTGGTCATGCGGCGTTGGACGCTGTTGCGCGGCGCTGCGTGCGATGGCGTTCAACGGTTTGCGGCTACCCGAAGGTGGCGATATCAAAGTACTTCACTGCCAACCAAGCACAAACTTTGATAGAAGCATAAAGCTTGATTTAACCACTGAACCGCCAATTTCTTGTAGGTGCTGTTACCACCAGTGCTTCCGTCTATGTTTTGATTTCTATCGCTTTTTACTTTCTCTCTGAATTTGATTTCATGAATTGAATTTATATTATCCTTTATTTTACACCCATCAGTTTCGCAACAATCGAAGCCACTTCTACTGCTGCGTCTTTTGGTAAATATGCCGTATCACTGATACCTGA
>JBIJDX010000277.1:0-3046 GCA_044343855.1 Flavobacteriales bacterium
ATGATGGTGGCCTCGTTGCGCGCGTTGGTGGCCTTCCCGTACCAGGGCAGCAGTCGAGGGTCGGACAGCTTGTCGCGCAGTTCGGGCAGCAGGGATGCACTGTCGGCATCGGTGATCTCACCCGCCAGATATGCTTCCCGCAGGGCATCGGCGAGTTGGGGTGCCGCTGTCACGCGGGCCATCACGGCGTGCAGTTTCCTGCCGCGTTCAACCGCGTGGCCTGCCAGTTGTTCGCGTGTTGTGCGCAGCTCCAGCGGGTGCTTTTGTCCTGGGGCTGGTGGCCTGGCCAGGCGCTGTTCCGTGGACGCCGGCCTGCTGCGCTGCAGCGCACATCGGTCTCCGCTGCGGTAATGCGTGCCATCAGTGAGGGTGGCAACATGTTCACGCAGGCCCGCCACGATCGCGCCGCCTGCATTCCCGTGCACGAACACATGAAGCCGGTCCACAGGACGGGTGAAGGCCACATAGAGGAGGTTGAGGTCGTCCAGGATCCGCAGTTCCTCCTCCACCTGCAGTTCCGGCACACCTGCATCGCGCAGTGCGGCGACGTAAGCCACCAGCGCGCTATCCAGCTCCGGTACTGCTTCACCCGGTTCAACCCATAACCGGTCGTTGCTCCTCCCACGGGGACGCATGTTCGCATCGGGTACGATCACCACCGGGAACTCGAGGCCCTTTGCCTTGTGGATGGTCATGACATGTACCGCGCCGCCATCGTCCGGCGGGGCTGTGCTGCGTGTTGCACCGGTGCGTTCCCAATACTGGAGGAAGCCGGGTATGTCCATGGGATGCTCCCCACACCAGCCATGCGCTTCGTCCATCAATGCCAGGAAGGGTCCGTGTACATCCTGTTGTGGCAGGAGCGTGTCATGCAGGTGCAGCAGCAGTTCGGGCAGGAGGTCGTGCGCGGATGCCAACGGCAGTGGCATCGTGATGGCGCGCAGTTCCTGGATGGCATCGGGTGCGGAGGTCCTTCCCGACAGCGGGTCCACGGTCGATCCGTCGGTCCGCTGCGCCACGGAGCGGGACAAGAGCGCCCGAACAGCGGCTGTGGCGTCATTGAAGAAGAGTGCGCGCAGGGCGTCGATCACCATGCCCACGCGAATGTCGGCCGCCACCTTGAGCCCGTCCGGGGAGAGCACGGCGAATCCGCGTGAGAGCAGGTGCTGTGCAACATGGGCTCCCTGTTTCCCGGTTCGCACCAGGATGGCCACGTCGCCGGGCCGGGCTCCATCCGCCAGGGCGTTCCGCAGTGCCTCCTCCACATGTGCCAGCAGTTCATCCAACCGTTCGTCACCGTTCTTGTCCGCATCGAGCACACGCACCTCCACCAGTCCGGGACGGTCTTCGCCAGGCAGCTGCTCGTGGCCTTCGTACACGCTTTGGAGGCTTGGCGGGAGCAAGCGGGCAAGTGCGCCGAAGAGTGCGTTGTTGAAGGCGATGATGGTGGGTGACGACCGGCGGTTGTGGGCCAGCCTGTCGAGCGGTCTGAAGGTGCGCACCAGGGTGGCCTCCCGTTCCTCTGCCAGGGGGTCGTCGCCGCGGCCGAATACATGCGGAAGGTCCGTGAATAGACGCACCTCGCCGTTCCGCCAGCGATAGATGGCCTGCTTGGCATCGCCCACGAGCAACGCGCTGCCGCCGCCCGACAGTGCATTGTCGATCAGTGGCAGCAGGCAGGTCCACTGCAAGAGCGAGGTGTCCTGGAACTCGTCGATGAGGAAGTGCCGGAAGCGCTCGCCCATGCGCTCGTGGATGAACGGCACGGGTTCGCGCGCAACGATATCGGCAACCCTCCGGGTGAGGTCGCTGAAGAAGGCCACGCCATCCTCCTGTTTCAATGCATCAAGCTGGCGTTCCAGTTCGTGCAGGGCGAAGGTGGCCGGCAGTTCCCGCAGGACGGCCCCACGCAGCAGGAAGTCGCGGAAACCGGCTTCCTGTTCGGCGATGGCGGTTCGTGCCAGCCGTTCCAGCTCTGGTATCAGGGTGTTCAGCGCCGCGCGGCCGTGCGGCGTGATGTTCGGGCCGCCCCAACGTTGCTCATCGAGCGTGGTCAGGGCATATGAATTGGGCATCACCCGCTCGTTCCTGTAGCCGGCCAGCTTCCGGAACATGGAGTGTATCCCATTTTTGCCGCGGTGCAGGTCGCCCATGGTGACACCCGCGTTGTCGAGCAGCGAGAGGGCTTCGCGTCCGAGACCCTGCATCCGTTCTCGGAAGCGTTTCTCCTCGGCTCGCAGGACGCCGCTGATGCGCGCCACATCACCGCTGTCCATGGTGGCGATGCGCTGCAGCGGAGCTATCGACCGTTCATTCAGAAGTTCCCGGCTCAACTGCACCAGTGGTCGTTCCGGGTCCCAACGCTGTTCCTCGTGCAGCAGTTGGAGGCACGCCTGTCCGAGTATCTCCGTTATCCGTGCATCCTCTCCTGCGAGTGCGATGAGCCGCTCCACAGCCTGCTGCAGATAGCCGTCCTGGTCGGTGGTCATGCGCAGGTCCTGGTCCAGTCGCAGATCGCGTGCGAACGGACGGACGACCCGCTGGGTGAACGCATCGATGGTGCTTATGGACACATCGCTCCAGTGATGGAGCATATGACGTAGCATCCTGTCCGCCCTGTCCGCCAGCTGCTGATCCGCCAGTCCCACGGTTTGCTGCAGGTGGTTCCGCACATCGCGCATCGCGCTGTTGGGTTCACCCTTGGCAGTGAGTTCGCGGAGATACTTCACCGCCCGCTCCTTCATCTCCTGGGCGGCCTTGTTGGTGAAGGTCAACGCCAGGACCGTGCGGTAGCTGGCCGGGTCTTCCGATCCCAGGCAGAGCGTCAGGTAGTGCTTTACGAGCGAGTGGGTCTTGCCCGCACCTGCGGAGCTGCGCAGAACGTGGAACATGGCGGTCACAAGGTAGGTGTATCGGGCACTTGGGCGGCATGTGGTCCCGATCGGTCCCGGAAGCCCCTGCCGCATCGTAAATTTGTACTTGTGGGGATAGTTCGATCCGTCCCCCCTTAATGGATGGAACGTTCGGCCATGGTCTTTCTTGTGAT
>JBIJDX010000276.1:0-3046 GCA_044343855.1 Flavobacteriales bacterium
CGCGCCCAGCCCTTCAATGGCTGCGGCGATGCGTTGCGGCCAGCGCACCAGGGCAAGCAGGCGCGCCAGCGTGGCCGGCAGGAACAACAGCAGCAGCACCGACGCGCCCACCGCCAGGGTGGCCCACACCAATGCTGTCCAAGCCGGACCGGTCACTGCCGCCGTGCCTTCCTGCAGGCGGGCGACACCCACCGCGAGCGCACCCACGGCCATCGTCACCGCGAACTGCGCCAGGCTGCCCAGCAGGGTGATGGCACCGCCCTTGAGGCGATGCTCCGGGGCAAGGTAGAGCACCCGCCCGGCGAACTCCCCCACACGATTGGGGGTGATGATGCCCACGGTGGTTCCCGCGAAGGTGGCCATCAGCGCACGTGCAGGTGGGATGGGTTCCAGGTGGTGCACGAGCGACCGCCATTTCATCGCCTCCAGCGACCAGTTCACAAGCATCAGCAGCACGAGGCCTGACAGCAGTGAGGCGCTGAGACCGCCCCACGCCGCCGCGAAGGCAAGCTGCAGGTCCTCCCTACCTTGGTACCCTGCAAGGCGGGCGATGAGCACCACCATGGCGGTGAGGAAGAGCCCCCAACGCAGGAACAGAACGGTTCGATGGTTCACGGTGGCACGGTCGGGAACGACCAAATGTAGACCGATGCAGGCGGAGCGCATCATCATCGGCATCGATCCGGGCACCACGGTGATGGGCTTCGGTGTGATCCGCGTGCATGGCGGCAGGGTGCAGCTGGTGGAGGCCGGCGCGGAGCGGCTCGCCACGCTCGCGGACCATACGAGCAGGCTGCACGCCATCTTCCACTGCGTAGCCGGGCTCATTGCACGGCATGGCGCGCATGAACTGGCGATCGAGGCACAGTTCTTCGGCAAGAACGTGCAGAGCATGCTGAAGCTGGGCCGCGCGCAGGGCGTTGCCATCGCCGCCGCCTTGCAGGCAGGGCTCTCCGTGGTGGAGTATGCACCCATGCGGGTGAAGCAGAGCATCACCGGCCATGGTGCGGCGAGCAAGGAGCAGGTGGCGGCGATGCTGCTGCACATCCTGGGGGTGCGTGAGCTGCCGTCCAGCGCCGATGCAACGGATGCCCTTGCGGTGGCCGTATGCCATCATTTTGCCGGCGGTGCGGCCGGCCCCGGCGTCAAGCGCGGTGGTTTGCGCAAAGGCAGCAGCGACTGGGGCAGTTTCGTACGCAACAATCCGGGACGCATCACGGGGGACTGAGCCCGTCACGCACGCAGCCGGGCCGCCAGTTCGGCAAGCTCGCCCTGCCCCGGTTGCAGCTTGGGACGCGTGAAGTCCATGTCGGACATGCGGTCGAGCGGGATCAGGTGGATGTGCGCATGGGGCACCTCGAGCCCGATCACGGACAGGCCCACACGGTCGCAGGGTATCACGTGCCTGATGCGGGCGGCCACATCACGGGCGAACGGCATGATATCACGGAGAAGCTCTTCAGGCAGGTCGAAGAACCGGTCCACCTCCAGCTTGGGGATCACAAGGGTATGCCCCATGCGAAGCGGTGCGATATCGAGGAATGCGAGGAAGCGGTCGTCCTCCGCCACCTTGTGACAGGGGATCTCGCCACGCACGATCCGGGTGAAGAGGCTGGCCATCGCTCAGCGCGTGATCTCCAGCACCTCGAAGCGGGTGCTGCCGGTGGGGGTTACCACCTCGGCGATCTCACCCTTGGATCTGCCGAGCAACCCTTTGCCGATGGGCGAGCTGACACTGATGCGACCCGCCTTGATGTCCACCTCGTTCTCCGCCACCAGGGTGAACTCGCGCTGCATGCCGTTATCCACCATGCGCACCATCACGCGGGAATGGATGTAGACCTTGGTGCTGTCAAGTTGCGAAATGTCAACGATGCGCGCGTTGGCGAGCATCTCCTCCATCTTGGCGATGCGCGCCTCCAGCAGGCCCTGCTCCTCCTTGGCTGCATGGTATTCGGCGTTCTCGCTCAGGTCACCCTTGTCACGGGCGTCAGCGATCTGTTGGCTCAGGTGGGGGCGCTCAACGGTGCGGAGGCGGTGCAGGTCATCCTGCAACTTCTTGAAGCCTTCCTCGGTGTAGTAGGCCGGTGTGCTCATGGCCGTGGTTCTTGAAGGGATGGGAATGGAAAAGGACCCCGAGAGGTCCTCTACCAAAGATAGGGTAAAATGATCAGAGGCTCACACGCACCCCGATGCTGTGCACCCCTGCGAAGGGATTCGTGCTGCGGTAGCTGTAATCGATGGCGAAGGCGCTCTTCTTCTCCTCGCCGAAGGGCAGGTCCACACTGATGCCCGCGGAGGGGCCGGTGAGCACGGTGGTGCGCTCCTCGTCATTGGTGATCCCGTCCTCATAGAGATAGCCGCCGCGCAGGTGCACCATCTTGCGGAACGCATACTCGATGCCGATGAGGCCCTGGTCCTTGGTGAAGGAGTTGGACACGAAGGTGCCGGAGAAGGTCAGCCGGTGCATCTCATTGATGTGCCAATCGTATGCCGCACCGATGTTGAGCAGGGAGGGTATCTCGAAGCCCTGGGAGCGCTGCTCCAGCGAAAGCTGGTCGCTGCCCTGTACCAGGATACCCTGCACGGAGAGGCCGTCGCCGGAATAGGACATGGCGGGGCCCACGTTCTTCAGCGCGATGCCGAAGTGCAGGTTCTCCTTCTCGCCGGTCACATACTGGATGCCTGCATCGAAGCACACGCCCGAGGCGCGGACGTTGGAGATGGACTCGGACACCACGCGCAGCAGCAGGCCTCCGCTGATGCTCGAGGAGAACGCCTTGGCGTAGGAAAGGCCGATGTTGGACATCGCAGGACGGTAGGTGCCGCGACCGCCTTCGGGGTTGTCGAAGGTGGTGACCTCGATGTCACCGAAGCCGAGCGTGGTGGCGCTGATACCCAGCACGCCGGAGGAGCCGAGCTTCTGGCCCACACCGATGCTGTTGATGCTGACACCGCTCCCGGAGAGCCACTGGGTGTTGGAGAACACCAGTTCGGTGCGGCCCACCTTGGACAGGCCGGCCACGTTGCCGAACATGGCCTCCAC
>JBIJDX010000101.1:0-9857 GCA_044343855.1 Flavobacteriales bacterium
CTTTTTTATTACAAGATTAACATTTTAAATGAACAAATGTTTGAATTGTTATGCTTTCATTGAGGTCTGCCACAATTACTGCTAACTTGTCGGTTGTACCTATATGTGGTTTATTTCTCCTTCATGCGGAGCACGAGCGTGGGTACTATTTCACCAGTGGGGAGGGGAAAACCACATTGGCCCTCACAGCACCAGGTTGTCAAGTGGACTACGGATCTTGCCAATGGCCTTGGTACTGACATGCGTGTAGCTCTCGGTCGTTCTGGACGAACCGTTGTAAGCTCCCCCTAACAGAGCTTGAATATAGCGCAAGTCGGTGCCGTTCTCCAAAAGGTGGGTGGCAAACGAGTGCCGCAGTGTGTGTGCAGTGGCTGGAGCTGTGATCCCGGCTTCCCCCTGCTTGAAGACCGGTTGAACGCTGGTGTGCGGGTATTTGGTACCCTGGGGGCCCTCAACGAGGTAGTGGCGCGGTATGTAAAAGCCACCAGGTATTCGTCCAACAGCCTCAAGAGCCTTTCGCTCAGCAGTGATACCCGGTCCTTTCCTCCTTTGCCCCCGCGTACAGGTACTTGGGTCAGGGAAGTGAACGAATGAACAGGGCATAGCCGATGGCCAGGACCATCGCGGCCTTCATCAATTGCCCTGCCCGCACATGCTCGGGACGCGACCATGCCTGGTAGGTGAAGCCGGCGGACAGCAGCAGGCAGCCGATGATGCCGATACCGATGTACCAGTAGGAGAAGTTGTCGCGAAGCGCGTACATCCGCAGGGCGAGAAGACCGATGACCAGCAGGGCGATATGGAACAGGGCCAGGCCCTTCGCCCACTTCATGCCCCAGACAATGGGGACGGTGCGGCAGCCTTCGAGCGCATCGCCCTTCACATCGGCCATGTCCTTCTGCAGTTCGCGCACCAGTGTGCTCACGAAGGCGAAGGCGGTGTAGGTGAGGATGAAGTACCAGAGGTCCTGGACGGAAGCTTCCATCCGGTATTGCTCACCGGTGGGCATGCCGACGACCGGACCTGCAGCGAACCAGGTGCGCAGGAGGGGGATCTCGTAAAGTCCCACCGTAAGGGGGACCAATGCGGTCAGGGTGGCCACCAGGCCATTGCCGATGATGAGCTGGCGCTTGTAGCGCGTGCTGTAGGTCCATAGGGCGCCGATGGCGAAGGCCGGTATGAGCGCCCAGCGCAATTGTCCCGACCGCCATGCCACGAACAGGCCCAACAGGAGGCCGGCGCCGCTGAGCACGAGGTGCGCCGTCATGGCCACCCGCCGCTTCACCATGCGGCCCACGATCACCTCCCCCGGCTTGTTGATGCGGTCGATCCGGGTGTCGAAATAGTCGTTGATGATGTTGCCGGCCGCGGCGATGAGCACGGTGCTCAGGACCAGCAGGATGAACAGCCAGAAGGGCAATTGCGGCCCGAAGCCTTCCGGTACGATGAGCTCCTCCCGCGAGAACCTGCCTCCATCCTGGGCGAGCAGTTGGGCAAGGCCCCGTTCCAGGAAGCCGCGCACCACCCCTTCACGCATCACCACCATGGTTGCGGCGATGATGAGCAGGTTGATCGGGCGGGAGAGCTTGAGGAGGGCTTTCATGTCACCAATGGTGTGCCGCTTCGGTGAGCCAGCGCCCCTGCACTTTCATGGCCTGCTCCAGCAGGTCGCGCACACAGCCCCATCCGCCCGGCTTGCCGCTGATGTATGCGCTGATGGCCTTGATCTCCTCGGCGGCATCCAACGGGCAGCAGGGGAATGCAACCCGTTGCATCACGCGGAGGTCGGGGATGTCGTCACCCATGTAGGCACTCGTGCCGGGATCAAGGCCCTCCCTCACCAGGGCATCGAACCGATCAACCTTGTTCTGCGTGCCAAGGAAGACCTCCTGGACGCCCAGTCGTGCCAGGCTGTCGGCCACACCTTGTGACCTTCCACCGCTGATGATGATGATGCGCAAGCCTTCCTTGATGGCATGTTGAACCGCGTAGGCATCACGTGTATGGAAGGTGCGCACCGGGTCCTGGCCGGGAAGGAGCAGGGTGCGGTTGTCCGTGAATACACCGTCCACATCGAAAAGGAACGTGTCGAGCCGGGCCAGCTTCTCCTTGTAGGTGGGTGCGCTCATCCTTGTTCGTTGGCGAATGCCCGCATGATCCGCTCGCTCAACAGGGCATACACGGGGCGAAGTTCCTCGTCGTGTTGCAGCAGGTGCAGATGGTGGTCGATGGTCTGGCGATCACCACGGCGCGCAGGCCCTGTGAGCGCCTGCTCCGGACCGAATGCGGCCACACGCTGCGCGGTGGCCCGCCAGAGCGGCGTGAGCAGGCTGGTGGGGAGCTTCTGTTCGCGCAACAGGCGTTGGCCTTCGCGCACCAGCCAGACGGTGAGGTTGCTGGTCAACACCGCCGCAAGGTGCAGCCGCTGCCGCTGGTCGAGGGGCAGTTCCAGCACCACGTCGCTCAACCTGCCGGCCACTCCGGTGAGCACCGCACGGGCATGCGCGTCCCCGGCGTCGATCACCATGGGCACATCGCGCAGATCCATCGGCTGACCGTGACCGAGGCTCTGGATGGGCCACAACACGCCATGGTGCGTGTGCGTTTCCAACAGGTCCATGCCAACCGCGCCGGCGGTATGGGCCACCACCGCGCGGCCCTTGGGCAGCATGGCCGACACCTCACGGATGGCATCATCGCTCACCGCCAGCAGGATCAGGTCCGCCTCGGGCAGTGGCTTGGAAAGGTCCAGTGCCCTGCGGTCCACGAAACGTGCGAGCTGCTCGCGCGCCTGTGCGTTGCGCCCGGCAACACCGACCAGATCGAGGCCGCAGGAAACGATGGCGTGGGCCAGGTGGTAGGCCATCCGGCCCGTTCCCACGATGATGATGCGTGTCATGGCTGCTTGCTTGTGCGTTCGCTGAAGCGTTGCCAAACCGCAAGACCGGTGCCGAGCGCCAGGAGCACGCAGCCGATCCACAGGATGTTGATCCCTGGGAAGACCAGGGCCTGGAGCACAACGAACTCGGATTCGGCCACCGTGAGTCCGTACTTCACCGTGCCGCGCTGGCCGGCCGAGGGCTCCACGAATGCCGCCTCGTCAATGGTGGCAAGGCCGTATTTGACCCGCAACGGGGGGATCTCCGCCGCACGGCCCATCACCGGTGTGCCGTTGGAATAGATCACCACCGGTCTTGCCTCGAACCAGCGGTCGCTGCGATAGAGGTCGCGCACCCGCATCTGGGCCGCGTACACCGTGTAGCGTTCGCCGAGCATTGCACGCGTGGTGCTGTCGCGCATCACATGGATGCTGTCGATGATGGCGATGGCGGTGGGCGTGACGATGGTGTCACCCACGGTCTTGTCATAGTTGCGATCGGGCATCCATCCGTCGTCGCTGCTGTCGGCATCCGCCTCCAGGTCGGCATAGCGCACATGGGTGTACAGGTCCTTGTTCCACCAATGCCGGGTGCTGGGCTCGGGAACGTTACCGAAGCGCGGGTTGATCTGGATGAAGGGATGAAGGCTGAACTGTTCAGCCCCCGGGCGTGCGTTGCTCCATTCCGGAGCGTACCAGAGCGCCCTCCGGCTGTGTTGCTCCACGGGCCGCCAGTGTGCGGGCTGGTCCGCCAGGAAATGGCTGCCGGCGCGATGGTCATCAAGCGCAACGAAGAGCATGTCGCCCACACGCACGGTGTCGCTGGCCCGGAAGTCGCGGGGGTCCACGCCATAGTAATCCATGGCGAAATACAGGTTGTCGCCCCTGCGTTCCTTTTCACGGTAGCGGACGAAATGGCCACCCATTCGAACGGTGTCGCCGCGGTAGAGGAGGATGTCCTCGTTGTTGCTGAACGCTTCGTTGAGGAAGCGCAGGTCCATGTTCCGGGTGTTGCGGCTGACCTCCTCCGTACGGCTTGTGCTTATCAGTGCTCCCAGCAGCACCAGGGCGAAGCCGACGTGCGCCACGCTTGGCCCCGCGTTCCTCAGCCGACCTTTCAACACCACGGTCGCGTAGCCCAGGTTGGCTGTGAACGCGAAGGAGGTGGCGAAGAGCAGCGCCACCAGTTCCGCTTCCGGGAGGGTGTATTCCAGGGCCCATGCCACGGCGGTCGTAATGGCGGCAGCCACCAGCAGGGATAAGCGGATGTCACGCCAGAACTTGCGACGGTCGCTCTCCTTCCAGCGCATGTACTGGGTGAACGCCACCAGCATGCTGGTGATGAAGGCGAAGGGCAGCTGCCAGCTGTTGTAGTGGTCGATGGCCTCGCCGGGAGGGGCGAACCGCGCTTCCGCGAGTTCTGCGAAGGCCTGGATCCCGGTGGCATCGGACAAGCCACGCAGGCCGCCACCGAGCGGCTCCAGCAGCAGGTTGAATACCGGAATGCTGGTGCTGAAGGTGATCTGTACCGCGCTCAGAAGCAGTACCAGTGAGCCGATGAACATCCAGAACTCGCGGGACCACAGGGACTCCTCCGGATCGCTGCTGTTGAAGGCGCTCCGGTAGGCCATCAGCAGGTGGGCGATGGTGACCCCACCGAACACCAGGATGGCGGGCACGGGAACATCCAGCGCCACGCCGATGATGAGCAGGACACCCGAGATGACGGCATAGAACCGCCGCTGCCCTGGTTCCGGAAGAAGCGCATGGACACTGAGCCCGACGAAGAAGAGCAGGAAGAGGAGAAGGCCGGGCAGCATTCCGTCACCGGTGAAGCTGTGCACACTGGTGTCACCCAGCACTCCGCTGCGGGTGAGGAAGGTGGAATAAAGGACGAGGATGAAGGTGATGAGCGTGAGGAGGTATGCGCTGAACAGCGACGTGGGCTTGCGTTTGTTCACAAGCATGAGGTGGCCCGCACCAACGAGCGTGAGCCAGGGCACGAGCGATGCGTTCTCCACGGGGTCCCACGCCCAGAAGCCACCGAAACTGAGCGCCTCATAGGCCCAGGCGCCCCCCATCAGGATCCCGGTGCCAAGGACCATCACCCCGAAGAAGGCCCACGGAAGGGCGGGGGCGATCCAGCCCCGGTGGTCGCGGCGCCACAGTCCGGCAAGCGCATAGGCGAAGGGGATCAGCGTGGATGCGAAGCCCAGGAACAGGGTGGGCGGATGGATGACCATCCAGTAGTTCTGGAGCAGGGGATTCAGGCCTCGTCCGTCAGCGAACTGTGGGATGGCCTGCAGGTAATTGGGCATCGCCGTCCACGGCAGACCGATGTTCTCGCCGAGTTCACGGATGAGCAGGAACGGACTGTTGCCCACACGGAGGTCGCCGATATGGACTCCCAGGATCATGGTGGCGAGGAACACCTGCACCAACGCAACAACGACCATCACGGGAGCTTCCCATTCGGCTCCATGTCCTTTGCGCCACCGCCATAGCATCACCTGCCCGAGCACGACGTGCCAGAAGGTCCACAGCAGGAAGGAGCCTTCCTGGCCTTCCCAGAAACAGCTCGCGATGAACTCCATGGACATGGCCCGATTGCTGTGTTTCCACACGTAATCGAACTCGAACCAATGGTTGAACAGCATCAGGAAGAGCGTGGCGATGATGCCCAGCACCGCCAGCGAGTGGCCATGGAAGGCCAGGCGCCCCAAGCGTTTCCAGTGTTCGTCACCTCGTCGGTCCGCCAGCAGGTAGGACACCAACGCCAGCAACGCCGCCACGAACGAGGCCGAGGTGAGGATGTGGCCCAGTTGACCGGCCCAGGTGTGTTCTCCGATGTATGCGCTCATGGGCAGGTGGGACGATGCTTGGGGCCGGGTCAGGCCGGTCCCCGCATCACCCTTCGATCCGGTTCTCTTCGTTGTACTTGCTGGGACACTTCATGAGCATGTCCCTTGCCTGGAACTCGCCGTTCTCCGTTGCGGAGCCGATGAGCACAAGCCGTTCACTGCGCTCGAAGTCCTGGGGCTTGGCCTTGGCAAGGTGAACGCGGCAACTGCGGCCATTGAGGTCCTTCATGGTGAAGGTGGTCAGGCTGGCGTTCAGGCTCGGTTCGTAGATGATGTCCGCACTCCGGTCAAGGACGCCCACGACATGGTACTCGGTGCCAGGATCCCCGAGGGCCTGGGACAGGTCGGCGTAGGTGCTGCTGTCGTAAAGTGAACCCACCAATGCCACCACGGACACGGCGATGATCACGATCGCGATGATGTGCGAGCGTTTCATGTGTTGTTCACTTGTGTTGCCCTTGCTCCATGCGTTTCAGTCGAAGGTCCATGCGCCACATCCAAAGACCCAGTCCCAGCACGATAAGGCCCACGACGGCCACCACCACGTTGATCTTGCCGTTCCCATGCAGGCTGTGCTCAAGCCAGCTCGGGGCGGCTTGCAGGAGGAGGCACTGGAATTGAAAGGTCGTCATGGCAACGGTCGAATGCGTTCAGTGGTCCATTTGTTCGGAAAGGCGTGCTGTGCGGATGCGAAGGTCGGCCATCCACAGGCCGAAAAGCACCCAGCCGACCACCGCCGGGTAGAATACGATGCGGAGCCTGTTGTCAAGGTCAAGGTCGCTGAAACCGCTGTTCCCTCCATTGCCGGGGTGCAGGCTGTCCACCGCATTGATCCTAGGAACCACGAACAGGAACAGGACCAGCAGGGCGAAGGCGAAGATGTTGTAGATGGCCGATAGCCGTGCCCGCTTGCCGGGGTCCGCGACCGAGGCCCGGAGCACCAGGTAGGCGAGGTAGATGAGGGCGGTGACCGCTGCACCGTTCAGCTTCACGTCGCTGGTCCAGAAGGTGCCCCAGGTGGCGCGTGCCCACAGGGCTCCGGTGAGCAGGCCCAATGCACAGAACCACAACCCCACCTCCACGGCACCCACCGCAGCACGGTCATGTTCCGGTGAATTGCTGCCCAGGCCCCTGATGCTGTGCCATACGCTGAGCCCCATCAACGCCACCATGGTGAACCACATGGGCACATGGAAATGCAGGTTGCGGATGCTTTCATACAGGATGCTCCTGTTGGGGAATGTGAAGTTCCGTGCACCCTCAACGGGAGTGACGTCGCCGCAATCCATGGCCGGGAAGCCTTCCCCTCCGCCCTTGGTGTAGAACGCCCCCGCGTAGCGCAGGTCTCCCACAACAAGGTCCGTCATGGCTTCGCGCAGGCCGGCCGGCACTACCAGCGTCAGCTCCAGGTGGGTGGCGTCCAGCACCTGCACCTGCACCGGACAGAAGGTGTCACCGCCGTTATCCAGGAAAACGGTCAGGTCATCACTGAACCGTGTGTTGTATCCGGTCACCTGCACCTTCACGGGTCCCGCGCCGAACCGGTCCGGTGAAACATGCACCAGGGCCGGTGAAAGGGGGATGTACAGCCCCGCCACGGAAGCCGTGAACAACAGTGCGATCGCCGCTATTTTCCACCACCAGTGTCGCATTTCCTCAATCGCGCCAAAGGTACGGGAACAGCGTCCAGGCCAGCGTGATGGTGATGATGTTGAGGAATACCAGGCCGAGCAGATAGCCGCTTATCACGCTCCATGCCACCCCGTCCAATGACAACTTGCTCGCGCGCATCACGGCAAGCAGGAGGGGGAGCACCAGTGGGAAGCCAAGGATGGCCATGAGCCCAAGGCCGTTGCCCGCGCGGGCTGCAATGGCTGAGACCAGGGTCAGTACCGTCGCCAATCCGATGGCACCCAGCGCGACCGACAGCAGGAAGGTCCACCACGATGCATCCCCGAGTGCATGGACACCCATGAAAAGACTGTGGAACAGGAGGCTCAGCAGGGCGAGCAGAACCATGGTGAAGGCGTTGTACAGGGTGCGTGCCAGCACCACACTGCGGGGGTGCGCCAGCGTGTACAGGTAGAGCTGCCTGCCGCCCTCCTCGCGCTGGAACGAGCGTGAAAGGGCGTTGAACGCGGCGAACAGCAGGATGATCCAGAACAGTGCGTTCCACAGCGCGGCTCCCTGCACGCTCCTGACCGCCAGGAACGCCACATAAACGGCGCTCACCACATAGAGCAGCAGACCTCCCCAGGCAGCGCGCTGGCGCATGTCCAGGGCCACCTCCAACTGCAGGAGCGTAAGGATCTCACGAGGGCGCACGGTGCAAAGGTACCCCCGCGACGCGCTACCTTCAGCGCTTGCGTCCCGTGCCCTCGCTCACGCTCACAGCGTTGGAAGCATACACCATGTAGATGTCCATGGCAGGTCGCAGGGGCTCGCGCATCTTCCTGTTCTCGGCCGCAGGTATCACCACCAGGACCTTGTCGCCCCAGGTTCCCGCTGCGTAGGCCTTGTAGCGCTTGAATTCCTGGAGCCTTTCGTAACGGGAGCCGAACTGGCTGATCCCTTCGGGCCAGTTGCGCTCATGGCTCCGGAACAGCACCGCATCGATCTCAGCCTGGCTGAACCCCTTTCGCTCCATCAATGACCGGGCCTCGGTGTCGTTGGAAAGATCATAGGTGGCATACACCTCCTCGGGCTTCACGATCCTGGCGCGTTTCATGCGCTGCCATGCCGGACCCCGGCTCGGCTTCCGCACAACGGCAACAGCCTCCACAGCCTCCCAACCGCTTTTGCGGAGGAAGAGATACAGGTCACTTCTGGAGCGCAGCGCCTCGTTCATATGGTAGTTGCCGGCAACGGGCAGTTCCAGCACGCTGATGGTCCCATCGGCCGATGGCAGATCGCACACATGTACCGCGTGGAGGTTCCTGATGGCTCCCGAATGCGCCTTTCTGGAACTGTCCGTGGCAAGGCCCTCCGGCCACAGCTGCCTTGTGCTCAAGGTTGTGATCCGGGCAAGCAACTCCTCTCCGATGCCTGCATCCGCAAGACCCGATCGGATGGCTTCATCAGTGGCCGGCTCCATCAGTGGAAGAAGAGCCGAGGGGTCGATGATGCGCGCCTGTTGCTGGCCGCTGGCCGGGATCGAGGCGAGCGCTGCAAGGAAAAGGGGGAGGATGAAGCGGATGTTCATGCCTTCTCCTACGATGGATCGCCGTCCCGGGTTTCATTCGGCATCCGCTGACCGCCGCAGATGCGAACTTTCCACCCATGAAGGGTGTTCCTTTGGCATGACCCTTTTACACCTTCCGTTCAGTGTTTCGGCGCTTATGCTCATCAGTTGCTTCAATACGGTACAGGTGGCTCCGACACCCACCCAGAACACCAACGCTCCAATGCCCACCTTCCACGCCCTCACAGCCAACGACATCCATGGCAACCCCGTGAAAATGGCGCAGTTCGCAGGGAAGAAGCTGATGGTGGTGAACACCGCCAGTGAATGCGGTTACACTCCCCAGTACAAGGGCCTTCAGGAACTGTATGACACTTACAAGGACAAGGGCCTTGTTGTCATCGGTTTCCCGTGCAATGATTTCGGGGGGCAGGAGCCCGGCAGTGCCTCGGAGATCGAGCAGTTCTGCCAGAAGAATTACGGTGTGACCTTCCCGCTCATGGAAAAGGTGCGCATCAAGGGCAATGACCCTTCACCGGTCTATAAGTGGCTTACACGCAAGGCCGAGAACGGCGCGATGGATGCAGAGGTGAAGTGGAATTTCCACAAATTCCTCATCGATGAGCAAGGGCACCTGGTGAAGGTGTTGGGCAGCGGTATCGGCCCGAACGATGATGAAGTGCTTTCCTGGTTGAAGGATTGATATGGTCCTGTAGCGCAACTTTGCGCCATGCACCTTATCACCCTGCCCACGCCGGTACAAGTGGACCTCCTTTGCATCACGGCTCACCCCGATGACGTGGAGATCAGCATGGCGGGTACCGTGCTGAAACATGTTGCGCTCGGTCACAGGGTGGGTATCGTGGACCTCACCGCCGGCGAACTGGGCACCCGTGGAACCCCCGAGCTTCGTGCGAAGGAGGCGGAGGCGGCACGG
>JBIJDX010000278.1:0-3009 GCA_044343855.1 Flavobacteriales bacterium
TACTCGATGATCTCCGTGCAGAGGTTGCTGCTCTTGATGGTGCCCAGGTTCTGCTGGTTGCTCTTGCCGTTGGCGGCGTCCTTGAAGAGCATGTAGGGCGTGCCGGTCTCGATCTGGCTTTCGAGGATCTTGAACCAGAGGTCCTGCGCCTTGATGGTCTGGCGGCCCTTGCCTTCGGCCTCGTACTTCTCGTAGAGCGCCTCGAACTTGGCGCCCCACGTGTCCGCAAGGCCCGGACATTCGTTGGGGCACATCAGTGTCCAATCGCCGTTCTGCTCCACACGCTTCATGAACAGGTCGGGCACCCACATGGCATAGAAGAGGTCACGGGCGCGCATCTCCTCCTTGCCGTGGTTCTTCTTGAGCTCCAGGAAGTCGAACACGTCGGCATGCCAGGGCTCCAGGTACACGGCGAAGCTGCCTTTGCGCTTGCCGCCGCCCTGGTCCACGTAGCGGGCGGTGTCGTTGAACACGCGGAGCATGGGCACAATGCCGTTGCTGGTGCCGTTGGTACCCTTGATGTAGCTGCCCTTGGCCCGCAGGTTGTGCACGCTGAGGCCGATGCCGCCGGCGCTCTGGCTGATCTGGGCGCACTGCTTGAGGGTGTCGTAGATGCCGCTGATGCTGTCCTCCTTGAGTTGGAGGAGGAAGCAGCTGCTCATCTGGGGCTTGGGCGTGCCCGCATTGAAGAGCGTGGGGGTGGCGTGGGTGTACCAGCCCTCGCTGAGGCTGTTATAGGTGGCTATGGCGCTCTCCAGGTCGCTCTTGTGGATGCCCACGGCCACACGCATCAGCATCTGCTGGGGGCGCTCGGCGATCTGGCCGTCAAGGCGCAGCAGGTAGCTGCGCTCCAGGGTCTTGAACCCGAAGTAGTCGTAGCTGAAGTCGCGGTCATAGATGATGGCGCTGTCCAGTACGTCTGCGTTCTTGCGGATGATGTCGTGCACATCGTCGGCCAGGAGGCTCGCGCGCTCACCGGTCTTGGGGTCCACGTAATCGTGAAGGTCCTTCATGGTCTCGCTGAAGGACTTCTTGGTGTTCTTGTGCAGGTTGCTTACGGCGATGCGGCTGGCCAGCTGCGCATAGTCCGGGTGCTTCACCGTCAGGGTGGCGGCCACCTCGGCGGCAAGGTTGTCCAATTCCGTGGTGGTGACACCATCGAAGATGCCCTCGATCACCTTCATGGTGACCAGGGTGGCATCCACCATGGGGTCGAGCCCGTAACACAGTTTCTTCACGCGGGCGGTGATCTTGTCGAACTTCACCGCCTCCCGGCGTCCGTCGCGCTTTACTACGTACATGTTGTTCTCAGTGCGTTTGGTTTGGTGGACCGACCCGTGTTCAGCTCCCGCTTCGTCCGTGCCGGCTGGTTTATTTTCTGTCAGTGACAGGGCCTACAAGTTGGTGTGCCCGGAGGCCCCTTGCTATGGTCATCGATCGGGTGATCTTCAACCGGTGAATGTGAATTGCGGAAGACTGCTGGCTGACAGTTGTCGAATGTCCTATGCACAGTGCTGGGTTGCATAGAACATGAGACAACTGTCAACCGACTACTAAAAGTCAGCATCCAGCGTGAACTTGCTCTGGTCCTTCTCCTTGTTGAGCACACCGGCCTTCTGGTACTCGCCCACGCGCTTCTCGAAGAAATTGGTCTTCCCCTGAAGGCTTATCATCTCCATGAAGTCGAAGGGGTTCATGGCGTTGTAGACCTTCTCATTGCCCAGCTCCACAAGCAGGCGGTCGGCAACGAACTCGATGTACTGCTGCATGAGCTTGGCGTTCATGCCGATGAGGTTCACGGGCAGGGCATCGGTGACGAACTCCTTCTCGATCTCCACGGCATCCTTGATGATGGTCTCCACGGTCCTCTTCGGGAGCTTGTTCAGCAGGTGCTTGGTGTAGAGCATGCAGGCGAAATCACAGTGCAGGCCTTCATCGCGGCTGATCAGTTCGTTGCTGAAGCTGAGGCCGGGCATGAGGCCACGCTTCTTCAGCCAGAAGATGCTGCAGAAGCTGCCGCTGAAGAAGATGCCCTCCACCGCAGCGAAGGCGATGAGGCGCTCGGCGAAGCTGCCCTTGCTGATCCAGCGCAGGGCCCATTCGGCCTTCCGCTTCACACAGGGAACAGTGTCGATCGCATGCAGCAGGCGGTCCTTCTCCAGGGGGTCCTTGATGAGGGTGTCGATCAACAGGCTGTAGGTCTCACTATGGATGTTCTCCATCATGATCTGGAAGCCATAGAAGAAGCGCGCCTCAGGATACTGCACCTCGTGCAGGAAGTTCTCGGCGAGGTTCTCGTTCACGATGCCGTCGCTGGCGGCGAAGAAGGCCAGGATGTGCTTGATGAAGTAACGCTCATCGTCGTTGAGCTTGTCGGCCCAATCCGTGAGGTCGGCGTGCAGGTCGATCTCCTCGGCGGTCCAGAAGGCGGCCTCATGCTTCTTATAGAACTCCCAGATGTCGTGGTGCTGGATGGGGAAGATGACGAAGCGGTCCTTGTTCTCCCTGAGCAGGGGTTCGTGGGCATCGGCGGCATGGTCGGTGATCAGCTCGTCCATGCTCATCTGGGAGGGCTTCTGGGTATTGCTCATGGTACTTTCAGGAGAAGGGATGTTCTGTCGGGAGGACCCGTTAAAAAAATGCCTTGGTATACGGTTGGTTCCCGCCGATGTCGACCCGGTCACAGGAGGTGTTTCGGGGACGGCGTCGTCGGGATACAAAATTGGATCGCTGCGGTGCACTCCACAAGGATCGGGCGCCGGGAAGTTTCCGGAGTTTTCAACACGGCCCGGTTCCTCAACAACGACGGGGCATTGATGCAACACGCAACCCTGCAAGACTTTTCTTTTCACGATCGATCAACAAGCGGCGGAGCGGGCGGCGGACGCGATGTTGCGGACTTCCAACACCAACGGGACCGCACCCTGCCTACGTTCCATCGGCCCCACCCAGGGAAGCCAAGCACGAACCATTGGGCTTCCCCCGCATGGAAGCATGCAGACTCCTGCA
>JBIJDX010000009.1:0-27004 GCA_044343855.1 Flavobacteriales bacterium
TACCATGCCACCATGAGCGGCTACTTCATGAACCTGCTGCTGCCCCGCGCCGGGGAGGCATCACGAGCGGCGCTGCTGGCGCGCCATGGCGGTGTCCCCTTCGAACAGGGTTTCGGAACCATCCTCGCCGAGCGTGCGGTGGACTTCCTCCTGCTGGCTGTGATCGCCCTCATCACCGTTGGCCTCCAGGTGGACCGGACGGACGTGTTCCTTGCGCGGATCGCAACGTTCCGCGCGGGTACTGGACCGGATGCCGAAACCTCGTTGTTGCCGTGGGCCCTGGTGTGCGCCGTGGTGGTGGCCGCCACTGCGGGGGTCCTGTTGCTGCGGGGCCGGCCCCACCTGCGCACGCGCCTGCGTCATCTGGGCACCGGTCTCATGGATGGCCTGAGGTCCGTGCTGCGCACCCGGCATCGCGCCGCGTTCATCGCCCACAGCAGCCTTATCTGGACGCTTTACGTGGCCATGTTCCATGTGGGCTTCCTGTCGCTCCCCAGCACGGCCGCGCTCCCACCGGCGGCCGTGCTGGCGGGCTTTGTGGCGGGTACGTTGGGCGTGGTGCTCGTGCAGGGCGGTGTGGGAGTGTATCCGGCCTTCGTCGCAGCCATCCTCAGCATCTACATGGCGGCACCGGCGGAGGGGGGACTGCTGCACCCGGATGCATTGGCGCTGGGTTGGCTGCTCTGGGTGGCGCAGACACTGATGGTCATCGTGCTCGGCGGTCTATCGCTATTTTTGATGGCACGAACCCCCCGACGACCCGGAGCATGAGCGTGGAGCAAGCCGTACCTGCGATCGACAAGCGAATAGTGGACCTGGTCCAGGCCCAGCGCCTGTGCAACACCTGGCGCATGAAGGGCGATCGCATCGTGTTCACCAACGGGTGCTTCGATATCCTGCACCGCGGCCACGTGGAATACCTCCAGGAAGCGGCCGCCCTCGGAGACCGGTTGGTGGTCGGGCTCAACAGCGATACCAGTGTGCGGCGCCAGAACAAGGGGCCGGAACGACCGCTGAACGACGAACAAAGCCGGGCCAAGGTGCTTGCCGCCCTGCGCCTTGTGGATGCCGTGATCATCTTCGAGGAGGACACCCCCTTGGAACTCATCCAGGCGATCGGACCGGATGTGCTGGTGAAGGGCGGCGACTGGTCCGAGGACCGCATAGTGGGTGCCCCATTGGTGCGGGCCCGTGGAGGCAGTGTGCACAGCCTGAAGCTGGTGGACGGCTTCTCAACCACCGCGCTGGTCGAACGCATCCGGCGCAGCTGACCGCACCGGCGAAGGCACACCGACGGACCATGGCCATCACGATCCATTACACCGGACGTCTGCGCTCCATCAGCGAAATGCAGGTGCTGAACCGCATCATCACCGACTTCGCCGTGCTGAACGGCTGGGTGGTCCACGGGGTGGATGACCCCCATGGTGCGCTCACCCACCTGGTGGACGGTCGCATGGTGGAATACAACGGCCCGGTGAACGGCTGGATCGTGGAGATAATGGAGGGGTGCGAACCCATGTTCCTGCTCTTCGACAGGGACGGTCGTACGCGACACAGTTGCACGACGCGGTTCGCATCAGCCGAGGCCCACATGGGCATCATCCACCTGCTGGAGGCGCTCGCACCCAGTTTCGCGGAACTGGATGTTGCGGACGAGGGCGGCTATTGGGAAACGCGCGACGCAGGGTTGCTGCGAAGCCACTTCCAACACACCCCGTCCGGAACCGGGCAGGCACCAGAGCGTGAGCAGGACCTGCCATTGACCACCGCACCGCGCGGTTTCCAGCTCAACTGAACCATGGCCAGGGTCCGCTCCCAGTTCGTCTGCCAAGGCTGTGGCACCGCCTTCCCCCAATGGATGGGACAGTGCACCGGCTGCAAGGCATGGAACACGCTGGTGGAGGAGGTGCGTGACCCCGTGGCGGAGCGGCGCGGGACGCCTTCGACCATGAAAGGCCGCGACCCGAAACCTGTGGCCATCGCGGACATCCCGGTACAGGACGGTCCCCGGGTGCCGGTCACCGATGGTGAGCTTGCACGCGTGCTGGGAGGCGGGATCGTGCCCGGAAGCATCACCCTGATCGGGGGCGAACCCGGCATCGGCAAGAGCACCCTGCTGCTGCAGACAGCACTGTGCAACCCGCACCTGAGGACACTGTATGTGAGCGGCGAGGAAAGCGAACACCAGGTGAGGATGCGGGCGGAGCGTCTGCAGGCACAGGCGGGGGCTGCCAGCGGCTCGGAGGGATGCTTTGTGCTCACCGAGACCAACACCCAGAACATCTTCCGCCACATCGCGGCGCTGCAACCGGGCCTGGTGGTCATCGACAGCGTGCAGACGCTCCACACCGCCACCCTTGATGCGAGCCCGGGCACTGTGGGGCAGGTACGCGAATGCACGGCGGAGATCATGCGCTTCGCCAAAGCCGGTGACATCCCGTTCGTACTCATCGGGCACATCACCAAGGACGGCTCCATCGCGGGCCCGAAGGTGCTGGAACACATGGTGGACTGCGTGCTGCAGTTCGAAGGTGACCGCGACCATGCCTACCGGCTGCTGCGCCCGCTGAAGAACCGCTTCGGCAGCACCAACGAGCTCGGCATCTACCAGATGCACGGAACGGGGCTCGCCGCAGTGGAGGACCCCAGCCAGGTACTGCTCGGTGACCGACGCGAACGGCCCAGTGGCGTGGCGGTGAGCGCCACCCTGGAGGGGCAGCGCCCCCTGCTCATTGAGGTGCAGGCCCTGGTGAGCACTGCGGTGTACGGCACACCACAGCGCAGTGCCACCGGCTTCGATCTGCGCCGCCTGAACATGCTGCTGGCCGTGCTGGAGAAACGCTGCGGTTTCCGGCTCGGACAGAAGGACGTGTTCCTGAACCTCGCCGGCGGATTCCGTGTGGAGGAGCCCGCCATCGACCTTGCCGTGGTATGCGCGGTGCTGGGCAGCAATGCGGACATCGCCATTCCCATGGACACCGCATTTTGCGGCGAGGTGGGCCTGTCCGGGGAGATCCGCCCGGTGACACGCACGGACCAACGCATCGCCGAGGTTGGCAAGCTTGGGTTTTCCCGCATCTTCATTCCCCGGGGCACCAAGGGGCTACCGGCGACCAAGGGTATCGAGGTGGTGCAGGTGGCGCAGGTGAGCGAGGTTCTCGCGGCCCTCTTCGGCTGAACGTACGGCCAGGGATGGGAACGGAACGTCCCGGACAGGACCACGGACGCGGCCGCTACTCCACCACCAGGCGCTGCACCACACTGCGCGCACCCTGCTGCACTTGCACCATGTACATGCCGGCCGCCAGGACCCGCTCGCAACGGTGATCAACGGCTCCCGTCGGCGCATCGGTTCCTGCGGCAAGCTGTGCCACCTCACGCCCATCGAGCGTCAGCAGGCGCACACTGTACGCCTCACCGGCAATGACTCCGGTCAGCCGCAGGGTGAACGGCCCCGTGGTGGGATTGGGGTGGAGCAGGAGTTCAAGGGTCTGCTCTCCTGTCGGATCCTGCGCTGTTTCGCCCTGCTGCACGGGGATCATGGATCCGGAGGAGGGACAAACAAGGAACCCATTGCCCGAAGAGCCCTGGTAGTAATTGTAATTGATGTTGATCAGCGCGCTGTTCAATGCATTGAGGGTATACGTGGTGGAACACCCCCCTATCGCCGCGTCCGCGGCGGTCACCAGTTGCTGAACGGTCCATCCTGCGAAGGTGCCCGAACTGATCACCATGTCCTTCAGCATCGCCGTGCTCGGGCTGAAGGAGGCATCCACCTCGTCGAACCGCATGGACAACTTGAGCGCCACGAGCTCGGCCGCCAGGTTATTACTGTAACCTGCACCGGGGTTGGTGAGGGTGCCCGTGGGCAGCATGGCCACCGACCCATAGGAGGGCAGGAACGCACCCACGGCAGCGGCGGTGGAAAGCCGCAGCAGACGGCTGCCACAGCCAATGGTAAGGTGGGCGGGGGCGGGGAAGGCCGCAGCGAAGTTGCTGTTCATGTAAGCGGCCGGATCGTACCCGTTGCTGTTGGCGCCCCAGGTGCCCTGGGACTCGGCGCGGATACCGGTGCAATTCACCTGTACGGGCAGGGTGATGCTTACCGATCCGTTCCGGCGACAACCCGTGGCGGCCGTGACCGATACGGTGTATGTGCCGGACGCAGCGACCGTGGCGGTGGCGGTGGTCTGGGCAGGGGTCGTGTTCCAGAGGTAGGAATAGGGTGCTGTTGCCCCGCTGGCAACCACCGATACCGTGGCATTGGCCGGTGAGGAGCTCATGCTCACGGTTGGCAGGGGGTTCACTGTTACAGGCACCGCACCTGAGGTTACCGACGACCCGCCCACTGTGCGTTGAACGGTGTAGCTGCCGGCCTGGGTGGCGGTGTAGCTGGAGGCCGTGGCTCCGGGGATATCGACGTTGTTGCGCCGCCACTGGTAGGTGGCACCGCTCGCCGTGCTCGCGCTCAACACCACGGACAGTCCGTCGCAGAAGGTCGTGGAGCCACTTACCGAGACCGTGAGCGCATTCGTTCCGGTGACCACCACGGAAAGCGCGGCCGATGTGGAACCGCAACCATTGAGCGTGCGGACCACCGTGTAGCTGCCCCCTTCCGTTACGGTGATGGTATTGCTCAGCGTGGATCCCGTGATGGCGACCCCGTTGCGGAACCACTGGAAGATGGAGCCGTTGGACCAGGTCGCGTACAGGCCGACACTGCCGCCCTGTGCAAAGGTGGTCGGCCCACCGGCAGTGATGGATGTGGACGGGGCGCTGGTTACGCTGACCACCACGGCGCCGGAGGTCGCCGAACAGCCGGAGACCGAGCGCTGCACGGTATAGCTGCCAGCCTCCGTGGCGGTGTAGCCGGAAGAGGTGGCACCACTGATGACCGTGCCGTTGCGGAACCACACATAGGTAGAACCGGTTCCGGTGGTCGCGTTAAGGACGACGCTGCCACCGCTGCAGAACGCCGTCGGGCCGGCAGCCGTGATGGACACTGCGGGTGACGAGGTGACGACCACCGCCACCGCAGAGGATACCGCGCTGCAACCGCTCACCGTGCGTTGCACCGTGTAACTGCCGGCCTGCGTGGCGGTGTAGGTGGACGAGGTGGCACCGCTGATGGCCGTGCCATTGCGGAACCACGCATGGGTTGAACCGGTACCGGTGGTGGCCGCGAGCACCACACTCCCGCCACCACAAAAGCTGGTGGGTCCCGATGCGGTGATGCTCACGATCGGCTGGTTGCCGATGACCACGCTGATCCCTCCTGACAGCGCGGCACAGCCGGAAACGGTGCGCTGCACGGTGTAGGTTCCGGCCTGTGTGGCATTGTAGCTTGAGGAGGTCGCCCCGCCGATCACCGTGGCATTGCGATACCACACGTAGGTGGAGCCGGAGGATGCGGTGGCGTTGAGCATGACACTGCCTCCGGTGCAGAAACCGGTGGGGCCGGCGGGAGTGATGGTGACCTGCGTGGGTTGCGGGGTGCCGGCACACTGGCAGCCGGCGGTCCAGATGTCATTGACGGTGCAGGGGTCGCCATCGTTGCAACTGGCACCCGGCACCGCGGCGCCGCCCGCCACGCCCTGGCAATCGAGCGTGACGGAACCGGATCCGGCGGCCGTTCCGATGGCCCCCAGGGAAAGGTCGAAATAGCTGCCGCTCTGGGTCACCCGCAGCTTCATGGCGCGCACCATGTATTGGCGCCCCTGTACGAAGGGGATGGTGCCCGGCTGGTAGCTGGTGCCGATGACCGGAGCGGTGGTGATGCGGCTGGGCACACCGGTTGCCGGGTCGATCGCGTAGAGGTGATAGCCCTGCACGGTTTCGGAGGCGGCGGTCCAGCTGAACGACGCAAAACCGTTGGTGTTCACGATGGACAGGTTCGAGGGAGGGGCGGTCATCTGCATGCGCAGTGACGGATCACCCATGAGACCAAGGTGCACCCTGCCGATGGAGCTCTGCCAGCCGTCGGTGAGCGGCAGGTAGAGGCTGGTGTTGTTCATGGTGCGCCAGGCACTGTAGCCGATGTTCAGGCCCATGCCCATGTGGTGGAAGTACCACGCGGGAATGGCGGACCAACAGTTGGTAAGGCACTGCCCACTGGCAAGCGGCGCCCGCAGGAAGTTGTTCTTGTTGTCCCAGTCCCCGAAGTAACTTCCAAAGGACATGTTGAACACGCCGTTCATCTGCACCCCGCCGGCGTAGGTCTCGGTGGTGGCAACATTGTTGGCACCATTGTAGGTGAGCGTGCTTCCCACATAGGCCTGCGAGCCACCACCGCTGGAGTAGGTCCACAGGTGGCTCTGGCCGTTGATGAAGGTGTGGAACGGGGAACCATAGGGATAGGGGGCGGTTATGTTGGAAGGGCCCACCAGCGGTGCCAGGGAGCGCCATCCGCTTGCAGCGAGCGGATTGGACACCCATTGCAGGTTGTCGAAGATGATGCCGCGCTCCTGGGGAGAGAAGCCCTTGACCTTGAAGGCATGCAGCTTGTTCAGATAGGCACGCAGCAATTCGGTCTCGCTCTGGGCGAACGCGGGAAGGTCCGAGAGGTCCACGCGTCCCACCTGGAGCTCCAGGTCGGAGGGGAACTGTGTCTGGTCGAACTTGCCATCACCGGGCACATTGCGGTTCTCCACCCGTTGTGCACCGGAATTATTGATGGTGTTGTCGGTCCATGTGCCGGTAAGCTCCCCGAAATAGCCATCGCAGGGCCAGGCCCCCGTATGTTCGCCGTGGCCATCCGGGGACTGGTTGCCGGAATAGGGCACCGGCACATGGCCCAGCAGGAACAATGCCTTCACATTGGTCGGGTCGCTGTTGTAGAGACCGATCACGGTGTTTCGCACCGACTGCACCGACGCCGTCCGGCTCACGTCGCTGCGCAGGACCGTCCAGCCATCAGCCAGCAGATCGCGCTCCAACTGTTGGATCTCATTCGCCAGGGGGCCGGACATGGTATTGTCCACTAGCAGGATGAGTTTGCCCCTCGCATCAACGGCAGGCACCTCGATGCCGGTGGCGATGTATCCATTCCCCGTAACACCTCCGGCCACACGCACCACACGATACTCATAGAGCGTTCCCGTGCTGACGGCAATGTCCTGGTACTGTGTCGCCGATGCGGACACCGTGGCGTAGGAACTGCCCCAGGTGTTGGCGGCCAGCGTCTTGCGGTATATGGTGATGGACGTGGTGCTGGGTAGCGTGGTCCAGTTGAGCGTTATGCGTGCCGGCGAACTCTGCACCATGGCCCAGAGCTGAACGGAGGCGCGCTCCGAACTGGTCTGGGCGAATGCCATTGCCGGAAGCAACAGGGTGGCGATGACCACGGACCACCACCACAGCAGCCCAAAGCGCTCGCGGGTCACACCACCGCAGGTGGGATACCCGTCGACCGAACGAGGTTCGGTCCGCTTGATGGTATTGCGCGTCGGTGACATTGCTCTGCTCACAGCCCGAACGTCCGGCCGTGGTCCAAAGTTCCGACAAATTCGCGCACAGCGCCAGTCTCCGCAAGCAGCGCCAACGCTGGGTCCGCGTCTGTTTGAGGGGATTTATCGCCACTTCGTCGATGAACGGACACTTCCTGTAGAAAAAGCCACCCCCCGCAGCGGGATGCGGGATCCGACGAAGCGGCCTAAAACGCCGACCGATCATCAGGGATACGGCGTAAATGACCCAGCATGGATAGTGCCGCATACCGTCCCATGGCGAACGCGCCCTGCAACAGGTAGCCTCCCGTGGGGGCATCCGTATCGAGCATCTCGCCGGCCACAAAGAGGCTTCCATGCCGCCGGAGCGAGAGGTCCGGGGCGACCTCCTCAAGTGCGATGCCACCCACTGTGCTGATGGCCTCCCCAAGGGGGCGCAGGGCGGTGACGGGGACCCGCACGCATTTCAATTCCTCCGCCCAGCGGTTGCCGTCCAGGAACCGCTGCCGCGCAGTGAACGCCTTGAAGAACGCCATCGATGGGCGGTCCAGGCGGAGTGCAGCAGCACGCTCGCTCCATTGGACGGACCGGAGTTTTTCACGGATGGCCTCGTGGGTCAGGTCGGGTTTCAGGTCGATGCACAGTTCCGCCAACCCCTCCGATCGGAGGGCTTCACGCAGCACGGGCACCAAGGGGTAGATCGCATTGCCCTCGAGCCCTCTGGCGGTGATCATCACCTCACCGCGAAGGGAGCGCCCACCGGCGGAGACCCGCACGTTCTTCAGCGGTCTGCCGGCATGTGGCAGCAGGGTTCCCGGCAGGGGGGCCTCAACACCGCAGTTGGACGGGGCGAACGGAACGGTCCGCACGCCGATGCCTGTAAAGTGGTCCAGCCAATCACCGCGCGAACCCGTGACCGGCCATGAAGCACCGCCCAGGGCGAACAGGACGGCATCATGGTTCAGCGCGACGCGGGCTTCCTTGGAACCGATCACCGGGCGGGCCTGCATGTCGAAGCCAACGAACGCATGACCGGTGTGTATGTGCACTCCCAGCGTCCGCAGGTGATGGCGCATGCACTGCAGCACCTCCGCCGGGCGCATCCCCTTCACAGGGAACACGCGACCACTGCTGCCCACATGTGTTTCCACCCCGAGCGTGCGGAACCACGCACGGAGGTCGTCGGGGCCGAACGACGCGAGGATCGGACGCCACAATTCCCTGGGCGTGCAAAGGTCCTCAAGCGCATGAACCCCGCCTGCATGAGTGAGATTGAGGCCACCATCGCCGGCCACCAGGAACTTGCGCCCGATGGTCCGCTGATGCTCATAAAGGTCCACGTGAACCCGAGGGGCCAGGGTGGCTGCCGCCATGATACCGGCGGGACCACCGCCGATGATGGCCACGCGCTCGCGATCGCTCACCGTTGCCAGCTCAGCCGGGGATCACTCCTTCACCAGGTTGTAGAGTTCCTTCAGGTCGGGGGCCAGAATGATCTCTATGCGCCGGTTGCGGGCCTTGTCCGCCGGATCGACGGGGACGTGCTCACCACGGCCGGCGGCGGTTATACGAACGGGGTCCATGCGGCTGGTCTCCTGCATCAGCCGCACCACACTGGTGGCGCGCAGCACGCTCAGGTCCCAGTTGTCCTTGATGCCGCCCAAGGCCTGCACCTTGTCGGTATCGGTGTGCCCCTCGACCAGCACATTGAGCCCGGCTTCGTTCTCGATGGCCTTGGACAGCTTGCCGATCAGCTCTCGTCCCTTGGCGTCAACGGCATAACTGCCGCTGGGGAACAACAGCTTGTTGTCCATGCTCACATAGATGCGCCCGTTGCGTTGTTCCACCGTGAGCCCCTTGCCCTCGAACCCGGTGAGCGCGGCGCTGACGCGGTCCTTGAGGGCCCGCATGGCCGCATCCTTGGACGCCAGTTCCGCACGCAGCTCGGCCAATGCGGCCTCCCGCTCGGCCAGGGCGGCCTCCTTCTCACCTATCCGGCGGGCCAGGGCGTTCACCGAATCCTCCTTGTTCATCAGGTCCAGCCGCAGGCCCTCCAGGTCGGTGAGCAGCCGCCTGTTCTCACTGCGATCACCCGCAAGCAGCTTGTTGTATTTCTCAAGCAACTGTTCGTTGAGCTCATTGATCTTGTCGTACTGGTCGGTCATCAGGCGAAGGGAGGTCCCCATAACGGTGGTGTCACGCCGCAGTTCGTCCACCCGTTCGGAGTTCTCCGCATCACGGGCCTTCAGTTCGTCCAGTGCCGCCTGGGCGTCGCGGGCGCGTGTGTTCGCCGCATCCACCTCGCCCTGCATAGTGCGCGCCCGTGCTTCGGACTCCTCGTACTTGCGTGCGGGCACACAGGCGTGAAGTCCCACCCCGAGGAGCAGGATCGATATCAGGTTGCGTGTGGTGCGCTGCATGGTCATGAGGCGGTTGATTTCCTACGACCAAAGTTCCGGAGGTGGTCCGGAAAACCGCCCACCATGCAACACTAGTTTTGAACAGTACGTTGAGATGGTGGGTGGATCCCTCCCGTTGACCGATAGACCACGTCATGCTCAGCACCTCATGGGCGGCATCGCCCTCCTTCGACCTGGAACTGAAGCGCTATCAGCTGCTGGCCTTCCTGCAGCGTGTGCAGCGCGGCTTCGATGCGCACAAGATCTATCCGTACCTGGCGGAGCTTCGTTCACGCCTCGAGGATGTGCTGAGCCTGCAGCGCAGCCGGGAAGCCTCGCAAGAGCTCCGGAATGGCCGATTGCTCGGATTCGACATGCGGCGGGGCAGGTTGGTGAAGGAGGTGACCCCTGACCCGGCCCAGCTGGAGGTGGTGGATACCCTGGTGGCTCTGGCGCTGCCCGAACTGCTGCATCATGCAGGTGCTGGTGAGGACCTGCGGAGCTGCCTGCTGGCCGAACTGCGGTTGACCCCCATCGGACTGCAACCCATGTACCAGCATGAAGGTTGGCTGATGCTGCGGGATGGCCCCGAGGCGCGTGTGTACAGTTATTCCATCCCCTGGCTGGTCAATACGGCACTGTTCGACCCCGCCATGCAGGTCCGCACGCATTATGTCACGAGCTTCTCCTGGGGGCCCCTGGACCACCTGGATGATCACCGGCAGGAACTTAACAGCCTTGGCAACACCTGCTGGATGGCGGCCTTCGCACTGGAGAGCGAGCGCCAACTGCCCCGCATGGAGACCCTGCTTCCGCTGGGTCGCCACCTTTTGTTCCAGCGCATTGCGGCGGTCACCGGTCCTGATGGTCGTACCAGGCCGAGCGCAGCTGAAGGATATCCATCCCATTGACGGGCAGGTCGCGCACCCACGGCTGCACCGCACACGCCACGCGTTCGTGGTAGATGGGCATCACCACCATGTCCTCCATCAGGATGCGCTCACAGCGTGCCAGCAACCGCATGCGTTCACGCACCTGCATCGTTGACCCGGCCCTGGTGAGGCCCTCATCATAATGGTCGTTGCGGTACCGCGTGCCATTGACGAACGATGGCTCCGAAGTATCAGCAGGGACGTTGCGACCGTGGAAGATGGACAGGAAGTTCTCGGGATCCGGATGGTCCGCGACCCATCCCTCGCGCCAGAACTGGGCGCTCCCGTGTTCGATCCGGGTGAAATGCTGGTCTGATGGCAGGACGCTGATCACCACCTTCGCCCCAAGGTTGCGTTCAAGCATGGCCTGCACGGCACTGGCAACACGTCCGTAGGCGGGACCATCGCTGTCCACCTGAAGGGTCACCGGTGGCAGATCGCTGCCGGACGCATAGCCCGCATCCCGCAGCAACCGCATGGCGAGCTCCGGATCGTAGGTCAATGCGGGCACCGAGTCGTATGGATAATCCGCGAACCCGGGCGGCACCACACCGCGTTCGGCAGGGACAGCCGAGCCACCGAGTACCGTGTCCACCAGTGCAACCCGGTCGATGGCCAGTGAGAACGCCCTGCGCACGCGGGCATCCTGGAAGGGGGGCATGTTGGCCGCGAACCCGTAGAACTGAACGGACATGCCGGGAGCGCTGAGCACCACGGGCCGCCCTGCGCCCGGGACCATGAGCGCATCCAGTGAGGCGCTGTCGGTGGCCGAAAGGTATGTCAGCCGACCCCGTGAGAAGGCCTCCCGCTCCTTGGCGCAGTCCTGTTCGAAGGTCACGCGCACACCATCGAGGAACGGCAATTGGTTCCCAAATCCATCCTTGTCCCAGTAATGCGTGTTGCGCTCAAGTACCAGCGAGATGCCCTGCTTCAGTGCGCGGAGCCGGAACGGTCCAGTGCCGACCGGGTTCCACGGGGTGTCGGCCCCATGGTAGGCATGCATTTCATGCGGGTATATCCAACACCCCTGATGGGTGAGCACCTGCAGGAACGTGGCCGAGGGTGTCCTGAGCGTCATCCGGAAGCGGCCGTCATCAAGCACTTCGAGGCCCTTCACGGGAGGCGGCTCGTGCCCGGAGAGCACCGCATTGATGCGCGCACCGGCTCCCAGGACCAGGTCCTGGAACAGCCATGACAAGTGGTTCGACGGCCCTGGTGTGCAGAGCGCCGTGAAGCAGCGAAGCACATCATCCGCGGTCATCTCCCTGCCGCGCCCCCCCTCGAAACAGGCATTGTCGTGGAAGCGGACACCGGTGCGCAGCGTGAAGGTGTAGACGGTGCCTGAACTGTCCACCTCCCAACTGGTGGCGAGGGCTGGACGGATGCCCATATCACCGGCATCGATGCGGACCAGTCCTTCGTACACCTGGGACGCGATGCGATAGGCGGAAAGCTGGGTGATACCCAGCGGATGCAGGCCATTGCCGGGCTCCGGACCATTGAAGCTGAACACCCCCCCATAGTGCCTGCCACCCAGGCCTTCCGCCGTGGCATGGGAGCGGTCGGGACTGTCGCATGCCCACCATGAGGCAAGGAACAACAGCAACCCGATCGGACGCGAGAACCCTTGAAGCATAAGCGCAGCCAAAAGTACCGACCGGCACCATGGGTCATCCACCGGTAACTTGGTCACCATCAACAGGGCGGTGGTGATGAGCGCGGGGCTTTCGATGCCCACGGGATAATTTTCACGCTGCCGCGCCGTATGTCTGCTGTGTCACGCTCCGATCGCCCGTTCCGCCCAGCCTGCGCTGGACACCTGCTGGTGGCATTGCTGGCATGGGCCTGGACGGTTGCGGCGTTCGGACAGCCCCTGTCCAACCTGCGGCAGCGGTGGATCAGGCCAGGCGCCGACACCCTCCTGCTGGACACCATCAGCATCGTTCCCGGGTCACTGCGCATCCTGGCCAACGGACGGGAGCTTGCCCCGGGGAGCTACTCCCTGGACCCCTTCCGCGCCCGCCTGTTGCTGCAGGATGGCCCGGACTCGGTGCTTGCGCGCTACCGCGTGCTGGCGCTGGACCTGTCGCGGCCGGTTCAACACAAGGACCCGGCGGCGCTCACCACACCGGGCAACGACCGCATCGACCCCTTCACCTACGAACCTCCGCGCGGGACCGAAGACCTGCTGGGCATGCGCGGCCTACAGCGTTCAGGAAGTATATCGCGCGGCGTTCTCTTCGGAAACAACCAGGACCTGTCAGTGAACTCCTCCCTGAACCTGGAGATGAGCGGACGGCTCAGCGACCGGATCGGTGTGCTTGCATCCGTTACGGACAACAACATCCCCATCCAGGCCGGTGGCAACACCGCAGAGCTCCAGGACTTCGACCAGGTGTTCATCAAGCTCTTCGAGGAGGGAACGCCCGGCCAGGCCAATGCGTGGGAACTTGTGGCCGGCGACTTCGTGCTGCAGCGACCCAGCAGCCACTTCATGACCTACATGAAGAAGAACAAAGGCCTGAGCTTCGAGGGCCGCACCGACCTGGGAGGGAGCGGCAGGGGGCGCTCCGGCGTGAGCGTCGCGATCAGCAAGGGAAAGTTCGCGCGCAACAGCATCCAGGGGCAGGAGGGCGTGCAGGGGCCCTACCGGCTGCGCGGTGATGCCGGCGAGCTCTTCATCATCGTGCTGTCCGGCACCGAGCGTGTTTACATCGATGGCCAGTTGATGGACCGCGGGCAGGAGAACGATTACATCATCGACTACAATACGGCGGAGGTCACCTTCACCTCGAAGCGCCTCATCACCAAGGACAGACGGATCACCGTGGAGTTCCAGTACTCGGACAAGAACTACGCGCGCTCACTGGTGCGGGCCAACAGCAGCCAGGTATTCGGACGGAGCGCCTTCCATTTCAACCTCTTCAGCGAACAGGACCACCGCAACCAGCCCCTCCAGCAGCAGCTGAACGAAGCGGAGCGTGAGGTCCTGCGCCTGGCGGGCGATGATCCGTTCGCAGCGACCGTGAGCGGGGTGGACAGCACGGGATTCATCGCCGACCAGGTGCTCTACCGCCCCGTGGATTCCCTCGGATACGCTCCGGTATACGTCTATTCCACGGCTCCGGACAGTGCGTTCCTGCGCATCACCTTCTCGCCCGTCGGTGCCGGTAACGGCGATTACGTGCAGCAGGACTTCACACCCAACGGCCGTGTATTCCGCTGGGTGGCACCGGACACTGTCAACGGTGTGCTGGTGCGGCGCGGCGACCATGCCCCCCTGCGTGTGCTCATCGCCCCCCGCAGCCAACAGATGATGACCCTCGGCTTCGAACACAAGGCCGGGCAGCGCACGCGCATCCGCAGTGAACTGAGCTACACCAACCTGGACAGGAACACCTTCAGCAATGCGGACCGCAACGACGACCAGGGAGCCGGCCTGATGGCCGCCGTGGAACATGCCATTCCCATCAGCGCGAAGGACAGCACATTGCAGCTGACCTTGTCCGGTGACCTTGAGGCGGTCACAAGCGACTTCCGGGCCGTGGAGCGCTATCGGTCGGTGGAATTCGAACGCAACTGGAACGTTCAGGGCCGCACACTGGTCGGGGACCAGGTCCTTGCCAACGCACTGGTGGGCATCCGTGGCGCGCGCCTGGGACGGTTGAGGGCCGGGCTCGGCGGTTTCAGGGCGGGCGATGCACAGGACGGCCTTCTCCAGCAGGTGCACAGCGATGTCCATTGGCGGCGCACCGATCTTGTGGGACAGGCCAGCAGGCTCGTCACCCGTGGGGTCCTCAACAGCGATTTCCTGCGGCACAAAGGGCAGTTCCGGCAGCGCTTCAAGCACTTCACCCTGGGCTACCAGGACGAGCATGAATTGAACCGGTTCCGCGCGGACAGCACCGATGCCCTGCTCACCGGAAGCTATCAATTCCATGAATGGGAGGCCTTCGTCCAGAGTCCGGACACGCAGGCCACACGCTGGCGACTGGCCGGTGGGCAGCGCACGGACCGCGCACTTCGTGACGGGGGCCTGCAAGCCGCCGCCCAAGCCACCTCGTACAGTGCGGACCTGGGTCTTGGCCGGGACCCCAGGAACCGCGTGGCCACACGGTTCACCTACCGGCGACTGGAGATACTGGACAGCACCCTCACCAGCCAGCGGCCTGAGAACACCTACCTGGCCAGGGTGGACTACGATGCCAACATCGGCAAGGGCTTCGCCGTCGTGGACCTGTTCTATGAGTTCGGTTCGGGCCTTGAGCTGCGGCGCGAATACATCTACGTGGAAGTTCCCGCCGGGCAAGGGTTGTACATCTGGAACGACTACAACGGCGATGGGGTGAAGGACCTCAACGAATTCGAACTGGCCAACTTCAGCTACGAGGCGAACTACCTGCGGGTCTTCGTGCCCAGCAACAATTACGTGCGCACCTTCAGCAACCAGCTGAGCGCCTCGCTTGACCTGCGACCGGGTGCGCGATGGCTGGACAGGGAGGGTGTACGCGGCTTCCTGGCGCGCTTCTCCGACCTTGCCTCCTACCGATCGGACCTGCGGAGCACCACCGACGACCTGCTCCTTGCCATGACACCGGTGGCGGCGGACCTGCTGGACACCAACCTCACCGCCTATACATCCTCGGCGCGCAACAACCTTTATTTCGACCGGACCAGTCGGACATGGAGCGTGGACCACGCCTGGCAGCGGGACCAGAGCCGCTCACTCCTGCTCAATGGGTTCGAATCCCGATCGCGTGAATTCAACACCCTGCACGGTCGCTGGAACACCACGCGCCACTGGACCATCGAGGTGGAGCTTGAGCAGGGCCGTGTGACCAACAGCTCCGACCTGCTGAGCGGGCGCTCCTTCGCCATCGACCAACAGGGCATGAAGCCCAAGCTCACCTGGCAGCCGAACACATCCTTCCGCGCGGTCGGCAGCTTCAAGTACGTGGAGAAGAAGAACCGCCCCGAGTTCGGCACCGGATCAACGGAAGCGCAGGACCTCGGGGTGGAGTTGCGCTACAATACGGTGGGCAAGGGAAGTGTGCTGGCCAATGCCAACCTGGTGGACATCCGGTTCGAGGGGCAGGAGAACACCCCCCTGGGCAACGAACTGCTCAACGGACTGCGCCCGGGCACCAACTATACCTGGAGCCTGGCCGTTCAACGGAACCTCGGCAACAACCTCCAGGTGGACATCACCTACAACGGTCGCAAGAGCGAGGGGCTTCCGGTGGTGCATGTCGGCGGCGCACAGGTGCGCGCCTTCTTCTGACCGGGGGCAGGATGGTGCGGCGCATCAGGCAGTCCGGATGACTGCGCAGCCCTTACCGGGCCATCACTTCAGGTTGAAGTTGGCCTTGGAGACCAGCGCACCGGACTCATAGACCTCCACCAGGTACTGGCCGGTGCGCATGGCGCCGGTGCCCGTCCAGAAGATGCAGACATCCACCGGTTGGTTCTGGTAATTGACCTCACGGCGCGCACTGAACTCACCTTCCACGCCGTTGAACTTGAAGCGATTATTGGCATCCGTGGCGCGCAGCACCGTACCGTCGGGGCTGATGACACGCATGTACAGCACCTTGTCTCCCGCAGAGGTGATCCGATTCTCGCCCAGCGTGAAGCAGCACTTCACCATCTCCGCCTTGCTGGCACGGTCGGTATCCACCTGTTTGCCATTGTTGCGCATGAACAGGGCCCCCGCGGTGATGCTTGTGGTATGCAGCACACTGCCCTTGGCGATCTTGCCCTCGAGGTCCTGCTTCTGCGTGGAGAGCGCCTCCTTCTGTGCCTTCTCCTCGCCAAGTTCCTGCTTGATGTTGAGGTTCTCCGCCGTAAGCAACTGGTTGGCCTGGTTCAGGGAATCGATGGTGACCACGTAGCCCTTCATGATCTTGCGCAGTGTCTCGGCCTCCTTGCGCGCCTTCGACAGGTCGTAATTGCCGCGCTTCACCCGGTCCAGCAGCTCCCCGATCTGTGCCTTCTGGGCCTCCATCTCGGTGGTGAGCTGCTCGTTCTCGGTCTTCAGCGTATCGTAGCTGGCGAGCATGTTCTCCAGCAGGTGTGTCACGTTGTCCTTTTCGCTGGTGATGGTCTCCACCTGCAGCTGGGTGGTCTCCACCTCCTTGCCACGCTGCATCAGCAGCCACAACATGACCACGTTACTGATCAGCAGCAGCACCACCAACAGGAGGAGTCCTGTGTTCGATCGGTTCCTGTTGTCGGTTCCCGGGGCGGGGCTTTGCTGCTGCATGGTGGCTGCGAGGAATGGGTGGACGAAATTACCTTCGTTGGCAGGCATCCCACATGCCGTTCCTCAAACGCTTATCAACAAAGTATTGAACCCGGCACCAAGCAACCATCGCAGATGGATCGAGGACTTCGTGGGCCTGTTGGTGCCGCGCCTTTGTCCGGCATGTGACAGGGCCCTGCTGACCTTTGAGGACGTGTTGTGCCTGGAATGCCTGAGCGACCTGCCGCGCACCCGGTTCCACCACGACGCCAGGAACAAGGTGGAACAACTCTTCTGGGGCAAGGCCCAGCTCAGCGCCGCGAGCTCCTTCCTCCAATTCTCCCGCAGCGGGAAGGTGCAGGGCATGCTCCACCAGTTGAAGTACCGCAGGGACCGCGAAGTGGGCATCCTCCTGGGCCGTCTGATGGCTGAGGAACTGCGGCATGAGCCGCGCTTCCAGGATGTGGATGCCTACCTGCCGGTGCCCCTGCACCCACGCAGGGAGCGCAAGCGGGGCTACAACCAGAGCCGGGTGCTGGCGGAAGGCATGGCCGACGTCTGGCCCAAACCCATCCTGGGCCAGGAGCTGCTGCGGGTCGTGCGCACACCATCACAGACCCGGCGCGGCAGGCTGGAACGCTGGACGAACGTGAAGGAGGCCTTCCAGCTGCCCGACCCGGACGCCCTGCGCGACATGCATGTGCTGATCATCGATGACGTGGTGACCACAGGCTCCACGGTGGAGGGATGCATCAAGGCCCTCGGCCAGGTGCCCGGTCTTCGCGCAAGCCTGTTCACTGCTGCGTGCGCCTGAGCCGGTACCTTTGCCATATGTCCGGATCGCTGGTCATTCCGCCCACCGCCGACCGCAAGGCCCGCTACAATGCGCTGGAGCCCCAGGTGTGTGCACTGATCGATGAGGGGCCGGACATGGTGGCGGCAATGGCCAATGCGGCAGCAGCCCTGCATGAAGCGTTCGGGTGGCACTGGGTGGGCTTCTACCGGGTGGTCGGTGATGAACTCGTGCTGGGCCCCTTCCAAGGCCCTGTGGCCTGCACGCGCATCGCCAGGGGCAAGGGTGTGTGCGGCACCTCATGGGACACCGGTGACATCCAGGTGGTTCCCGATGTGGAGCGGTTCCCCGGACACATCGCCTGCAGTGCCCTGTCGCGCTCCGAGATCGTGGTCCCGCTCCGGGACGGCAACGGTCGCATCGCGGCGGTCCTCGACATCGACAGTGTGCACCTGAACGACTTCGATGCTGCCGATGCCCTTGCATTGGAGCGCCTGATGATCCCGCTGACGAAATGGCTTTGAACACGGCACGGGTCCGGGCCGCGCATATCGTATGCGCCGTTTTGCTGGCCGGTTGCGCGCAGGTGGCGGAACTCAGTGGCGGACCGAAGGACGAGGCGCCACCGGCACTGGTCCGTTCCTCTCCAGAACAGGGCGCCACGGGATACGACGGCCGGCTCGTCGTGCTTGAGTTCGATGAGCGCATCCAGCTGGACCGCGTCCGCGAACGGCTGCTGGTCTCACCTCCCCTTGATAAGGCTCCCGTTGCGCGCCTGCTGAACGCCCGCACCCTGGCCATCGAGCTGAGCGCCCCGCTGCAAGCCGACCGCACATACACCTTCGGCATCGGCGAGGCGGTCAAGGACCTTACCGAAGGCAACCATGCGCTCGGGCTTGACCTGGTGTTCTCCACCGGCGACCGCGTGGACAGCCTGTCCATCAGCGGGACCGTGCGCGACGCATTCAGCGGTGAGCCGCGCAAGGACGTGCTCGTCCTGGCCTATTCAGCCGACAGCGCCGCCGCGTTCCTGACCGGGCGCCCTGAACATGCCACACGAAGCGCACCGGACGGGTCCTTCGCCCTGCGGCACCTGCGGGAAGGGAGCTACCTCCTTCGCGCCCTGGTCGACCTCAATGCCAACTATCGCTACGACCTGCCGTCGGAATCCATCGCCTTCCACGGGGATGCCGTGCAGGCCACGCGCCCGGACAGCACGCAGCGGCCCATCGAACTGCTGCTCTTCCGAGAGGAGGAGGCCCAGCAGCGCATCACCGATCAGCGCGTCAAACCGGACGGACAATGGATGCTGGCCTTCGCCCGCGAGGCCGGCGCGCTTATCGTTGAGGACATCGCACGCACCAGGGGCACGACACGCTGGGAGGCTCAATGGAACGCGCGGCGTGATACGGTGGAGCTATGGCCCTCGGACACCACGGCGCTGCGCACGGGCACCTATCGCATCGTGGTGGACGGGGTCGCATTGGACACCCTGGCCTACCGCCCCCTCATCCGCATGCCCATGCACACCGGCCTCATGCCGGAGAAGGACGACGGACAGGAGTGGCTGCTGCGTTCCACACGTCCGGTCCGTGCAGTGGACGGCACCCGCTTCCTGCTGCGCGTGGACAGCTCCGAACGGTCCGTGCAGGTGGTCGTGGACACCTCAGACCCACGACTGCTCAGGTTGGGCGATCCTCCCCCTGAAGGAACACGCGGCCTGCTGACGGTCCTGCCGGCGGGCGTGCGGGACCTGTACGGAGGCGCCAATGACACCATACGCATCCCACTGCACCGGAGCAGCGCGAAGGAGCTGGGCACCCTGCGCATCCTCCTGCCTGCGGATCCCGGTCAGCAGGGCATGCGGCTGCTCCAGCTGTTGGACGGCTCCGGCAGGGTACTTCGGGAGGCCCGGGTGGACGGTGTCCAACAGGAGGTTGTATGGGAGCGTATCGCTCCGGCCAGTTGCACACTGCGTGTGATCGCGGACAGGAATTCGAACGGGCACTGGGACCCGGGCTCATTGATGGAGGGCAGGCAGCCCGAGCGGGTGCACACCCATGGCAAGCCCATACAGGTGCGTGCCGCATGGGACCTTCGTGTGGATATGCCTCCACTACCCACTGGAGGAAGCAACCCCTGACAGCATCCGTTCCGGTATAACCCGGAGGAGGCTTCTGGCGTACAAGGGCCGTTGATCGACCTACCGAGGTCGGTTGAGCGGCATGACCAGCACCCCTTACGCCACCATCCACCCATCGTTCCGACGGGCTTGGAGCGCCTTGTTGCTGGGTTTGCTGTGCATCGTTGCCTCCGCCCAGCCGGATGGCCTGGCCACCCGTGGCAGGCGTTTCTGGACCGGCTTCATTCAGAACGGGTTCGGAGCCAACAGCCTCAAGGTGCACATCCTGACCACCGTACCCACCACCGGCACCGTGAGCATGCCGGGGACCGGTTGGAGCAGCTCCTTCACGGCGGGGGCCAACGCGGTGTCAGTGGTGGACGTACCGCTGACGGCTGAGCACCTCAGTTCGGGTGTGGTGGAGCCGAAAGGCATACTGATCACCACACAGGACAGTGTGGACGTGCACATCGGGAGCTTCCAGAACTGGACACAGGACATGAGCCAGATCCTGCCGGTGGCCTCGCTGGGCACACGTTACCTGGTGTCGGCGACCGCCGGCGTCCCGAACTTCAACAACCTGCATCACAGCGAATTCCTCATCGTTGCCACGGAGGATGGGACCGAGGTGGCCATCACCCCGTCCGTGCCCACCATGGACGGCCGACCGGCGAACGTCCCCTATACCATCCAGCTGCAAGCCGGTCAGTCCTACCAGGTGAAGGCGCTCAGCGATAGCGGCGACCTCACCGGAAGCCTTGTCCAAGGCACGGAAGCCTCGGGACCCTGTCGGCCGTTCGCGGTCATCGGCGGTGCCACGTGTGGTTCGGTGCCCGCCGGCTGTGCTGCCTGCGATGTGGTGTTCGACCAACTGGTTCCCTTGGAAACCTGGGGGACGAAATACTTCACCGTACCGGTACAGGGCGTCACAACGGCGGCTTATCGCATCCTGGCGCAGGAGAACAATACGGTGGTCACCATCAGTGGCCTGGGCTCGGTCACGTTGAACGCCGGTCAGAGCCATGCCATCACCGGCAGCGTGACACCCCGCTGCATTGAGGCGGACCGTCCCATCATGGTGGCCCAGTTCATGGAGGGGTACGCCTGCGCCTCCATAGGAGACCCTTCCATGGTCATCCTGTCGCCCGTGGAACGCATCTCCCGAAGTGCGTCGTTCCATGCGACCACCTCCGCACAGACCAACCAGCTGCGGCTATCGGTGGTCCTGCCCAGCAATGCCGTGGGTACGCTTACGCTGGACGGTTCCGTGGTGAACCCGTCGCTGTTCCAGGCCTATCCGGAATGTCCCGGCCACTCCCACGCAAGCGTGAGCGTATCCCCCGGTGTCCATCGGTTAAACGCACAAGCCGGCTTCCAGGCCTACCTGTTCGGCTATGGCTGGGGCGAGAGCTACGCCACCACGGTGCATGGCATTGGTGCGGGATCGGTGCAGGAGGACTCGCTGGTATGCGGCGGTGGAACCATCACGCTGACCGCACCCTTTCCGCTGAGCAATGCCTCGTGGACCAACAGCGACGCGCCCAACGTGAGCATCGGCACCGGGCCTTCCATCACCATCACCCCCACAGGAAGCACATCCTACACCGTGTCAGGCGAAGTGGGTGCCAGCGGCTGCCCGCGTTCGTTCACCTTCCATGTGGGGGTGCCGCTGACCATTCCCACGTTGCTCACCGCCAATGGCCAGGCCACCATCAACGTGTGCCAGTACGAGCCGCTTCAATTGGCCCTGACCCCGCCGCCCGACACCGCATGGTTCGACATCCAATGGTCCCCGGCCGCCACACTGAACAATGCGACGACAGCGACACCCACGGCACACCCCCAGGAGGACACCTGGTACACGGTGAGCGTGGAAAGTCCCTCGGGATGTGGGGACATGGTGGACAGCATCCTGGTGGAGGTCACTCCCGCACAGGTGCTGGCCCTTCGGGTGACCGCCACGCCACCGGTCATCTGTGAAGGCACGAGCACCGCATTGGCAGGTGCAGCGCTCAGGGTAATGGCAGCGGACGTGTTCAACGGTGGCATGGCACCCATCTGGACCGCGGTCCAGGGAGGCGGCCTTTCCGACCTATGTGGATCGCACAGCGGGCTTGCGTTACGGTTCGATGGGAACGGACAGCGCAGCGCACAGACCATCGGGATCAACACCACCGGGGGTGGAGAGGTACGGTTCCACATCAGGATCGGCGATCAGACATCACCGTGCGATGGCATCGAAGCCGGGGAGCACGTGGTGCTGGAGTACTCCACCAACAATGGGTTCAGCTGGAACAACATGGGCAGCTTCACAACGGGCCAGTTCGAGGGATCCGGCCCGGTTACGGTCGCCCTGCCCTCCGGCGCGCAATCCACGAACACCATGTTCCGGTTCCGGCAGCTCGCCCATTCGGGGGCGGGCAACGACAACTGGGCCATCGACGATGTCTTCGTGGCACGGTACGACAACGCCTTCCTGGCAAGTTCGTGGAGCGGTCCGGGGCTGAGCGGGGCAAGCACCGCAGCGGTGAACGTGACGCCAGCGGGAACCGGCTGGTACGTGCTGCAGGGTGTGGACCCCACGGCGGGTTGCACCTACACCGACTCCGTGCTGGTGGTGGTCGAGCCCGCCTTCAGCATCACACTTCCCGGGGACACCACACTCTGCGATGGCCAGCCGCTGGTCATCCAGAGCACTGCAACAGGTGCGGCCGGCGTCACCTATCAGTGGACACCGGCCAATGCGGGACTGAGCGCAACCACGGTGGCGGCCCCCACGGCCACACCGACCGCCACCACGACATATTCCGTGTTGGCCACCAACCCCGCCGGATGCACCAGCTCGGATGAGATCACGGTAACGGTGGGAACGCTCGGCACCCTCACTGTCACCGCGGACGCAACCACCGTCTGCCAGGGAACCACCGTGCAACTCACCGCAGCCCTCTCCGGCGGACAGGCACCGGTCCACGCATGGAGCGGACCCGGCATTGTGGACCCGCAAGCTCCGATCATCAACGTGACACCGGCGAGCACCAGCACTTACACCTGTACCGTGACGGAACCCGTGAGCGGCTGCGTGCGATCCGCGGACATCACCATCACGGTGAACACCGGGTATACGGCGGACGCCGGTGATGACATGCACCTGTGCTCCACCCTCGGTCATGTGCTGACCGTTGACCACAACGTGCCACAGGCCACCATCCTTTGGGAGCCCGCCAGCAACCTGATGGATGCAACCAGCGCGACACCGACGATCGGTGTGGACCAGGGCGCCACCTATGTGGTCACCGTAACTGATGCGAACGGTTGTGCCGTGACCGATACCGTCCTCATCAGCCGGGCCTTCGATGGCCTGCCCGCGGATAGCACGGTCGTCCGCTGCGCCGATGCTATTCCAGCCCTCAACGCACCGGCACCAGCCGCATCCTACCTCTGGAGCAATGGTGCCACCACCCCGGCCATCGTACCCGAAGGTGCGGGAGGCCATACGATCACCATGACGGATGCGGACGGATGCACGTGGAGTACGTCCTATGAGCTTGTGCTTCACACCTTGCCCGTGGTGGAACTGGGTCCCGACCTGTTGCTGTGCGGCATGACGGAGACCGTGCTCACGGCGGGACCCGAGGGACCCACGTATGCATGGAATCACGGACCCGGTGGGAATGCCGTGATCATCAGCACGAGCGGAACCTATTCCGTGACCGCCACCGGCCCGGAGGGCTGCATCGCCAGGGACTCCGTCGGCGTCATTCTGGCCCCGTTACCGGAAGACCTGTTGACGGATATCATGCAATGCAGCAATGCGCCGGTGATGCTCGATGCGGGCAACCAGGGTGGCAGCCATGTATGGAACACCGGTGCCACATCCCAGGCCATTGAAGTAGTGCAAAGCGGCACCTACTCCGTGGTGGTCACCAACGCACAGAACTGCTCCGCCACGTTCGATGCGGTGGTCACCCTCACCGACCCACCTGTACTTGACCTCGGTCCCGACAGCAGCATTTGCAATGGCACATCGATCGTACTGGGTGTTCCAGGGCAGGGGCTTTCCCACACCTGGTCCACAGGTGCAACCTCTGCGAGCATCGAGGTGAGCGCCGCAGGCGTCTACTGGGTGGAGGTGGACAACGGCTTCTGCAGCACGCGCGACTCCGTGACCATCAGCATGCTTTCCGTTCCGCAGGATGTCCTGATGAACGTCGAACAATGCAGCGATACCCCGGCCGTGCTGGTCGCAGGTGGCCCCGGGAACAGTTATGTATGGAGCACCGGTGCCACCACGCCATCGATCACGGCAAGCTCCGGCGGCACCTACACGGTACAGGTCACAGGAACGAACGGATGCTCTGCGACACATGATGTCGTGGTGCTCCTCATCCAACCACCGACGATTGACCTGGGATCCGATACGGTGCTGTGCTCCGGCCAGGTGTTGCGGCTCGATGCCGGCAGCCCGGGCGCATTCCATCTGTGGAACAGCGGGGATCAGACCCGTCTCCTGGATGTCACCTCGTCCGGCATCTATTCCGTGACCGTCAACAACGGCTGCGTCCGCCGCGACACCATCAGCGTGCGCTTCGATCCGGCACCGGTGGGCCTTGCCGCCGATGTATACCACACCTGCCTGTACGATGAACCGGGGCATGTCATCCTCGATGCGGGCAACCCGGGATCGGACTACCTATGGTCCACCGGCGCCACATCGCGGACGATCATGGCAGATGCGTACGGCAACTATTCCGTGGAGATCACCAATGGCTTCAACTGCACGGTGCGCGACTCGGCGGTGGTGATGGAATTCTGCCCTGCGACCATCTTCCTACCCAACACCTTCACCCCGAACGGTGATGGCCTCAACGATGTCTTCATCCCCGTAGGGAAGAACATCGCCAGCATGACGCTGCGCATCTTCGACCGCTGGGGAGAACTGCTCTATGAGACCACCGACCTCGACATGGGATGGGATGGCACCTACAGGGGAGCGCTCGTCAGGAACGACATTTACGTGTGGCGCATGACCTATCGGTTCTACAAGGACGAGGAGGGTTCCATCGGCTTTGAGGAGAGCCAGATGGGGCAGGTCCAGGTGCTCTACTGAACATCCTTCAAAACGAAGGCATCGGCCTCCATGGCCACGGGGAATTTCGTACGGAGATCGTCCAGTGCAAGGCGGTCCAGGCGGACGTGCAGCAACCCTTCGCCTGATGGCTGCATGCCATGGACAGTGCCGCGCGGGTCGATCATGGCGGAGTCACCGGAGTACAGATGGCCGTTCCCATCCTGCCCCACCCGGTTGACGCCCACCACATAGCATTGATTCTCGATGGCCCGTGCAATGAGCAGGTGGCACCAAGGATGGCGGCGCACCTCGGGCCAGTTGGCCACGTAGAGGATCGCATCGTAGTCGCCGCGGTTGCGCGCGAAGACCGGGAAGCGCAGGTCGAAGCAGATCTGCAGCAGGATGCGCCAGCCACGCCACTCCACCACCACGCGCTCAGTACCGGCGGTGTAATGGTCGGTCTCCTTCGCGAAGCGGAACAGGTGGCGCTTGTCGTAGGTGGTCACCGTGCCGTCGGGCGTGACGAACAGGCCCCGGTTGTAGCAGTGATCGCCTTCCCGGATGATGACGCTGCCATAAAGGGCTGCATCCATCAACCGGGCCTGTTCCTTCATCCACGCCACCGTGCGGCCATCCATGCCTTCGGCGAGCTCCGCACTGCGCATGGTGAAGCCCGTGGTGAACATCTCCGGAAGCACCACGAGGTCGGTGACACCACGAAGGTCCTTGAACCTGGCGGCGAAGAGCGCGCGGTTCTCCGCGGCATCCTCCCAGTGCAGGTGGCTCTGCAACAGCGTTACCCTCAGATCCTGCATAGCTTCTCGATCGCGGCGTCCAAGGTAGCGTCCTGTTTCGCGAAGCAGAAGCGCAGCAGCCGCTGCCCGGGCGGAGGGTCCTGGTAGAAGGGTGAGAGCGGAATGGTGGCCACGCCGAACTCCCGCGCCACACGTTCGGCAAAGGCCCGATCGCCCTCCTCGCTGATCGCGCTGTAATCCGCCGTCTGGAAATAGGACCCCTCGCAGGGCAACAGCTTGAACCTCGAGTTCCTCATGCCGGCCGCGAACCGGTCCCGCTTGGCCTGGTAGAAGGCCGGGACCTGCTCGTAGTGCCCAGGCTCCTGCATGTAGGCCGCCAAGGCGTGCTGCATCGGTGTGTTCGCGCTGAACACATTGAACTGGTGCACCTTCCGGAACTCGGCCATCAGTGCCTTGGGGGCCATGGCGTAGCCCATTTTCCAACCGGTGGCGTGGAACACCTTGCCGAAGCTGAAGATGACGAAGGCGCGATCGCGCAGCTCCGGATAGTTGATCGCGGATGCGTGGGGCTCGCCATCGAAGACCAGGTGCTCATACACCTCGTCGCTCAGCAGGAGGATGTCGGTGCCGCGCAGCATGTCGGATATCCGCCGCATGTCCGCATCGCGCAGGATGGTGCCTGCCGGGTTGTGCGGCGTGTTGATCATCAGCATGCGTGTGCGGGGCGTGATGGCCGCCTTCACCGCTGCCGCATCGAACTTCATGTCAGCACCCAGGCGCACGTGTACCGGCCTGCCGCCGAACAGTTCCACGGTGGGCGCGTAACAGTCATAGGCGGGATCGATGATGATCACCTCATCGCCGGGATGGACGACTGCAGCCAGGGCCGTGAAGATGGCCTGCGTACCGCCGGATGTCACCGTCACCTCCGTTTCGGGATCATAGTTGAAGCCGTACAGCCGCTGCACCTTGGCTGCGATGGCCTGCCGCAACGCTGGCAGGCCCGGCATCGGCGCATATTGGTTGTGACCGGCCCGCATGGCCTTGTCCACCAGATCGATGAGCTTGCTGTCGATGGGGAAGTCGGGGAACCCCTGGCTCAGGTTGATGGCGCCGCATTCCTGCGCGAGCCTGCTCATCACCGTGAAGATGGTGGTGCCGACGTGGGGGAGTTTGCTTCGCAGGGCCATCAGGGAGCAGGAGGAAGTGAACCTAGCAACTTCAGCAAGGCTTCTTTCAGCGGACC
>JBIJDX010000279.1:0-2988 GCA_044343855.1 Flavobacteriales bacterium
CAGCTCGGTGGTGATGCGGCTCATGCGGGCAACCTCGTCGGGTTCCCAGTGTGCCATCAGGGTATCAAGGCGGTCGAGCAGCCTGGGCAGCTCATGGTCGGTGAGCTCCACAAGGGCGGTCTTTTCGGGTGCGTCGGCGATGCTCTCCAGCAGGGCCCATTGCTTGGCCAGGGTGTGTGCGTTCACCACCAGGTTGCGAAGGCGCACCAGTGCATCCACCGAAGGCGAATAGACCGTGTTGATCTGCTCGTTGATGCGGCGGCTGCGCTCCAGGGAGCGGTTGGTGAGGATCACCACCACCAGGGCGAAAAAGATGAACAGGCCAAAGCCCATTGCGATCTTCCTGCCGATGGTCAGCCTGAACATTTGCGGCAGCGTTCTATTGGTCGTTCTGGGGGGGCAACAGCTCGAACAACCTCCGGAAGCGCTCAGAGCTGGCCTGGTCCTGCAGGCTGTAGTAGATGCCCTCCAGGCCCAGCAGGGTCTCCCGGCGCTGGGGGTCCATTTCGTGGGCCTTGAGCATGAAGGGCAATGCCCGCTGGAAATGGACGCGGCTCACCTCCTGTATCCGCTGGATGGCCGGAATATCATCCTCCGCCCGGATCGCACGGATGTTGTACACCCCACGGTTGTAATGAAGGGTGGCGAGGTTGTAATTGGCACCGTAATTATCGGGCTCCAGTGCCAGCACGTGAGCGTACGCCTCGGTGGCCTTGTGGAACCAGGTGGTATCCTGGCGCTGCTGGTTGAACCGCTTGGTATAGGCGGTACCAAGGGCATTGTGGAACTCGATGTCCCTGGCCTTCACCGAAAGCCCCGGTTGCCGGCGCAGGGTGGCCCTGGTGTAGGCGTTGAACAGCTGCACGGCACGGTCCTCCTGCTGCTCCCCCAGGGCCTTCGCGGCATCATTGAAAAAACTGCGGGCAAGGAAGTCATAGGCCTGTACGGCGTTCTCCTTGTAGGTGCCGGCCTCGTCCAGGTTAAGGCTGTTCATCAGGCTGTTCAGGGCTTCGTCGCGGACCGCATCGGCTTTCGCGCCCCCCGGCATCCCCTTGAAAAGGTCCTTGTGGATGAATCCGCGCAACAACCACGCCTCGGCATCCTGGGAGTGGGCGGGGGTCTGCACCGCTTCGTCCACCAGCAGGCGAGCCTTGACAAGGTCGCCTGCCTGGTAGCTGCGCAGGGCTTCCACCAGCAGGTCCGGCTGTGCCTGCGCGGCAAAGCCCAGCAACAAGGAGAACACGATGGCGAGCGGGCGCTTCATGGTCGTTCGTCAACGCGGTAAGCCAGGTTCCTCAGGGTGAGCCCCACAACAACACCGTGCGTGGCGGCATTGGCGAGGCTCAGTTCGTACTTCAACAGGTTGTTCACCCGGACGAAGTTCACCACCGCCCCATCCTCAAGCGCACCTTCGTATTCGGTCACCACCAACGTGGGCCCCTTCGCCAGGTTCCTGTAGATCTCCGGCAGCAGCTCCATGTCCGAACGTCCCACGAAGAGCAGGTGGCAGCGCTCCACGCTGGGCGATCGCGGCAGCTTCCGCACCTCGATGGGCTGCTTCCCGATGGTCCGTGTGGAATACAGCTTGATCAACTCCTGATAGACGTTGGCGCTGCCGATGACGCCGATGATGAAATTGCCATTGCGCATGGAGGGGTCCTTCCACTCCACCAGCTTGGCGATGTTGTACAGGTAGTTGGCCTGCAGGATGGCGGTGGTATCCTTGTCCGGATCGCGCTGCTGGGGCGCTGCTGCACAGAGCAGCAACGGCAGCAACAGCATCCGCCGGAGGTTGGAACCGACCATTGCCTGGAACGTAGATTTGACCTCCCCCATCACCGATCCCGTGCCGAACTGCCGCAATCGTCAGCAAGGTAGCCGCCTGCTGCCGGCCATCCTTTCCATTGGGTGCCTCATCTCTCAACAGCATCCTGTTGACGCGCAGGCGCCGCCACCGGACCTTCCGGGGTTCGACCGGGTGGCGCGGGAGGGCGCCCGTGGGTACGAATGGCTCTCCTGGAGCGTGGCGGCCATCGGGCACCGGCTCACAGGGAGCCAGCAGGGTGCACGTGCCGAGCAGGCCGCCGACAGCCTCTTCCGGCTGTCCGGGGTGGATACGGTGCACCGCTGGCCCTTCGAGGCCCAGGCCTGGAGCAGGGGGCAGGTGGCATTGACCATCGGGGATGGCAATGGCTTCATGCACCTGGGGGCGGTGGCTTTGGCCAATACCCCCTTGGAGGCCGATGTGGAGGCCCCGCTGATCGATGCGGGCAACGGACTGCCTGCCGACCTGGAGGCCCTTGGCGAAGCGCTGCGGGGCAAGGTGGCCATGGTGAACCTGGGTCTTGTGAACGCTCCGGAAGGCGCGCGCAACCTGCACCGCAGCGAAAAGGCCGCGTTGGCGCTGGAGCGTGGGGTGGCGGCCATCCTGTTCGTGAACCAGGTGGACGGTGGTGTGCTGCTCACGGGCACCGCATCCATCGATGGGCGGCTGATACCCGTGCCTGCGGCGTGCATCGCCACCGAGAGCGGTGCCGAGCTGCGGGCCGGTCTGGCGCGCGGAACGAACTACACCGCACGGTTGCGCATGATCAACCGCAGCGAGCAGGTCAACGCCCACAATGTGGTCGCCGAGGTGCGCGGGAGCGAACGGCCCGATGAGGTGGTACTGGTGGGAGGCCACCTCGACAGCTGGGACCTGGCCACCGGCGCAACGGACAACGGCATCGGGGCCTTCTCCATCCTGGACCTTGCAAGGGCCGTGGTGGCCAGCGGGCAGCGGCCGGTGCGGACCATCCGGTTCGTGCTCTTCATGGGTGAGGAACAGGGCCTGCTGGGCTCGCGGGCCCTTGTGAACGCTTACACGGAGCGCGGTGAGCTCGAACGCATCGTGTGCATGGTCAACCTTGACATGAGCGGCAACCCGCGCGGCTTTGGCGTGGGTGGTCCTGCAGGATGGCGGCCCCTGATGAACGACCTCTGCGCACG
>JBIJDX010000103.1:0-9683 GCA_044343855.1 Flavobacteriales bacterium
ATCCGGAAGAGGGGTTGGAAGCGTGGCCGGTGCGACAGCTCACGGGCAGGATGGCCTCTCCCAATACCGCAGCGGCATGGGAACCAGTGTCACCACAGGACCACGGACTGCTGTTCTGAGCTACCAGAGATCGAAGCCGAAGATGCGCAGGGTGGTGTACGGAACGCCGACTGCGCATCCATCCGCAGTATGCCTCACCTCGAACCTGGTGGCGTGGCTGCAGACACCATGTCGCGCATGGCCGTTCTGAAGGTTGAAGTGGAAGCGGTGATACGGACACACAAGGTGACCATCCTCCACCCATCCCCCGCTCAGTGGCTTGCCTTGGTGCGGACACAGATCGGCAAAGGCGTGAAGCGATCCGGAGTGGCGCACAAGCAGGATCGGATCCTTCTTCAAGATCACTCGGAGGAGCCCGCCCTCCGCCAGGGAAGCCACACGTGCGTCACGTACATGATGCCACCGGATGCGTTCTACGATCATCCGTGCAAGCTACGCCTCGGTTGTTCAATGCTCCGGAAACGCCACCTGCATCCGACCAGTGCCATGACCAGCCTCACGGCTCCCTGACAGCTTCCCTACACGTTCCCGGGAAGCCTGTGGCACTTGACGCCGCATGTCATTCGTGTCAATTCATACCGACAGGAATGCGCGTATCGTGAACGGGATGCTCAACGCAGGAACGCTCCGTGAACGCGGACCTCATGCAACTCCATGCCATGTGTGGCCACCCATCGACGCAGTTCGGAGCGGTGCCGCCATCGCAGACCACCTCCAAGGACAACCTGCCCAGTCTCCTTGACCAGGGGACGCAGTACCGTGGTATCCAGCACGGTCAGATCGTGAAACACCAGTACATCGGCAGCGGCTCCGAGGGATGAGGATGCATCCAGACGGCCACTGAGGAACCGGATCGTACCTACGGGTCCAGCAATGCCTCCCGCTGCCCAGCACCATGCTCCCTGGCAACTCGTCCGCGTATCATGGAGGCTGTCCATAGGCAACATGCGGATATTGCGCAGACCGTCATGACGGGCATGACGTTCAGCCTTGTTCCTAAGCACATCCTCCCCACCGGATGGACCGAAGGTGAGCAGGTTGCGACCTTGTACCAGGCCAAGGAACAGCCGGTCCCGATCGTCATAGATCACCAGCTGCATTTGTGCCTGTGCCTTTCTGGCAGCGAGAACCCACGACAGGAAGCAGGCGGCGAGCAGTACAAGGGATACTGTACGCGCCGAACGCCACCGCCAGACAAGCCAAGCGGCAACGGAAAGTGTGAGCGCATGGAGCAGCAGGGCCGTGGCCACATCAATACGCACCGCAGGATAGGCGAAAGGCAGGTCTGCGATGAACGTTGCCGCATAAGTGGCGATGCGCAGCAACCACGAAAGAACGAGCACCAGAAAGGCTGAAAGGAGCGGCACCCAATGGAACACCACGAAAGCGATCGCCACGTGGATGGCGAAGGACATCGCAGTGACCACCAGCACGTTCGCGGGAAGGAACCAGAGCGGGAAGGCCTTGAACAGGAGCAGCGAAACGGGTGTGGTGAAGACCTGGGCGGCGATCGATACGGTAACGAGGGACCAGACCTGCCGGAGCAGCCATGACGTTGGCTGCCACAGAGACTGTATCGGATGCATGAACAGCAGGATACCCAGCACCGCCAGGAACGATAACTGGAAACTGGCCTGATGGAGCATGGCCGGCTCCCAAGCCAGCAACAGTATGGCCGCAGCGACCAGGCTGTTCAACGAACTCTGCCGGCGCCCGAGCGACTCGGCGATCACGAACAACGAGAACATGGCAGTGGCACGAAGCACACTGGGGCTTCCGCCGGTGAGCCCGGCATAGGCCCAGAGGCTTGCGAGCAGAATGGCGGAACGGAGCAACTGCGCTGAACGAGCCTGACCGAGCACGGCAAGCAGGCGGCCGAGCAGCACATAGATCAAACCCACATGCATGCCCGATACGGCCAGCACGTGCACGGTACCGCTCCGAACGAACGCCTGGTTGATCGCTGGATCGAGCTCGTCACGCTGACCCAGCACCAGGGCCTTGACAAGTGCACGCTCGGTATCGTCCAACCGGCTCGCCTGCAGCCATTCCCCGACACGTTCGCGTGCTGTCGAGAACAGGTCGGTCCAGCGCTCATTGTGTGCAACCGGTCGCCAATCATCAGGCACCACGAACAATTCATGCCGGATGCCCTTTGACGATGCCCAGCCGACCCGATCGAAACCACCCGGATCGGCGAAGCGAACGATGTCCTCCACCGAACCATCCACGACCACCACATCACCTGCGCGCAGCACAGCTTCCCCCTCACGCCGCATCAGGGTGAGCATCACAGTTCCGGTACGTTCCATCCATTCCCCATCCGCACTGCGCGCCACGACAGCAGCATCGGCACGCAGCACCCGTTCGGATGCCCCGTTCAGGTGCAGCACCTCCATGAGCCAGACCCCATCACGGCGCACATCATGGGAAAAATGGCGTGGATCGGATGCCGAGCGGTCCAACGACTGGCGTGCCATGCCTGTAACAAGGGACCAACAGAGCAGCAGCACCACACGATGGCGCCACAACACCAAACCACGTGCCCAGCGGATGCGCTGAGGGAGCAGGCCGACACATGTGACGATCGTTGCCAGGGTCCATAGCGGCAGGACCAAAGCGGCATCCAATGCAATGGAACGAGCCAGAACGATCCCGAGGACAAAGCCCACCCCCACGCGCAGCAGCGGCGCCTTGCGCACCTCCTCCCATGGCCCGCGTATCCGCTCCTCCTCCATCAAGGTCCGGGTAAGGCCGCCGCCTGGCAGAGGGGCGGCGTTGCACGTAAAGATGCATCGAACTTCATGACAGCCGTTCGACCAAGCGCGCCGCCCGCGAATTCACGTCACCCAAGTCCGCAAAACGGACATGGCGCTGGGTCAAGCGCCCGGCGCGTCAGAGCACCTGCAGGAAAAGACTCTTCAAATAGTGTGTTTCCGGAGCACCCCACAGGATGGGATGGTCAGGTGGCTGTGTGCCATAACGTATCTCCCGTACACTGCGACCCGCGTCAAGTGAAGCCTCACGCACCATCCGTCGGAAGAGCTCCGGGGTCATATGCTGGGAACAACTGCAGGTGACCAGGAACCCACCGGGAGGAATGCACTTGAGGGCACGCAGGTTGATCTCCTTGTAACCGCGAAAAGCGTTCTCCACCGCACCCTTGCTCTTGGCGAATGCCGGCGGGTCAAGAACCACCACATCCCACTGGTGGCCACTGCGGCTGGCCTCGGTGAGATGGTCGAACACGTTCGCCGGTCTGAACCGGCAATTGTCGAGACCGTTCAATGCGGCATTGCGTGAGGCCATGGACACTGCCTCCGTACTGATGTCGATCCCCTCCACATCCGCCGCACCGTATCTGGCTGCATGCAGGGCAAATCCACCGGTATGCGTGAAACAATCAAGCACCCGCATACCCCTGCTTATCCCTTCCATTGCTGCATGGTTCTGCACCTGGTCCAGAAAGTGGCCCGTCTTCTGTCCCCCGGCCACATCCACATGGATCCTGAGCCCGTTCTCTCCGATGACCAGGTCGGTGCGGCAGGTGCGATCGGCGAAGCCCTTCTCCAGCGGAAGGCCCTCCCTCTCGCGTATGGGGACGTCATTGCGGAGATAGATGCCGGATGGTTCCAGCAAGGACTGAAGCGCCTTGAGCACCACCATCCGCCATCGTTCCATTCCCAGGGTGAGGAATTGAACGGAAAGCACGACCTGTCCGCTTCCGGCAATGTCATGGAACCGATCCACTACCAGGCCAGGCAGGCGGTCGGCCTCCCCGAACACCACGCGACAACTGCCATCGTAACCCATACGCCTGCGATATGCCCATGCATCGGCAATGCGCTGTTCAATAAAAGATGCGTTGACGCGTGCGCTGGGATCGCTGCTGAGCAACCGCACCCGGATCATCGATCGCGGATTGATATAGCCCTGACCCAGAGGGCGGCGGCGTGCATCCACCACCTGCACCACGTCGCCGGGTTCGTAGGTCCCCTCCTCCCGCACTATCTGGGTGCCGTAGATCCAAGGATGACCGTTGCGGATCCGGTCCTGTGTGTCGTTGACTGTTATACGCGCCTGGGGCATGGCGACGAAGGTAGGCCTACACCCATTGGACAGTGCAACTGCCTTGTACATGATGGATAGCATCCAGCATCAATGCACGGCCCCTCCATCGTCGATGGAACACGATAGACACCATGGGGAATGACGGACCGGGAGCGTTCGGCTACTGAACCTTGGAAGGCACCACTGGAGGTGCGGCACGTTCCTCCTTGAAGAAATCCAATGTGGAGAGTTCCACCAGATGCACGTCGGTGAAATAGTGGTGCAGGATGTCCATGTAGCTGCGTCCCGCCTTTGCCATCCGCATAGCACCTTCCTGGCAAAGGCCTACACCATGCCCGAACCCCCTGCCGGAGAGTTCAACCTTGTCTCCTTCGCTTCGCACACTGAAGAAGGTCGAACGCAGTTTCAAGTCCTCGCGGACGTGCTTCAACGGGATGCCGGGCATCGTATTGCCCAGGTACAGGTCCCGGCACTGTGGCTCGTGGTGGAGCACGGCGTTCAGACGTGTACTGTCCGCGGTGTCAAGCCCGTGGCGACGCTTCAGGTAGCCCAACCACTCACTGCGTGAGAGGGTTTTCTTCCACTTGGCGTGCGGTGCGCCGAGACAAAACGTGTCGCGGGTGGCGCGCAGGTATGGTTCACTCTTGCTCCAGAGGTCCTCGGCATTCACCGTTTCACCACCGCAATTGCTGTGGAACGTGGCATGTATGATGCGGATGTCCGCATCGACCAGCACCAGGCTGCGGGTGGCATCCACGGCTTTCTGGATGCTGTCGCTCCGGCAACGACCATGATATACCTGGCAATGAACACCATCACAGAGCTCAAACCCATCCATCAGGTGCTTCCGCTGGTTCGTAAGCGCATAGGTGCGACAGCTTACGGCCTGTATCTTGTAATACTCCCTGTGATGCCCTCTTCCCGCTTCCGCCTGCACGACGCCCGCTGTGTATGCCTCCAACGGCACCCTGTTGACCAGTTGCAATGACCCACCGGCCGGCGAGAGGACCAACGATCCGTGATAACCGCGCTCCAGGACCTTTGTTCCGGGCACGCGCACACGCAGGTGTTCAGTGGGACCGGAGCAATGGAATTCCAGCTGCTTTGCGCCAGTGATAGACAGCTTCAATGACCCCGCTTCAAGTTTACCGCCCGACACGCTCACCTTCAACTCCTCAGTGGCACCCAACTCGCCGCGATATGTTCCGTCCGCGTATACGGTGCAACCGCCCCGACCACCGATGATGACCACGTTGGAGATCGACCGGTCGCGGAACAGCCCTATCTGCATCGTCCGATCAAGAGCGGCATCCTGTGCCTGGGCCATCAACGGCACCCAGGCCATCAACAGGGTGTATGCAAACCTCATGCTCATCGTGCTCAGGTCAAAGGTACCCGCCCGTCAAGGCCACCTTCCCGGTGCCGCTCACAGACTTTTCCACAGCATCGATGCCACCTTCGCGGATGCCCCCGGCCCACCCAGCCTGATCCTCAGTTCGGCCAGGTCCGCGAGCATGCCCTCCCGATATGGACCATCGGCCAGCAGGCGTTCCAACTCGGCACTGAGGGTGTCCACTGTCAATTCGCCCTGGATGAGCTCGCGAACCACCTCCCGGTCCATGATCAGGTTCACGAGGCTGATGAACTTGATGTCAACCAACCGCCGGGCGATCCAGACGTTAAGGGCTCCACTCTTGTAACAGACCACTTCCGGCACCCCGAAGAGCGCCGTCTCCAGCGTGGCGGTCCCGCTCGTGACCAGCGCTGCCCGGGCATGGCGCAGCAGGTCGTAGGTGCGGCCCTGCACCAGGGTTATTGGCGCATCACCGATGGCCTCCGCATACAACTCAACCGGCAATGAAGGGGCGGCCGCCATCACGAAATGCAGGTGAGGGAACCTTCTGCCAACGGCCACCATGAGGGGCAGCATACGTGCCAACTCCTGCCGCCTGCTCCCCGGAAGCAAGGCCACCACCGGACGCCCGTCCGAACCGGGCAGGGGTGCCAACGGGGCCATGCCCTCCCGGTCGATGGCGTCCAACAAGGGGTGCCCCACGAACTCCACCTCCTGACCATAACGCGCATACCACTCCCGTTCGAACGGCAGGATGACATACATCCTTTCCACCACGCGCTTGATCTTGTGCACCCGGCCTTTTTTCCATGCCCACACCTGCGGACTGATGTAGTAGTGCACGGGAATGCCCTGATCATGGGCCCATTCCGCAATCCGCAGGTTGAAACCGGGGTAGTCGATGAGTACAAGGAGATCGGGCTTGAAGGCCGCAACGTCCTGCTTGCACAGGTCGATGTTGCGAAGGATGGTGCGGAGGTTCATCACCACCTGCGTAAAGCCCATGAATGCGAGGTCTCGGTAATGTTTCACCACCTCGGCGCCTGCGGCGGCCATGCGATCGCCACCCCAGGCGCGGATGGTGAGCGGCCGATCCTCCCGGTCGGAGCCTGAGGCGCTGGATGGGTCCGATCGGCTAACCTTGAACAGCTCACGCACCAGGTTCCCCCCATGCAGGTCGCCGCTCGCTTCGCCGGCAATGATATACACGCGCTTGCCCATGGATCAGAACACATAGAGCAACAGTACGATCACCAAGGCATACAGGAATGTGGCGGTGATCACCCCGCGCATGGCCCTGTAGAGCTTCCATCTGTCAAGCGCAAAGAAGAGGGCGAGGTTGGCGAACAGCGAAAGCGTCAGCACAGGTGCCTGGAACTCACGGGTGCCCAGGAACATGTCATGGATGAAGAAGGGCAGGTCCACATGCGGACGGATGGCTCCCACGTACATCGCCGCGTAGCCGAAGAAGCCGAGCAGCGGTGCGATCAACCCAAGCAGCGCACCGGCACCCACGCTATCCCAACGCATGGTCCCAGGTGTTCAGGTCGGCCATGGCATGATGCGCTGTCAGGTCGAACTGGGTGGGCACGATGCTCACATAGCGGTTGTTCACGGCATATACATCGGTATCATGCCCGTGGTCATCGCTCTTGAACTCACCGCGCAACCAGTAATATTCCCTGTTGCCTGGATCGAGGCGGGTCTCGAATTCATCCTCCCAGTTGGCCTTCGCCTGCCTGCACACGCGCATCCCCCTGAGCGGTGCGCCATCGTTGCGGGGGATGTTCACATTGAGGCAGGTGCCTGCAGTCATGCCGTGCTTCAGCGTGTTGGCAACCACGCCTCGGATCACCTGCCGGACCTGGCTGAAGTCGGCCTCGATGGCATGGTCCATAAGACTGAAACCGATGCTGTGGATGCCCTCCATCGCACCTTCCACCGCGGCGCTCATGGTGCCACTGTAGAGCACATTGATGCTGATGTTGGCACCGTGGTTCACACCACTGACCAGCAGATCCGGTTTGTTGCCTCCGAGCAACTTGTAGATGGCCAGTTTCACGCAATCAACCGGGGTTCCGGTGCAGCTCCAGGCCTCCACACCGTCCATCAGATCGACTCGTTGCAGGCGCAGGAAACTGTGAATGGTGATCGCATGGCCCATGGCGCTCTGCGGCTTGTCCGGGGCAACCACCATCACCCGCCCGAAGGGTTTCATCTCCTCGGCCAAAGCACGGATCCCTGGGGCGAAGATGCCATCGTCATTGGTGACAAGTATGAGGGGTTGCTGGTTCATGGGGCGAAGTTACCCCTGCGGAGAATGAAGGAATGGTGTGAAGAAGGAGTTGGAATGAAGAATGTGCACTGAGGGATGGAAGAAGCAACAACATGAATGCAAGCACACGGAACGCTCCGTTCTGCCTGTTCCCCTGCATCTTCGCGTCATGAAACAAGCCATCCACCCCCCGAACGCAACCAAGCCCATCGCCCCCTATACGCCCGCCATCGCTGCCGGAGGCCTCGTATTCCTAAGTGGACAGATCGCGCTGGATGAGTCGGGTGGCCTGCAAACCGATGATATCGCCACCGAAACACGCCAAGTGATGGAGAACATCGGCAGACTCCTCAACGCCGCCGGACTGGGCTACGAGCACCTGGTGAAGGTGACCATCCTGCTGAGCGACATGACCCTGTACGCGGCGGTGAACGATGTGTACGGCAGCTACTTCGGGGAGGTGCCGCCAGCGCGCGAAGCCTATGCCGTGAAGGGACTTCCCCGCGGGGTGAACGTGGAGATCAGCGGCATCGCAGTGCAGCGGTGACCGCCTCAGCACTTGCCCGGTCCCTGCGCCTCCAGTTTGATATGCAGGAACTCAACGCCCTGCACGATCCCCGCCTTGCTCAGGATGCGTCGGGTCATCGTAACCGCATCGGCGCGCTCACTCACCGGTGCATCAACGAAACGCACCACCAGGACGCCGCTCCACGTGCAGCTGTATTCGATGGTGGTGGTGCGGTCGCGACCCACCTCGGCGATCATCCGGCCCATTGCGGCATCATCGAGGCCCTCGATATGCAGCACCACCTGCACGGTGGCACCGGCTGGAGGAGAAGCAGGAACGGCAGCCACCAGCGGCTGGAACAGGCTGCAGACGGACAGAACGAGATACATCAGGGCACGCATCAGCATCATATTTCCCGGGAAGATCCGTCATCCCAGTGGCGGCATCCATGACGAACGTCAGTATCGGTTTCCCTTGAACGGAAGGCTCAGGCCAGGGCCATAAGCACAAGAAGCAGCACGAATTGAGCCGCAAGGACCAATAGGCCGAACACCGAGCCCTGACGACCGGAGCGATAGAGCTGCGCGAAGCTGACCTTCAGTCCGATGGCGGCCAATGCGATGGTGAGCGCAAGCTTGCCAGCGAGCTCCATGCCACCCGTCAGGCGCACCGGAACGGAAGCCACGCTCGTGATGAGCGTGATCCCCAGGAAGCCCCACAGATACCAAGGCAACTGAAGGTGTGAAAGCCAGCCGCGGGCCTCGCCACGGTTCACAAGGTAGTTGAAGAGGATCAGCGCAGGACTGAGCATGGCCACCCGCGCCAACTTGATGGTGGTGGCCACCCCCCCCACCCCATCGCCCAGTGCATAGCCCGCACCAACCACATTACCCACGCTGTGAAGCGTCCCACCGATCAGAATGCCCAACTGCGTTTCGTTCAGCGGAACGTGCACAAGCACCAAGGGCAGTGCGATCATGCCCATGCTGCCGAAAAGATTAACAACCGCCATGGCGATGCCCACATCCTCCTTGTTCCTGGCCACGCGTGGGGCCAGTGCGGCGATCGCGCTGCTTCCGCAGATCGCAGTGCCGAAGCCGACCAGCCAGCCGGTGCTGCCCGGACAGCGAACCTGCCGCGCCAGGAAGAACGACAGAAGCACCATGCTCACCACCATCACCACCACGATGATGAAGGAGCCCATCCCCAATGCAGCGATATGGCCATAGTCGATGCCGAAGGCCAGGAATATCACGGACAACTCCAGCAGCTTGCCGCTGGTGAAGCTGACCCCCGGCTGCAGCCCTGTCGGAAGCTTCACCAGGTTTCCCACCACCATGCCCAGCAGGAGCGCCAGCAGGATGCCGTTCAACCAGCCCGGCGTGAAGGCACTTGCGAAGTGAGCGACCAAGCCG
>JBIJDX010000280.1:0-2954 GCA_044343855.1 Flavobacteriales bacterium
AGAAACCCCACGATCGCGCGCTGCCCTTCGAGGTGACCGCCCAAGGAGCGCACCTGCTGGAAGTGGCGGACCCGTGGGAACTGCTGCTGGTGAAGCCCGGTATGGAACTGCCGCTGTTCGAGGTGCTGGACCCCGAGCGCGCCTCCTATTGGTGCAGCCTGCCTTAGGATCCTCCGAAAGGGAGATCGTACGCTACTGGAGGCATGGGATGTGGCAACACCCCCGCCTCCAAGCGACCCGTGATCATCCTCCCGCTTTTTTGGCCTTGTATCCCTTCTCGGTGAGGTAGGCCAGCACCTTGTCGCGGTGGTCGCCTTGCAGCAGGATCACACCATCCTTGGTGTTGCCGCCCACGCCGCACCTGCTCTTCAGCGCGCGGCCCAGCTCGTCCAGGTCCGCGTCCTTGCCCACGAAACCCACGACGCGCGTCACCTCCTTATTGCCCTTCAGCCGGTCCAGGTGGATGCGCAGATCCTGTTGCTGGGGCGGCAATGTGGCCGGGTTGCTGGCGGTGGTGGTTGCGCGGTTGGTGCTGTACACCAGGCCGCCCATGCCGCTGGGTGGACGCTTCTTCATGGTGCGAAGTAAAGAGGGGGAACAGTAAATGGGGCGAGTTTGAGCGAGCCTTCGCCATTGCTCCATAACCCTTTCACTATGTCGCGCATGCAACGTGTAGCGGTGGTTCCTTCACGTCCGTAAGGTGATCGGCAGCTGCGGAAACTCAGGTCGCGATAGCCATCAGAACGCATGGCGCATGCCGGCGTTCAGTACCATGCTGCGGGTCAGGCCATCGGGGCGCTCCTCGCGGACGATCAGTGGGGAGCCGTAGGTGAGTTCGACCGCCCAGCGGTCGTTGATCCGATAGCCCGCGTCGAGCGTGAGGTTGAGCGTCATGCCTTCGGATCCATCGATAGCGATGCGTTCGCTTGTGCCAAAGCTGAGCGGCCGCTCCCGCGTATCCTGGCCCAGGTGCATGATGGCCAGGATGCCCGGCTGGATGGTTAGCCTGCCGATGGGGATGGCATAGAGCAACCGGGCAACCGCGTCGTCCGCGCGCTCAAGACCGGCGCTTTCGAAGTAGGCGCGGCCAGCGGCGTTATCCAACCAGTTGAGATGGAGGAAGTCGTTCTTGTTCTCCTGCACCAGCACATGCTGCCAGGCCAGGGCACCGGTCCACCGCTTGTAGCGGTAGTTCACCCCGAACAGCAGGTCGGTGGTGCCCAAACTGGTCTGGTAGGGCATGGGCAGGCTGCGGGTGGTCTGGGCGGTCGAGATGCCCTCCCATGGATCGTTCGCGTTGCCGGAGTTCAACTTCACACCCACCATTGCGTCCAGCCGCCTCGTGTCTTCCTTGATGACGGCGTAGGACGTGGTGATCACGGGGTCGCCCACACCGCTGTTGTTGCCGAGGTCGCCTTCGATGCTCATGTACGGCACCCGCAACTGCACCCCCCAGCGATCGGAGATGCCGAAGCCGACCTCCGGGATCACCTGCAGCACCGTGGTCGATCGTTCGCCGACGGCATAGCTGAAAGTCAGTCGCGCGTAGTGCCTTGGCTCTTCGGCAGTGCCGACCGAGTCCGGTAACGAGGGCATTTCGCCGAGGGGCCCGGCAGTGCATACGCCCGCATCACTGCAGCCTTGTGCGCGGCTGTCCACGGAGAAGAGGGCCGCCATGGCGGCGAATGGGAGGAAGAGGGTCTTGTTCACACGGGTAAGGTAACGAACCCGGGCGGCGGCCAGGGCCATCGCGTTCATTCCATACCCTGCGGTGACAATACATCAGCGGGCCAGGTACCCTCCGTCCACCGCGTAGTAGCTGCCGGTGACAAAGCTGGCCTTGTCGCTCGCGAGCCAGAGCACCAGTTCGGCAACCTCCTCGGCTCTTCCCAGCCGTCCGATGGGATGCATGGCCGCGATGCCCGTGAGCTGCTCCTCCGTGAGGTGCTTGGTGAGCAGCGGTGTGCGGATGAATGCCGGTCCCACGCTGTTCACCCGGATGCCCTGGGCGGCATACTCCATGGCGGCGTTCTTGCTGAGGCCCACCACGGCGTGCTTCGCGGCCACGTAGGCGCTGGCCGTGGCGAAGCCCACCTGCCCAAGTATCGAGCTCATGTTGATGATGCTTCCGCCGCCGCTCTTCAGCATGGCCGGGATCTGGTAACGCATGCCGTAGAACACACCGTTCAGGTTCACGTTGATCACCTGTTCCCAGCCGTCCAGCGGATAGTCGCCTGTGAGCGCCGCCGGACCGCCGATGCCTGCGTTGTTCACCGCGATGTCCAGACGGCCGTAGGCCTCCAGCGCGATGCGCACCTGATGCTCGTTGTCCATGGCACGGCTCACGTCGCTGCGCACCACGATGCCGTCACCCCCCAGTTCCTGCACGGCTTTCAGCACACGGTCGGCATCCTCTCCAACGATATCGCTCAACACCACCTTGGCGCCCTCCCTTGCCAGCGCCAGAACACACGCTTCACCGATGCCCGATCCGGCCCCGGTCACCAACGCCACTTTCCCGGTCAGTTGTCCCATCCCCTTTGGTTCTTGTGCCCACAAAGGGGCGGTTATCAGATTGTGCACAAGGTAGCCTTGCGGCGTGTCACACACCCTGATGTTCGTCAGTGGACCGGCGGCGGCCTGCTACTTTTGCGCCACAACCCATTCCACCATGCCCGGCACGGAACTTTTTGGAGATGAAGAGAAGAAGGAGGTGATGGACGTCCTGAACACCGGCGTCCTGTTCCGCTTCAACCACGATGCCCAGCGCCAGGGCCATTGGAAGGCCAAGGACTTCGAGGCCGAAGTGGCCAAGTTCTGCGGGGCCAGGTACGGACTGGCCGTGAGCAGCGGCAGCACCGCGGTGAGCACCATGCTGGCGGCCTGCGGTGTGGGCTACGGCGATGAGGTCATCGTGCCGCCCTTCACCTACATCGCCACCATCGAGGCGGTGA
>JBIJDX010000281.1:0-2937 GCA_044343855.1 Flavobacteriales bacterium
AACTGCGGCGGTAACGGCACCAGCAGCTGGGTAGGTCCCCGTCTGTTCGCTGCAAACCCGGCCAACGATGTGTGCGCGAGCGCCACGGCCTCCACGGTGAGCGCGGGCACCACCGCCACCTCCAGCGGGTACACCTATGGCGCCACGGCCAACGACGGCCTCAATGCGGGAGCCACTCCTGCAGCTGCGGTCTGGCATTCGGTGACGCTCACCGAGTGCCTCCAGAGCCTCACGGTGAGCATGTGCGGCACCACCCCCGTGCTGCCGTTCTACTTCGGCCCGCTCTACAGCAACTGCACGGGCACTCAGGCCCTGGCCAACGGCACCACCAACACCACCACCTGCGGCGATGGCAACCTCACCATCGTCTACGGCCAGCTCTCCGCGGGCACCTACTACTTCCCCGTGTTCAGCGCTAATGGCTTCAACCCGCCCAGCGATTACGACATCGCGTTCACCGGCGGTACGGCCTGCCCGCCCCCGCCTGCCAATGACCTCTGCGCGAACGCCACGGCAGCCACCTGCGGTACAACGTATACGGGTACCACGGAATTCGCCACCAACACGGGCGCTCCGGTGTTCGGCGGCACCTGCGGCACGCCTGATGCCACTGCCCGCGGTGTATGGTACACCATCTCCGGCGTGTGCGGCAGCACCACCGCCAGCCTCTGCGCCTCCAGCTTCGACACCAAGCTCTTCGTGATGGGCGGCAGCTGCGGTGCCTTCACCTGCGTGGGCGGTAACGATGACGGCTGCGGCGCACAAAGCACCGTGACCTGGACCGCCAATGCGGCCACCACCTACTACATCTATGTGACCGGTTTCGGAACGGCCTTCGGTAACTTCTCCTTCGTGGTCAACTGCTCCGGCACGCCGGTGGCAGCTTCCGCCACGGTGGTGGACGACTGCGCCAACAACCAGTACAACCTCGATGTGGATGTGACCAGCCTCGGCGGCGCCGGATCGGCCAGCATCGTGTACACGGTTGATGGTGGTGCCCCCACCACGGTTTCCGGCGTGGGCCTCGGCATTACCAGCGTGGGCCCCTTCCAGACCACGCAGGACGTGAGCGTCACGGTGAACAACGGCACGCTGGGTTGCGCTGCCAGCCTCGGTGAGTTCAGCTCCAACTGCCCCATCGACATCACCTGCGGCACCACCACCACGGTGAACTACTGCTACAAGAACAACGAGACGAAGTCGTGGACGTTCAGCACCACCACCCCGGGTGAGACCGTCACCCTCTCCTTCGTGAGCGGCACCATCGATGAGGTGGGCGACATCGTTCGCATCTACGACGGCGTGGACAACACCGGCACCCTGCTGGCTTCGAGCACCGTCAACTCCCTGGTGGGCCTCGCGGCCACTTCGCTCGGCCAGTCCATCTACATGGAAGTGGATTCCGATGGCGGCAACAGCTGCCAGGATGGCAACCAGTCCAGCTGGACCTTCGAGGTGGAGTGCACCCCGGGTTGTGTGGACCCCGATGGATCCGTAACGGTGACCACCGACTGTTCCACCTACAGCTTCAGCATCGCCGTGGAAGTGCTCTTCACCGGTGACGCGCCCAACGGGACCACCTCGCTGAGCTACACGGTGAACGGCGGCGCTGCCACCGTGATCCCCAACCTGGTGGACTTCGATATCGCCAACATCGGCCCCTTCACGGTGGACGACCAGGTGGCCATCCAGTTGCTGCACGAAACGGACCCCCTGTGCAACAAGAGCCTGGGCACCTTCACGGACAACAACACCTGCCCGCCGCTGAGCGAGAACTGCCTCAGCGCACAGAACCTGGCCACCCTCACCAGCCCCTTCAGCAGCACCACCACGGGCTTCGTGAACGATGTTCCGTTGGGCTGCGAGAGCAACACCTCGCCGGACCGTGTCTTCTACATCGACATCCCGAACCTGTTCTCCATCACCATCGGACAGACGGTGAACAACTACGACAGCGAGAACCGGGTGGCCTGGGGCGGTGCATGCCCCGGCACCAACGTGCTGGCCTGCTATGACGATCCGGACATCCAGAACACCACCTGGCTGAACAACACGGGTTCCACGCAGCGCCTCTACTGGGTGCAGGATGGCTACTTCAACGCGGGCAACGCTGGCACCTTCACGCTGGCCTGGAGCCTCACCGCTCCCTGCAGCGGAACCCCGTCGCCCGGTGCTGCGTTGAGCTCTGCGGCCACGGCCTGCCCGCTCACCAACTTCAACCTGTCGCTCACCACCCCGCCCACCGGCGTGGGCATCACGCACCAGTGGTTCGTGAGCACCGTTTCTGACGCTGGTCCCTGGACGCCCATCAGCGGTGCCACCGCCACCACGGTCACCACCAACCAGAGCGCGGCCAGCTGGTACTATTGCGCGTCCACCTGCGTTACCGGTCCCAACACGGGCAACAGCACCCCGGTTTTCGTGGGCCTCAACAACGATGCGATCGCCTGCCTCTGCACGCCGACCTATACGTTCGGTAAAACGGACGGTGATCTGATCAGCAATGTGGCCATCACGGGTACCACGCTGAACAACAACTCGGGAGCCGATCCCGTGAACCCGGCGTACACCCTCTTCAACACGCTGCCCAACCATACCGCAACGCTGCAGGCCGGTACGAGCTACAGCATCCAGGTGACCGTTGGTACGTACGGTAGCCAGAACGTGGCCGTTTGGATCGACTTCAACGAGAACGGTGTGTTCGAAACCCCGGGCGAGCGCGTGGGCTTCACCACCTCCTCCATCGGAAGCAACGGAACGGGTTCGTTCAGCTTGAGCCTGCCCTGCAACCCCACGCCGGGTCCCAAGCGCATGCGTATCCGCGACGTGTGGAACACGGCCGGCAACACGATCGACCCCTGTGCCAACTACGGCTACGGTGAGACGGAGGACTACAACGTAACGGTATCCGCACCGCCCCCCTGCCCCGTACCGGGC
>JBIJDX010000282.1:0-2933 GCA_044343855.1 Flavobacteriales bacterium
TCCTTCATCCGCTTCAGCCGTTCCACGTAGGTGAGTCCGCTCAAGGTACTCTCCAAAGCGAAGGACTCGCCAGCCGCTGAAAGTCGATCCAGTTCCTGGAGCAGTAAGCGTTCCGCCGCTCTTACCGAACGTTGCGGCTTCAGTGGGGAAAGACCAGCCGCGATCGAGTCGGCATTCACGAAATTCTCGACGCCCGCATCTTGAAGGAGGTAGTTCCGTGCGAACGTGGTCTTTCCCGCCCCATTGGGACCGGCGATGATGATGCAGCGAGCTTGAGGCTTGGCGCGCTTGGCCATGCGCCGAATTTACGCGCTCACCCGCACCCCCTTCTTCACGGCCTTCTCCCCAAGCAGCTCCTTCACCGCCTCCACCACCGCGATGTCATCGATGCCACACTCACGGTAGAGCTCGGGTTGTGTGCCGTGCTCGATGAACTTGTCGGGGATCGCCAGGCGCTTCACGTGGGCGGCGTAGCCGTGGTCGCCCATGAACTCCAGCACGGCGCTGCCGAGGCCACCATGCAGGCCATGGTCCTCCACGGTGATCACGTGCTTGAACTTGCTGAAGACCTCGTGCAGCAGCAGCTCATCGATCGGCTTCACGAAGCGCATGTCGTAATGCGCCACGCTGTACCCATCGGACTCCAATGCATCGATGCCCTTTGCGGCGAGGTTGCCGATGTGGCCGATGCTCAGCACAGCGATGTCCGTGCCGGAGCGCAGTTTGCGGCCCGTACCCACCTTGATGGCCTTGAAGGGCGTCTTCCACTCGGTCATCACGCCCTCGCCGCGCGGGTAGCGGATGCTGAAGGGGCCCTGGTCCGGCAGCTGGGCCGTGTACATCAGGTCGCGCAGCTCCTCCTCGTTCATGGGGGCGCTCACCACCATGTTGGGGATGCAGCGGAAGTAGGCGAAGTCGAAGTTGCCGTGGTGCGTGGGGCCATCGGCACCGGCCAGGCCGCCGCGGTCCAGGCAGAACACCACGTTCAGGTTCTGAAGCGCCACATCGTGCACCACCTGGTCGTAGGCGCGCTGCATGAAGCTGCTGTAGATGTTGCAGAAGGGCACCATGCCCTGCGTGGCCATGCCGGCACTGAAGGTCACCGCATGCTGTTCGGCGATGCCCACGTCGAAGGCGCGGTCGGGCATGGCCTTCATCATGATGTTGAGCGAGCAGCCGGTGGGCATGGCGGGCGTCACGCCCACGATCCTCGGGTTCTTCTCGGCCAGCTCCACGATGCTGTGGCCGAACACGTCCTGGTACTTGGGCGGCTGGGGGCTCTTGGGAACCACCTTGATGATCTCGCCGGTCTGCTTGTTGAAGAGGCCCGGCGCGTGCCACACCGTGGGGCTGCCCGCCTCGGCCGGTGCGTAGCCCTTGCCCTTCTTCGTGATGGTGTGCAGGATCTTCGGGCCGGGGATGTCGCGCAGGTCCTTCAGCACCTTCACAAGGTGGTCCACATCGTGGCCGTCCACAGGACCGAAGTAGCGGAAGTTGAGGCTCTCGAACAGGTTGCTCTGCTTGAGCAGCGCGCCCTTCACCGCGTTCTCCACCTTCTGCACGATGGCCTGGGCGTTGGGGCCGAACTTGCTCACCTTGCCCAGCAGGTTCCACACCTCGTCCTTCACCTTGTTGTAGGTGTGGCTGGTGGCGATGTCCGTGAGGTATTCCTTCAGCGCACCGACATTGGGGTCGATGCTCATGCAGTTGTCGTTGAGGATCACCAGCATGTCGGTACCCGCACCGCCCGCGTGGTTCAGCGCCTCGAAGGCCTGACCGGCGGTCATGGCACCGTCGCCGATGATCGCAACGCACTGGCGGTCCTGTTCGCCCTTCAGCCTGCTGGCCACCGCCATGCCCAGCGCCCCGCCGATGCTGGTGCTGCTGTGCCCCACGCCGAAGGTGTCGTATTCGCTCTCGCTGCGCTTGGGGAAGCCGCTGAGGCCCTTGTGGATCCTGTTGGTGTGGAACACTTCGCGCCGGCCGGTGAGGATCTTGTGCCCGTAGGCCTGATGCCCAACGTCCCACACCAGCTGGTCGTAGGGCGTGTTGAACACGTAGTGCAGCGCCACGGTGAGCTCCACCACGCCGAGGCTGGCACCGAAGTGGCCGCCCTTCACGCTCACCACGTCGATGATGAAGTCGCGCAGCTCGGTGCACACCTGCTGCAGCTGCTCCTCGGGAAGTGTGCGCAGGTCCGCAGGCAGGATGATGCGCTCCAGGAGGGGGTAGGAAGGCGTGGACTGGCTCATGGATGTTCGGGCAGGTGACAGCGTACAGAACAAAGGTAGGCCGCAGAAAGTTCGAGGGGCAAGGGCGTCCAACGCCGGCCCTGCCGGTGATCGGCGGCATGGAAGGGTTGCGTTGTCGTGTATGCCATCCGCGGGGCGTCCATCCCGGTTACCTTCGCGCCATGCGCTATTCCCCGCTTTCCGCGTCCACTTATCGTGAGCACCGACTGCGTTTCCGCCAGCACCTCGAGAAAGGTGGTCTGGCCGTGTTCCACAGCAACGACATCATGCCCACCAGTGCCGATGGTTCGATGCCCTTCAAGCAGGCCAGCGACATTTTCCACCTTACGGGCATCGACCAGGAGGAGACGGTCCTGCTGCTCTTCCCGGATGCGGTGGACCCGAAGGACCGAGAGATCCTCTTCGTGCGGGAGACCAGCGAGCTGATCGCCATTTGGGAGGGCGCCAAGTTCAGCCAGCAGGAGGCGCGCGACCTGAGCGGCATCGCCACGGTGCTGTGGACGAGCAGCTACGAGGCCACCATCAAGCGCCTGGTGCCGCAGTGCGAGCACCTGTACCTGAACAGCAACGAGCACCTGCGGCAGCACAACGAGGTGGAGACACGCGAGGTCCGCAGGAACAAGGAGCTCCGCGCGCAATACCCGCTGCACAGCGTGAAGCGCAGCGCGCCCATCATGCACC
>JBIJDX010000104.1:0-9605 GCA_044343855.1 Flavobacteriales bacterium
GCCGACCAGCGCGTGACCGTGGAGTTGCTCAAGATGTACCTCGGTGAATTGGAGCTCGTGGGACCGATGGGGTCCAGGTCCCTGTCCGACGTCATCTACATGGACCTGGGCGAAGGTCCTGTGAGCCACTCGTGGAACGTGGAACCCGGCTCCTGGACCGGTATCGGTGCACATCTGGGTGTGCCTGATGCGTTGAACACCTCCGACCCTGCCCTGTATCCTGCCGGGCATCCCCTGAGCGTGAACAACGGAACGCATTGGACCTGGGCCACCGGCTATCGCTTCGCGATGTTCGAGGGCCGCTACGACCTGGATCCCACCAGCACCGCTCCGCTGGTGTCTGCGTTCGCCTTCCATCCGGGCAGGTCCTTCTGCTACCTGCCCCTTCAGTTCGAACCACAGGGGGGCGTTCAGGTGCGCGTTGGTGACACCACCGAGGTGCGTGTAACCGTGGATGTCGAGCGGTTCTTCCATTCGGTGGAGGGGGCCATAGACCTGGCAACGGAGAACGTGGACCACGGCAACGTGCCGGACCTTGCCCTCAAGATGGCCCGCAACATCACGCTCAGCATGGCTGTGGAATGAAGCCTTCAGCACACGTCCTGCTCTGTTCCATCCTGTTGCTGGCGGGATGCAGGCGGGACGTGGATGTGCCGGCGCCCCCTGCACAGGAGCCGGTGGACGGGCCGTTCGCGCTGGAGTTGCCGGCCGGCTTCCCCCCGTTGCCCGATCACGTTGGCGCGCCCCTGACAGAGGCATCGGTGCGCTTGGGTAAGGCCTTGTTCTTCGATGCCCGCCTGTCCCGCGATGGCACCATCGCATGCGCCTCCTGCCACTTTCCGGAACGTGCCTTCAGCGATACCATTGCATTGAGCCGGGGCGTGGAGGGCCGACTGGGAATGCGCAATGCTCCGCCCCTCACCAACCTGGCCTGGCATCCCGCCTTTTTCCGTGATGGCGGCATACCCACGCTGGAGCAGCAGGCCATCGCACCCATTCACGACCCTGTCGAGATGGACTTCAACGTGCAGCAGGCGGCTGCGCTGCTTGCCGATGAGGAGCCTTACGCAAGCCTGAGCATGCTGGCCTATGGTGAGCGCTTGAACGCCCTGCACCTTGTGCGCTCACTGGCGAACTATCAACGTACACTGGTCAGCGGTTGGTCGCGCTATGACCGCTTTCGGCAGGGGGATGGAACGGCTCTTTCCCAGCAGGAGCGACACGGAATGGAGCTGTTCAACAGTGATGCGTTGGGTTGCGGCACGTGTCACAGCGGCCATGACCTCACCGATCATCGCTACCACAACATCGGCCTCTACACGGACTCGCCCGATCCCGGAAGGGAGCGTATAACGCTGGACGCAGCCGATCATGGCAGGTTCAAGACGCCGACACTGCGCAACATCGCTCTTACCGCACCGTATATGCACGATGGCTCGATGGTCAGCCTGGAGGAGGTGGTGGACCACTTCGCCCGGGGTGGACAACCGGCTCCGAACAAAAGCCCGCTGGTCAACGGGTTCGGGTTGAACGAACAGGACCGTTCCGATCTTGTTGCTTTTCTCAAGGCTCTCACCGATGAACGTCCCATCGATCAGGTCGACCGCCGTTGATCGCACGGTGCGGACGCTGGTGCTGCCGGCGCTGATCGTGCTGGCCACCTGCATGGGCGGTTGCAGGCATGAGGGGCCCGACCCCTATCCCGGCGGTGGTGCAGCATACCAGCCAACGCCCTTTGCGTTCCAGGTGCCGCCGGGATTCCCCCCGCCGCTCATCCCGTCGGACAATCCCTTCACCGTTGAGGGCATCAAGCTTGGGCGTTTCCTGTTCCACGAGGAGCGTTTGAGCGGCAACAACACCCAGAGCTGTGCTTCCTGCCATGGTGCTGCCGCCGCGTTCACCGATCAGGGCAACCGCTTCAGCACGGGCATCGATGGCATACAGGGGGGGCGCAATTCGATGCCGCTGCAGAACCTTGCCTGGGAGCCGCGCTTCTTTTGGGACGGAAGGGCGCCCACCTTGGAGGAGCTGGTGCTGGAACCGGTGACGAACCCCATCGAGATGCACGAGGAGTGGGAGGACGCCATTTCCAAGCTGCAGGCGGACCCCATCTACCCGGCCCTTTACACACGCGCCTTCGGAACGCCCGGAGTAACGGTGGATCGCACCGCGAAGGCCATCGCCCAATTCCTGCGGACGATGGTCTCGTGGAATTCCCGCTTCGACAAATTCCAGCGTGGCGAGACGGTACTGACCCCGGAGGAACAGCTCGGGTTCCAGTTGACCACGCTGGAGGGTGGGTTCCCACCCGATGTGCCGGGAGGACAGGGTGGTGCCGACTGCTTCCACTGCCATCCGAGCGGAGGAGGCCGCTTCACCGATGGCATCCTGCGCAACAATGGGCTCGATCCGGAAAGCGCATGGACGGACCTTGGCCTGGGAGGGCTTACCGGTCTGCCGCAGGACAGGGCCAAGTTCAAGACCCCCTCGTTGCGCAATGTGGCCCTCACAGCACCCTACATGCACGACGGCCGATTCGGGACACTGGAGGAGGTCATCGAACACTACAACAGTGGTGGTCATCCGTCGACCACTGTCGATCCGAACATGAAGTTCACCACGGGTGGCCTGCAGCTTACCCCAGAGAAGAAGGCCCAGCTGATCGCCTTCCTGCACACGCTCACGGACATGGAGTTCGTGAACGACCCGGCCTTCCAGGATCCGGGACCGCCCTCCCTTGATTAGGCTGTCTGCACGGCCGGTGACCAGCGGGTGCACCGCAGCTTGTCGCCGAGCACTTCAGGCTTGAAGATGCTTGTGCCGATGAGCATGCGGGCGCATTCCTGCACCCCCTCTGTGATGCTGGGGTGTGGATGAAGCAGTTCCGCCAGATCACGCACCGGCATTCCCTTCCGGATCATCAGGGCCACGGCCTGGATCGCACTGGATGCGTGTTCGCCCACGGCCCGCATGCCGATCACGCGCATGGCATCGTCGTTGGTCACCAACAGTTTGAGGAACCCGCGTGTGCGACGCATTGCGATGGCGCGCGCCAGGCAGCTGTAATCGATGCGTGCCATCCGGTAGGGGATGCCGCGCTTGCGACACTCCAGTTCGTTGAGGCCTACGCCAGCCACCTCCGGATCGAGGAACATGATGGTGCTCATGTTCCCATTGTCCGGTTGATCCGCGCGCATCCCCGCCAGGACCTCCACGGCATGTCTGCCTTCGGATTCGCCGAGGTTCACGAGCATGTTGCTTCCGGTTGCATCGCCCACCACATGGATGTGCGCCACTGATGTTGCTGTGCCCTGCAGGATGGGCTGGCCCCGGTCGTCAAGGTCGACACCTGCCAGGTCCAGGCCGATGCGCTCCGTATTGGCCACACGGCCGATGGAGAGCAGGGCCTTGGATACCCGGACCGTTTCATGTCGCCCATCAGGGTAGGACAGCTCGTACGCCACCTGGCCATCGGGATGCTCGTCCTGCTGCACCGCCAGTCGCTCCAGTTTGGCGTTGCGGTGGATGATGACACCCCGTCGCTCCAATTCGTTCGAAACAAGTTCGGATACATCATCGTCCTCGAAGGGAAGGATGCGGTCGGCCCGGTCGATGATATGCACCCTGGTGCGGCCGAGATTGGAGAAGATGGTGGCGAATTCACAGCCTATTACACCGGCGCCCACGATCACGATGCTTTCCGGTGGTGCCTCCAGGTCGAACACATGGTCACTGGTCAGCACGTTCACACCATCCATGGGAAGATCGCGCATCACACGGGGTCGGCTTCCCGTGGCGATGATGATGTTGCCGGCCTCCACCGTCCTGCTGCTTCCCGCGCGTTCGATCCGCACGGAATGGGGCCCCGCCAGCCGTCCCTCTCCCCGTTCATAGGTGAAGAGCGCTTCGCCATGCTCGTTGCGTCGCTCTGCGAGTAGCTGCATGTGGCACGCATAGATGTACTTCCTCTCGAACAAGGCCTCCTGGAGCGTGCGGTTCATTTCATCCCATTCGAGCCTCAGTGGTTCCCTGCCCCGCTTGCGCATGAGCTCGTTGGTGCCCGACACCCTCATGGCCATCTCCCAAAGGGTCTTGGATGCCAGAGCGCCATTGTAGATGCCGGTGCCGCCGATACGGTCCCGTTCCACGAGCATCACACGCATGCCAAGGTCGATGGCACGCATCGCTGCAGCGTATCCGGCAGGTCCGCCTCCAAGGATCGCGAGGTCATATTGTTCCATCCGTGCATCAGGTAGGGGTCCTTGAACGCGAACGGGTCCTTCCGGGTTGCCGGTGGGATGCCCCCTTCAGGAGGTCATCCCATCAAACCCGCTTGTCGGCGGAGCTGGCACGTATCCTTCCGGACCCTCCCAACGTATGAACGGGCGGAAAAACCTTGAGGAGCACGCTCACATATGGATCCCTGGCCGCCGCGCTGCTCCTCTCCGGTGTGGTGCATGCCCAATGTCCCCGGCTTTACGACCATGATGGCGCGCCCTCTGATGCGCCGAACTGGTACAGCTGTTCAGGAACCTCCTACACCCTGCTGGTAGCCACGCCCGATGTGATCGGGGCGTTCACCATTGACTGGGGCGATGGTTCCCCCCTGCAGAGCGGCACCTCCCTTCAGCCGCCCCAGACGGTGAGCCACGTGTTTCCCGTGACCGTGGGTTCCTATACCGTGGTGTTCACCGAGCTTGCCACGGGATGCACCATTACGGGTGTGCTGGTCATGGAGCAAAGTACCAGTGCCTCCATCCAGATACCGGTCGGTGGTCTCACCCAGGTCTGCGCACCGCAGGCCGTGGAGTTCATCAATTCCAGCACCAACGTTTCCTCCAGCACCGTTTTCGTTTGGGATTTCGGTGATGGCACCACACCCTTGACCTTCGATCACACCAACTGGGGGCAGACGATCTCACATACGTATGAGCCCGGCACGGTTGACTGCGAGACCACCGTGAGGCTGACCGCAGAGAACACCTGCAACACATTGCAGGGAGGCGCCAGCCTGGCCACGTTCAACCCCATCCGCATCTGGGACATTGACGATGCGAGCATCGCAGCGAGTGCCACACTGCTTTGCTGGCCGGACAATGAGGTCACCCTGCTGAACACCACCGAACGCAATTGCCACCAGCAGGGCAACATTTTCCAGCGGCATGAGCTGTGGGACCTCGGCGATCACTGGGGGGTGGGGCATGATTCGATCATCGGATGGACGCCGTGGCCCCCCACGTTCCCTCGCACCATTGCCTTTCCGGGGATCGGTACTTACGAGGTCACACTGCTTGACAGCAACTACTGCGGCATCGACTCGGCATCGGTCATCATTGAGATCGTACCGCCCCCGTCCGTGACCTTGTCCGCATCGCCCCTCACCATATGCGCGGGCGGCACCGCTTTTTTCGACGAGACCACAGAAGGCGGTGCCAACCAGTTCCAGTGGGATTTTGGCACCGGTGATGGATTCCAGGTCACCGCCGCGGGGGACCAGGAGCACACCTTCCAGGAGCCCGGCACCTACACCGTGCGTTATACGGCCGGTATCGCGGGTGCCTCGGCCGGGTGTGCGGATACGGCATCCGTGCAGGTGGTCGTGCTGGAGAGTCCGACAGCCGCTTTCACGATGGACCAGAGCGCAGCATGTGACTCCATCACTGTCGCGTTCGCCAACAACTCCATCGGTTCACTCTCGCAGCAGTGGGAATTCGGTGACGGAACATCGAGCATCGACCTGGTCCCGGAGCCCCATGCCTACACCGCTCCGGGAACCTACACGGTCGCCTTGGTGGTCACCAATGCGCTCGGCTGCACGCACCGTGCCGAGCAGGTCGTCGAGGTCTTCGCACCTCCTTCACTGGCCATCCAGGTATCGAACCTGTGCTTCGGCGAGGCTGCCACCTTCAGTCCCATCGTCTCCACTGCCGCTGGCAACCCCATGACAGGCTTCATATGGGACCTCGGCGACGGCACCATGGCTGATACGCAGGGGGTGGCGCATGCCTACGCCGTTGCCGGTGTGTACCAGGTCACACTCACTGCCTCGGGCCCCTATTGCGGGGCCACCTCCACCCAATGGATCAGTGTACAGCCGCGTCCTGAGGCTGTGATACAGGCATCCCCGATGATGGGCTGCTCGCCCTTGACGGTGCAGTTCGACAATACCAGCACCGGGGCCTCGATCTTCACATGGAGCATGGGCGATGGCACGGCCTACAGCACCGCTGCCGTGTCCCACACCTACCTCAACCAGGGCATCGCGGACACCATCTTCACGGCACGGATGATCGCCGCGTCCCCTTTCGGATGCGCTGATACCAGTGAGGTGAACATCACCGTGGCACCAGGTGTGCAGGCGGCCTTCATCCACGATGCACAGCCGGGATGCGCGCCGCTGGGCGTTCAATTCCAGAACCTGAGCACTGGTGCGGATGGCTACGTGTGGGACTTCGGGGACGGCGGCACGTCCGCGGTGGCATCCCCCTACCACACGTTCACCAACACCAGCTATTTCCTTGCGACACGGACGGTAACGCTGACCGCTGTTTCCGACGAGGGCTGCCAATCGTCCGTAAGCCAGCAGGTGACTGTCTATCCCACACCCGTGTTCGATATCACGGCGGATGTGGACAGTGGATGCAGCCCGTTGACGATCGCATTCCCCGGGGTGATCGGTGCGGTGAGCCATTCATGGGATTTTGGTGATGGCATCACTGCGACGGGGCCGTCACCCTCCCACACCTATGTCAACGGCACCACGGCCGAACAGGTCCATGTGGCGACCCTGATCGGTGCCAATGCCTTCGGATGCGTGGATACGGCCACCATGGAAGTGCGCGTGTTCCCTGTTCCGCAGGCCCGGTTCCAGCTATCCGACAGTGCTGGTTGCCATCCATTTGCAGCGGAGATCACCAATCTGTCCATCGGGGGCGGTTCATTCACATGGGTGTATGGTGACGGACAATCCTCGGATACCGATGAGGTGCTTCACAGCCATGCATGGACCAACGACGCAGGTGCCGGTGCGCAGGGATCCACGGTGATGCTCACCGCTTCGAACGAGCACGGATGCACCAGTACGACGATGCGTGACGTGGTCGTATATCCCCCGGTAATTGCGGCCTTCACTGCCGATACCATGGGCTGCTCGCCTCTTCCGGTGCAATTCACCAACAACACGGTGGGTGCCGTGGAGCACATGTGGGATTTTGGTGACGGAACCTTCGGCGTGCTTGCATCACCCGGACATGTGTATATGAACCAGGGTGTTTCAGAGCAGGTCCGTTCGGTTTCCCTGGTGAGTACTTCCGCCTTTGGTTGCACTGATACGGCCGCCCAGGTGATCCATGTCATGCCACAGCCGCTCGCACAGTTCATTCCCGGCATAACCGAGGGCTGCCAGCCATTGTCCGTGCCGTTCCAGGACCTGAGCATCGGGGGTGTCCAGTGCGTTTGGGAATTCGGTGACGGCCAGCAACTGGTCGCTGCTCCCGGAGGTCAATCCCATGTCTACTCCCACAGCGCTTCCACATCGGTGGACATCACGGCCACGCTCCAGGTGATATCGGAACATGGTTGCAGGGATACCACCGGGCATGTGATAACGGTGCATCCCCCTATCCAGGCCCTGTTCTCGGTTACGGAGGAGGCCTGCTCACCGATGGAGCTTGATATCGTGAACGAGAGCCAGGGGGCGCTCACCCTTCAGTGGAACATGGGTGACGGCAATACGTTGGTGGGGGAGGATCCGTCATACACCTACGTGAACAGTGGTCCCTTCCCCGTGCAGCGGACCATCGCACTTACAGCAACCTCCGCATTCGGATGCACCTCCAACTTCAGCCGCACCGTGACGGTGCTCCCGGTGCCCTTGGCTGGGCTGCTTGCCTCGCCGATCGACCAGCAATACCCGGATGCCACCGTGGACCTGCAGAACACCAGCGGTGCGGGCAACTGGTCACACCAGTGGAACTTCGGTGATGGAAGTGGTTCTTCCCTGCAGTCGCCCGGTTCGCATACCTATGCCACGTGGGGCACGTACACCATCGAGCTGGTGGTGGTGGGTGCACTTTGCAGCGACACGGCCCGCCAGGTGGTGACCGTTACGCCGCCCCTTCCCACTGCATCGTTCCTCGGCCAGGGCGATGGATGCGCCCCGCTTTCGGTGCAGTTCACGAACACCTCCCTCCAGGGGCTGAGTTACCTGTGGAGCTTCGGTGATGGGGGCCAGAGCACAGCGGACAACCCGAACTACATTTTCAACGTACCAGGGGTCTATACCGTCACATTGACCGCAATGGGTATCGGAGGTGCAGTGAACACGGCTGTCAAGGTCGATTCGGTCGTGGTGCGTCCGCGCGCCAATGCGTACTTCGTGCTTCAGCCGGATGATGTGATCGTTCCGTCGGATCCCGTTTTCACCCATAACCTCAGCGCGAACGCTTCCGATCATCAGTGGGATTTCGGTGATGGCGCCGTTTCCACGGAGGTGAACCCGGTGCATTATTACACGACGCCGGGCACCTTCGACGTCCAGCTCATCGCCAACAATCAATGGAATTGCCCTGATACGTTCCTCCTTGAGCAGGCCGTGCGCGGAAGGACCAGTGGGGAGTTGCGTTTCCCCAATGCCTTTACGCCCAATAGTGACGGTCCAACGGATGGCATTTATGATCCCGCGAGCCATACGAACGATCATTTCTTTCCCTTGTACGAGGGCGTTGAGAAGTACCGGCTGGAGATCTTCAACCGATGGGGCGAGCTCCTCTTCGTCACCGAGGATGTGCGTGTGGGTTGGGATGGGTGGTACAGGGGCGCTCCCGCGAAGCAGGATGTCTACGTTTGGAAGGCTTACGCCCGCTTCAGTGATGGCAGGGAAACGGTGATGAAGGGTGACGTTACACTACTGCGATGACCATGGAACGATACATTCTGCCGCTGCTGTTCGCCGTCGCCTCCCTGACCTCCTACGGCCAGGTGAACTACAAGCGACCGCACAACCAGATGCTTGACCAGGCGAAGGCCCTGTTGGCTGCCGGTGACCATGCGGAGGCGTTGAAGATCTACAAACGTCTCCTTCCCGTGGACCCCTCCTTCGTGGAGGTGGGCTATGAGGCTGCGATGTGCATGGTGAACCTGCCGGCTGAGCGAGAGGGTGCCGCACCCCTGCTGGAGCGGGCTGTGGAAGGAGGGCACGTGGAGGCGCACATGGAGCTGGCAAGGCTCAGGCACCGGGAGATGCGCTTTGATGAAGCGATCGCCCTTTACGACGCCTACAAGAAGCTCAATTATCGCATGGTGAAGGACGATGAGGTGGATCGACTCTCGGCCATGAGCCGCCAGGCAAAAGTGCTTGTCGCCTCACCGGTGGATGTGCAGGTGCGCAACCTGGGTGCCACGGTCAATTCGGAGGCCCACGACTACTGCCCGATGGTGACATCGGACGGGACCACCCTGTATTTCACATCCCGGCGGCCGGGCACGCTGGGAGGCCGGAAGGATGCAGCCGGCCAATACTTCGAGGACATCTACATGACCTCCCTGTCCGATGGGATCTGGGGCCGTGTACGCAATATCGGACAGCCGGTGAACACCGTGATGCA
>JBIJDX010000283.1:0-2925 GCA_044343855.1 Flavobacteriales bacterium
CATAACAGGCGGTGCGGAGCAGGGAGGCCACCTCGTTGTCGGGTTGCGTAAGGGTGATGACATCCAGTGCGGGGTTGCCATCGGGAACGGTGGTATCCGGTCGGATGAATTGTGCCGCACCGAAGATCAACGCCGCCAATACGAGCGTTCGCTTCATGCAGCCAAACTAAGGACCCCACCCGGATCATGAAAATGACGGGCATCAGAGACAGCGGCCGGACGGGCACCGACCTACATTTACGCACGCATGGAGATCCTGCGGATACCATACCGGGAAAGCCGTACGGTGGCCCCCCTTGTACAGGCCTACCTGAATGGCGATCCGGCGCTGCGCGATCATTTCGTGCATGGTCCCGATCAGGATGGTCTGCATGCCGCCTCGCACCGCTCCTTCCACCAGGCCTCGAGGCAGGTGCTCGTGGAAGTGCTGTGCGACCAGTATGCCGGGTTGACGGATGCCTCGGCGGTGCACGCCAATATAGAGCTCCTTGCCCGTCCTGATGCGCTCACCATCACCACCGGTCACCAGTTGGTGTTGTTCGGCGGTCCCCTCTATGTGCCCTTCAAGATCCTCAATGTCATCCGCCTGGCCCGCGAACAGAGCGAACGCCTGAAACGCCCGGTGCTTCCGGTGTTCTGGATGGCCACGGAGGACCACGACCGCGCCGAGGTGGACCACGCCTACCTGGGAGGCCGGCGCATCCATTGGCCGGGTGCTGCCGGTGGTGCGGTTGGACGCCTGCCCCTGCTTGGCATTGAAGCTGCGGTGGAAGAGGCTGTCCAAGCTTTGGGAGGGGGGTGGGACGCAGCGCGCCATGCGGATCTGATCCGCTCCTGTTACCGTCCCGGCAGCACCCTCGCCGAGGCCACGCGCCTGCTGATGCACGGCCTGTTCGGCGCCCAGGGCCTGCTGATCCTCGATGGCGATGACCCCCGCTTGAAGCGCCTGTTCATCCCCGTGATGCGTGAGGAGCTGGTGAACCAGGTGGCCGAACGCTGCGTGCGGTATGCGAACGAACGCCTGCCGGCTGGGTATGTCGGGCAGGCCCACGCAAGGCCGATCAACCTGTTCCATCTGCAGCCGGGACATCGCCGACGCATCGTGGAGGAGGAAGGCCGCTTCCGTGTATCGGACGGAGGCCCCGTCTGGACCGCCGATGAGCTTCTCGCCGAGCTGCATGCGAACCCGGCCGACTTCTCACCCAACGTGCTGCTCCGGCCGCTGTTCCAGGAGACCGTTCTGCCCAACATGGCCTATGTCGGCGGGGCAGGTGAATTGGCCTACTGGCTCCAGCTGCGGTGGCTCTTCCAAGCCGTGCAGGTCCCGATGCCGGTGGTGTTGTTGCGCACAAGCGCCGCCTTCCTGTCCGCCAAGCGCTGGCGCCAATGGCAGGAACTTGGCCTGGATGCGGGGGCACTTTTCGCGGATCCGGCGGTGGTTCGCCGGGAGGTTGCTGCTGCGGCGGTCCATCATCGCACGGAGCTTGGTGCGGAGCGCGTTGCTCTGCATGCCTTCTACCAACGCTTGCATACCGTGGCTGCCGCGGCCGATGCCTCCCTGCGTGGCGCGGTTGATGCCCGTGAGGCAGCTGCGCAACGGGGCCTTGAACGGTTGGAGCGTTCCCTGATGCGCGCGGCCAGACGGAGTGCGGGTGATCGGTTGGCCCGACTGGATGCCACCATTGCCGCACTCCGGCCGGGAGGGACCCTGCAGGAGCGCCGGGAGAACATGCTGCCGCTGCTCGCAGACCGCGGAACCGCCCTGCTGGATGTGCTTCAACGCGAGCTCGATCCCTTGGAACATTATTTCACCGTGCTGGTGGAGGAATGAGCGCTCAGGCAACGCTGTCCGAAACGGCCAGCGGGGGCATTTCGAGTGGACGGTCTCTTTCAGCGGAGGTGTTCCCAGATGTGATGCGCCCCCAAGCTGCTCATGGATGGCCAGACCCCGTTGGATGGCTTTTTGGGAGCTTGATGCAATATGGGTGAGCGGGGTGGGGGGCAGTTTCGGCATGCAGTAGCTGGATATGGTTGCTTGTACAAGCAAATAATAGAACAGTATAAAACATTGAAAAACAACATAATAAGTTTGAATGGTATGTTGTATTGACGACGTTGATCGCTTGGATACAACAATGAGATAATCAAGGGTATATGCAATTCGCTCGGTGATAATATTTACTTGCTTGTACAAGCAAGTAAATGGTCACGTCGCTTCACGCCCCCTTGGTCAGCATGCATCCAACTTCCCATCCGATCGGTCCTGCCGGCTGCACCCTGCAGTTCGAACACCCTGCATCTTCCGCTGCGGCCGAGCCCTGCATGTTGCGATGCCACCATCGCAACGAACGCTGTTCAACATGGATCCACCGATCCTGGCCTCTGGTGAACGCTTCACCCTCAGGCGGATCGGGCAGCTCTTCAGTAAATGAAGCGCGCGCTCTCGGCACGCTTACCGTCCGAAATGCGAAGCAGGTATGCGCCTGACTGCAGCACGGGCAGGGAGATACGAAGACCGCCTTCGATCTGGACGGTCCCGGTGACGATGATACGGCCGGTCATGTCGAGCAGTTCATAGATGCTTCCCGAGCGGAAACCATGCAGTGCGTTCAACTGGTCCTGCGCAACGAACACGCTCAATGGACGGACCGCATCACGGCCCATCACGACGCTCACCACGGGGCTTCGAGTACTGGTGCCATCCAGGTCCGTCTGGCGCAGGCGGTAATAGCTCAAGCCCATCAGCGGAGAGCGGTCGAGGTCGGTGTAGGAGAGGGGCAGGGCACTGAAGCCGGCTCCAGGCACCTCGAGGATGGGGCTGAAGAGGTTGCCATCCGTGCTCCGCTCCACCGTGAAGTAGGCGTTCTCGCGCTCGTTGGCGGTGACCCACTCCAGTCGCACGTTGTTCCCTTCGGGCTTGGCGGT
>JBIJDX010000105.1:0-9579 GCA_044343855.1 Flavobacteriales bacterium
GGCCGCATGGGCGGTATACACGCCCGCACAGCCGCAAGCGGTCTCCTTCGTGGGTCGGGCATGGGGCGCACTGTCGGTGCCCAGGAAGTACTTGGGGTTGCCGCTCGTGGCCGCCGCCACCAAGGCCGCGCGGTGCGTGCCGCGCTTCAGGATGGGCAGGCAGTACAGGTGCGGACGGATGCCCCCGGCGAGCATGTCGTTGCGGTCCAGCAGCAGGTGGTGCGCGGTGATGGTCGCGCCCACTTTGGGTGAAGCATCCGCTACGAATTGGGCGGCATCGCGTGTGGTGATGTGCTCCAGCACGATGCGCAGTTCCGGGAAGCGCTGCACGATGGGCGCCAGGTGCCGGTCCAGGAAGACCTTCTCCCGGTCGAAGATGTCGATGTGGGCATCGGTGACCTCGCCGTGGATCAGCAGCGGGATGTCGTGCTTCTCCATGGCCTCCAGCGCCGGGAAGCAGTGCTCCAGCGCCGTGACACCGGAATCGGAATTCGTGGTGGCACCTGCGGGATAGAGCTTCACGGCAGTGACCACGCCGCTCTTCTTCGCCAACGCGATCTCCGCGGGCGATGTGCGGTCCGTGAGGTACAGCGTCATCAGCGGCTGGAACGTGCTGCCTGCGGGCACGGCGGCCACGATCCGCTCGCGGTAGGCGATGGCGTCCTTAACCGTGGTGACCGGCGGCTTCAGGTTGGGCATGACGATGGCCCGGCCCAGGTAGCGGGCGGCATGCGGCACGGTGGTGGCCAGGGCGCCGCCATCCCGCAGGTGGATGTGCCAGTCGTCCGGACGGGTGATGGTGATGCTGTCCATGGGATCGGAAGCGGCCTAATCGATGCTGAAGTAATCCGCGCTCTGGTAGTGGCCGTCGGCCTCCTTCTGCAACTGCATCAGGATGTCGTTGGCCAGGCTGCTGGCGCCGAAGCGGAACCAGTGGGGGTCGAGCCACTCGGGGCCGAGTTCCTCCTTCACCATCATCAGGTAGTGCAGGGCCTGCTTGCTGGTGCGGATGCCGCCGGCGGGCTTCATGGCGATCATCTCCCCGGTACTCAGGTAATGGTCGCGGATGGCATGGAGCATTACCAATGTCACCTCCATGGTGGCCGCGGGGCTGATCTTGCCCGTACTGGTCTTGATGAAGTCTGCGCCCGCCGCGATGGCGATGTCACTGGCCTGGCGCACCTTGTCCAGCGTGCCCAGTTCACCGGTCTCGAGGATCACCTTCAGGCGGGCATCGCCGCAGGCCTCCTTCACCGCCGCGATCTCGTCCAGCACGAAGTTGTAGTCTCCGCTATGGAACTTCCCGCGGCTGATCACCATGTCGATCTCGTCGGCGCCCTCGTTCACGGCGAACTTGGTATCGGCGATCTTCACATTGCGCGGGGCCTGGCCGCTGGGGAAGGCGGTGCTCACGCTGGCCACCTTCACGGGACTGCCCTCGAGGGCCTTCTTCGCCACCTTCACCAGGGACGGGTATACGCACACCGCGGCCACAGTGGGCAGGCCGGGCAGGCTGTCGTGCGGGTGCATGGCCTTGTAGCACATCTGCTGCACCTTGTGGGGCGTGTCGGCGCCCTCCAGGGTGGTGAGGTCGATCATGCTCAGGGCCAGCTTCATGCCCTGCACCTTGGTCTCCTTCTTGATGCTGCGCGTCTTGATGCGGGCCACGCGCTCCTCGATGCCCACCTGGTCGATGGTGGGGATGGGGCGGGGATCGGGAAGGGCTATGAAATGGGGCTTGGCGGCGGCGGGCATGTTGCGAAGATAGGCGCACACATTCCTTACATTTGTAGGCCATGGAACAGTACATCATCGAGCTCGAGGACGAGAGCAAGCGGGGTGAGTTCCTGCGTGTGCTCAAGGAACTTGGCTATGTGCGCCTAGTGAACGTGGGCAAAGACCTGAAAAAAGCGAAGTTCCTCCGGGAGTTCGCCACTGCACTGAAAGAGATCGAGTCTTCCGAGCGGAAAGGCACGAAACTCTTGAGCGCCAAAGACATGGTGCGTGGGCTTCGCAGTTGAAAGCTCGCTGCTGTTCCAGCGGCAGGCAAAACGCCTATTGAAGAAGTACCCCTCACTGGTCACTGAACTGGAAGACCTGATCACATCCCTCTCTGTATCGCCAAAACAAGGCGTCGCGCTTGGCAAAGACCTGTACAAGGTCCGCCTCGCCATACGCTCGAAAGGTTCCGGCCGGTCGGGAGGGGCGCGCGTGATCATGTGCTTAAAGGTGGTCTCCCAGCGTGTGATACTGGCTGCCATCTACGACAAATCCGAGCTGGATACGCTCACCGACCGCGAACTGGTCACCATCGCCAGGAACGTATTGGGGGATTGAACGCCGAACGACCATGCGCCACATCCATCCCGTCTTCGACCGATTGCTGCAGCGCTCCGACAAGGAGGCGCTGCTGGGCCAGAACGGGCTGTGCATCTGGATGACGGGCTTGAGCGGAAGCGGAAAAAGTACCATCGCGGCGGAACTGGAACGTCAGCTCCATGCCCAAGGCATCCACAGCATGGTACTGGACGGCGACAACGTGCGCACGGGCATCAACAACAACCTGGGCTTCAGCGAGGCCGACCGCACCGAGAACATCCGCCGCATCGCCGAAGTGGCCAAGCTCTTCGTGGGCAATGGCACGGTGACCATCTGCTGCTTCGTCTCCCCCACCATCGCCATCCGCGAGCAGGCGAAGGCCATCATCGGCGCCACCGACTTCGTGGAGGTCTTCGTGGACACGCCCCTGGAGGAGTGTGAGCGCCGCGATGTGAAGGGCCTCTACGCCAAGGCCCGCGCCGGTGAGGTGAAGGACTTCACAGGGATCAGCGCACCCTTCGAGGCACCACCCACGCCTGCCATCCGCATCACCACCCAGGGCCGCACCGAAGAGGCGAGCACCACCGACCTGTTGAACTTCATCCTGCCGCGGATCCGGCAACACTGACATGCGTTCACCACAGAGGCACAGAGGACGCGAAGAAAACAAGGGGTTGGTGACCGAAATGATCGCTGTTCCTCTGTGCTCTCTGTGCCTCTGTGGTGAAAACTAGAAGACCATGCATTCCTACCGCCTCACCCACCTGAAGGAGCTCGAGAGCGAGAGCATGCACATCCTGCGCGAGGTGGCCGCGCAGTTCGAGAACCCGGCCCTGCTCTTCAGCGGCGGCAAGGACAGCATCGTGTGCTTCCACCTGGCCCGCAAGGCCTTCTTCCCCGCCAGGGTGCCCTTTCCCCTGGTGCACGTGGACACCGGCCACAACTTCGAGGAGACCATGATCTTCCGCGACGAGCTGGTGAAGGCGCACGGCGCGAAGCTGATCGTGGGCAGCGTGCAGGAGAGCATCGATAGCGGTCGCGTGCAGGAGGAAACGGGCTACTATGCCAGCCGCAACAAGCTGCAGACGGTGACCCTGCTCGACACCATCGAGAAGCACAAGATCGACTGTGCGATCGGTGGCGGGCGGCGCGATGAGGAGAAAGCCCGGGCGAAGGAGCGCGTGTTCAGCCACCGCGACGAGTTCGGCCAGTGGGACCCGAAGAACCAGCGGCCCGAGCTCTGGAACCTCTACAACGGCAGGAAGCGTCCCGGAGAACACTTCCGCGCATTCCCCATCAGCAACTGGACGGAGATGGACGTGTGGCAGTACATCCTGCTGGAGAAGATCCCCATCCCCAGCATCTACTTCAGCCACGAGCGCGAGGTGTTCGACCGCGACGGCGTGATCTACGCGAACTCGCCCTTCATGCGCCTGAAACCGGAGGAGAAGCCCTACATGAAACGTGTGCGCTTCCGCACCATCGGCGACATGAGCTGCACCGGCGCGGTGGATTCGCCGGCGAGCACGCTGGAGGAGATCATCGAAGAAGTCGCTTCGTCGCGCGTGACCGAACGCGGTAGCCGCATGGACGACAAGAGGAGCGAAGCGGCGATGGAGGACCGAAAGAAGGAAGGGTATTTCTGATGAACACGTTGGCAGGTTCTCAAGTTGGCTTGTTGCAGGTTGCCCTGATCGAAGATCAACCTGTCAACCTGCCAACCTGCCAACTTGAAACCAACCTGCTATGAGCAGTACTCACGGTTACCTGGATATGGACCTGCTCCGCTTCACCACAGCGGGGAGCGTGGACGACGGCAAGAGCACGTTGATCGGCCGGTTGCTCTACGACACCAAGCAGATCTTCGAGGACCAACTGGAAGCGGTGGAGCGCGCGAGCGCCAAGCGTGGTTCCGGGGAGGTCGACCTATCGCTGCTCACCGACGGCTTGCGTGCGGAGCGCGAGCAGGGCATCACCATCGACGTGGCCTACCGCTACTTCGCCACGCCGAAGCGCAAGTTCATCATCGCCGATACGCCGGGGCACATCCAGTACACGCGCAACATGGTCACGGGTGCCAGCACGGCCAACCTGGCCATCATCCTGGTGGACGCGCGCAAGGGGATCCTGGAGCAGACCTGCCGCCACAGCTTCATCGCCTCGCTGCTCGGTATCCCGCACGTGGTGTTCTGCATCAACAAGATGGACCTGGTGGACTACGACGAGGCCACCTTCACCCGCATCCAGAAGGAGCTGGAGGACTTCAGCAGCAAGCTCGAGGTGCGCGACATCCGCTACATCCCCATCAGTGCGCTGAAGGGCGACAACGTGGTGGAGCGCAGCGCGAACATGCCTTGGTACCAGGGGCCCACGCTCATGTACCTGCTGGAGAACATCCACATCGCCGGCGACCTCAACCACATCGACCGCCGCTTCCCCGTGCAGTACGTGGTGCGCCCCATGACGGACGAGTGGCATGACTTCCGGGGCTTCGCGGGTCGCGTGGCGGGCGGCGTGTTCCGCAAGGGCGACCCCATCCAGGTGCTTCCCAGCGGCTTCCAGAGCATCATCAAGAGCATCCACATCGGCGAGCGCGACGTGGAGGAGTGCTTCGCGCCGCAGAGCGCCGTGATCACGCTGAACGACGAGATCGACATCAGCCGCGGCGACATGCTGGTGAGCCCGAACAACATGCCGGAGAACTCACAGGACGTGGATGTGATGCTCTGCTGGTTCAACGAACGCCCGCTCCAGCCCGGCGGCAAGTATGCCATCAAACATACCAGCCGCGATGCGCGATGCATGGTGAAGGAGGTGAAGTACAAGATGGACATCAGCACGCTGCGAAAGGCGGAAGACACGTCCATCCGCATGAACGACATCGGCCGTGTGCAACTGCGCACCACGGTGCCACTCCACTTCGACAAGTACACCCGGAACCGATACACCGGCAGCATCATCCTGATGGACGAAGGCACGAACGAAACGGTGGCGGCAGGGATGGTGGTTTAAGGAGCAGGGGAACCTGTACGAACGCTTGTGTTATTTGCTTGTACAAGCAAATGAATGGATCGCACGATCCACTGATATTCAGAATGTCGAGCGCTGCGCCTGCCCCCAGGCTTTTGCCCATCCACCTCCACCAGAATGGCATCCACTTGATTATCAAGCCGTTGCACCCCAATACCCTCATGACATTTTCATGACTATTTGCTTGTACAAGCAAATTAAGGATGGCGGCAGCACCAACCCCATGGAACAGCAAAGGGGCCAACCTTCCGGCCGGCCCCTTTCGATAGTGCTCCGAAAACCTACTTCAACGTGAACCGAATGGGCAGGTTGTATTGAACGGTCACCGACTTGCCACGCTGCTTGCCGGGCTTCCACGCCGGCATGTTCTTCACCACGCGCATCGCCTCCTCGTCACAACCACCGCCAATGCCACGCAGGACCTTCACGTCCCTGATCTTGCCATCCTTGTCCACCACGAAGGTCACGTAGACCACACCCGAAATGCCTGCGCTGTTGGCCATTTCCGGGTACTTGATGTTCTTGCCAAGGTACTTGAACAACTCCGCCTCACCTCCGGGGAAGCTGGGCATCTCCTCAACGATGGTGAAGATCTGCTCCTCCTCCACCACCTCCTCCACGCGCTCCACCTGCTGTACTTCGGTGTTGTCGTCCACCTCCTGCTCGATCTGTTCAACCTCAACCACTTCCTCATCATCCTCCACGATCTCCAGCACGGTCGTGGGAGCGGGCGGGGGGGGCGGGGGCGGGGGCGGGGCAGCACTGGGGGGGATCACCTCCTCTTCCAGCAGGTCCAGTTCCAACTGTCCGAGGGTGTCCATCTTCTCCGTGAAGGCGGTCCACTCGAATGCGACCAGGGTCAATGCCAGACCGGCCAGCAGACCGGTGAACATGAAGCTGGTCTTGCGACCCTCCAGTTCGGCCTCGGGGTTCTTGCGCGCTTCCATCAGTGTGTCGTTTCAAGGCGGTACACATGTCCCGCCCGGAGGTTCAAAGTTAAGCAACCTTGGCCGAACCACCGGACCGCTCCCTGTTCCAGCGCCGCCCAAGATGCACCGCACCAGCCGCCGCACCCAGTGTGTTGGCGATGGCGTCGTTCACATCCCCATGCCTCCCCAGGGCCTGCAACTGCTGCATCGCCTCGGTGGCCAAGCCGTAGCCCACGGAGAGCAGCACCGACCATGCCAAAAGGGGTCCTGTCAGCCCGGACGACCTGAACGCCCGTCCCAACAGCACCGTCAGCACACCGAACAGAACAGCGTGCACGGGCTTGTCCAGGCTTAGAAGGTCCGCCCAGTCCCAGTGAGGGAGAGTGCGCCCCGGCATCAGGCAGAGCGCCAGGATCAGCAGGGCCCAGAGCAGCACCGGCGCCCAGGCACGGCGCGCCATCAGCCCACCACGGCGGCGTACTGCCCGGCGGTCAGCAGGGCATCCAGCTCACTACGGTCCGCGATCCTGATGCGCACCATCCAGCCCGCACCGTAGGGGTCATTGTTCACCGCAGCGGGCTCGTCGGCCAATGCCTCGTTCACCGCCAGCACCGTGCCGGTCACCGGCATGAACAGGTCGCTCACGGTCTTCACGGCCTCCACCGTGCCGAACACGGCCTCGCGCGCCACCTCCTGGCCAACGGTGTTGATGTCCACGAACACGATGTCGCCCAATTCGCCCTGTGCGAATTCGGTGATGCCGATCACGGCCTCATCACCTTCGATCCGGATCCACTCGTGGTCCTTGGTGTACTTCAGGTCTTCGGGAAAGTTCATGGGGTGGGTGCTGTTGCGCGGCGAATTTAGCCTTCGGCGGTCATTGGGCCAGCGTGAACCGCAGGCTGATGCCCGCATTGGTATTGGCGCTTGGGAAGCTCGTGGAGATCACCGGTGTGTTCACCACGCGTTCGTAGAAGGCGCGGATGTTGAGGCGCTGGTTGAGCACATAGTCCGCGCTGGTCTTGATGGAAAGGATGTTCTGGCCCGCGGTCACCTGGTTCTGTCGCTCCTCCATCTTGCGGATGACCGTGGCGTTGTCACGCAGGCTCAGGTCAACGCGGAGGTTGAGGTCGCTCTTGGGGGTGTTGCCCCCCACGGCGAAGGGGAACTTCACGTTCTTGAAGCGGTAGCCGGTACCCACCACGTACTCCTTGCCGCGCACCTCCGTCACCTGGTAATTGGTGAGGCTCAGGCTGAGGTTGCGGTCCCGGTTGTACTCCACCTTCAGCAGCATGCTGTTCTTCAGGGTGGCGTCGAAGCTGGCGAGCGGGCGCATCACCTCCTGCACGGTGATAACGCTGATCTGGCGCTCAGGGATGAAGTTGCCGGCGGCATCCACCTCGGCACCACCGGGCACATACAACAGGTTGGTCTGGTAGTTGGCGATGTTGAAGTTGCTGCGGTAGCTGTTCTTCAGGGTGAAGGTGCGGAAGTACTTGGCGAACAGCGGGATCTTGGTAAGGCCGTCGTAGGTGATGTCCCAGTTGGGCATCGGCAGCTGCTTGAAGGGGTTGAGGTTCACCTTGTCCGGGGACTTGCCGGTGTAGGCGGCCAGGAACGCCGGTATCACCACGTCCTGGTTGGTGGGGCCATAGCCCGTATGGTAGCCGGTGGCCTGGTCCAGCTCTGAATTGGCGTTCCCCTCGGCGAGGCGGGCACTGATGAGCGGGCGGTACTCCAGCACCCGCTCGAACACAGCGTTCACGAAGTTGCCATCGTCGTTCACGAAGGCCGTGGGCCAGGTGAGCATGCTCACGCTGAAAGTGCCGTAGTCACGCGGGCTGTCGTTCACATACGTGTCAAGGCTGTCGCTCCAACGGAAGAACGAACTGCGGTTCTCCGCGATGGTGCGGTTGGCGCTCACCTCGATGCGCATGCCCTTGAACGGCTCCAGGGACAGGCGCCCATTGATCGTCTCGTTGCGCGTGTTGGTGTACGGATTGAAGATGGAGGGCGTGCGCACCAGCCAGTCGTTGCCGGCCGCCGTGCGCGCGAAATCACGCACCAGCTCACCGCTCAGGTCATGGTTCTGCTGCCCCAATATGAAGCCCACCCCCGGCGCCTCGAAATTGTCCATTCCCAGGGCATTGGTGCTGCGCGAATAGCCCGGCAGCAGGGTGCCCGAGGTCTGGCTGTAGGTGACCGTCCCCGTGCGCAACGTCATCATCACACGCGCCAGGCCCTCCAGCACGTTCACCTTCTCCCGCTCCTCCGGCTTGGTGGCGGTGGAATCCTTGCCGGCCGTGCTGCGCGTCGGTGCCTTGCCCTTGCCGGTGGCCTTGCCTTTGCCCTTGTCGTTGATCTTCTTGAGGTACTTCGACTTGTTGTACAGGTTCACGAAGTTGAACTGTCCGTTCACCGCGATGTTCTGCGAGTTCTGGATGGTGTTGCCCAGGGTGTCCTGTGTGAAGGGGGCACGGTCCCATTGGTACCCGGCCGTGTAGGCGGTGTTCGCCGTTATCCAGTCGGTCATCGGGAACTTGTCCAGGGGCAGGGTGTAGTTCACACCTACGGTGTGGTCGTAGCGGGTCACCTCACCGAAATCCCGGATGCTCGTGAGCACACTGTCCTTCCAGAGCTCGTACTCATCCCTGTACTTGGGGTTCACCCTGCCGGGGGTCTCGCCGATCACTGCAAGGTTGTTGGCGTTGAGATCGAGTTTGAGGCTCTTGGTGAGCTCGTACCGGAAGCCGTACTGGCTGGTCCAGTTGAAGTTCTTGTTGTAGGTGGCACGCGGCGGCAGTGATTCGATGTCGGGATTGGGACGCACCAACCGCTCCAGGTACATGCGGTCCATGGACGTACGCAACGACACCTGCTTGAAGCCGACGTTGAAGTTGAGGTCCTTCACCAGCTTCAGCCACTTGCTCTTGCTCACCAGTCCGACATTCTTGAACGGCTCGATGGTCTTGGGCTTGGGGTCGAATTGGTAGGCGATGGCGCCCCGGTAGGTCCGTGTGTTCTCGAAGGCCGTGTTCACATCGAAGTACTCCTGGTCGGTGTATGCATAGGTGAATGTGAGGTTCTCCACGTCGAAGAACTGTTCCTTGGCGCCCGCGGCGCGCTCCTTGCGCACATTGGTGAGGTTGATGCTCCGCCGCCTGGTGTAGGTGCGCGATTCCTTCAGCCGCTCCTTGCGCTCCTCGCGGGTGAGGGTGCGCGTGGCCTCATTGAACTCGATGTCGGGATTGAGCGGATCGAACTGCGGATTGACGATCTGCTCCGAATAGCCCATGTAGAA
>JBIJDX010000106.1:0-9560 GCA_044343855.1 Flavobacteriales bacterium
TTTGGTGCCGCGTGCCCTGGGCATCTTGCGCACCCACTCCAGCTCGCTGCGCATCAGTCCGCGGAGGTGCTGTTGCGTGGCGTCACGGACCTCATCGAGCAGGGCTTTCTTCTCCACGTAATAGCTGTAGTTGCCCTTGAAGCGTGTGAAGGCGCCGAATTCCATCTCGATGATCTCGTCACACACATTGTCGAGGAAGTAGCGGTCGTGCGTGACAAGCAGGAGGGTCATCGCCGGGGTGTTCAGCTCGCTCTCCAACTGCTCGATCATGTTCAGGTCGAGGTGGTTGGTGGGCTCGTCGAGAACTAGCACATCGGGTGCGTTGATCAGCACCTTGGCCATGGCCAGGCGTTTCTGCTGGCCTCCGCTCAATGTGTTCACCGGCTGTTCCATGTCGCGCAGACCGAAGCGGAACAGGAGGCTCTTCACCCGCGCCTCATGGTCCCATGCATTGAGCTCGCCCATGCGGTCCACGGCTGCCTGCATGTCACGTTCGTCGGCACTGCGGGCAATGGCATGCTCATAGGTTCGGATCGCTGTGGACACAGGGTCGTCCTGGTCAAGCATCTCGTCCACCAGACTGTGCTTGGCGGACATCTGAACGTTCTGGTCCAGGTAGCCCACCCGCAGGCCCCTGTTGAAGGTGACCGTACCCTCATCGGGTGTTTCCACGCCCGCGATGCATTTCAGCAGGGTGCTCTTGCCGGTGCCGTTCCGAGCCACGATCGCGGTCTTCTGGCCTTTCTCCAGGCCAAATGATACGTCGCTGAAGAGCTGACGCGGTCCGTAGCGTTTGGCGAGGCGTTCGACGGAAAGGACGTTCATGGGCCTGCGAAGGTAGCCCGCTCACCGCTCCAGCTCCTTCAACAGCTTGGCGATGTCGTCGATGAGCCGGTCCACTTCCGTGGGCGAGGTTCCATCGTAGAAGCCTCTCAGCCGGCGCTGCGGGTCCACCAGTACGAAGTTCTCGGTGTGCACGAAATCGTCCGGTCCTCCATCTCCTTCATCCAGCACCGCGAAGTAGCTCTTTCGGGCCAGGTCATAGATCTGCGCGCGTTCGCCGGTGAGGAAGCGCCAGCGTTCGGGGTCGGCGTTGTGCTTGGCGGCGTAGGCGGCCAGCACCGGCACCGAATCCATTTCGGGAGTCACGGAATGGGAGAGCAGCAGCAGACGGGGCTCGTTCTGGTAGGCGGCCTGCACACGCTCCAGCTGCACGGTCATCTTCGGGCAGATGGTGGCACAGGTGGTGAAGAAGAAATCGGCCACGATGATGCGGTCTCCGGCGTCGGCCAGTGTGAACCGCCCACCGAACTGGTCGATGAGGTTGAAGTCCTTGATGTGATGCTCGCCGGTGGCACCCTTCAAAGAGGGGTCAACGAGGCGTGGGTCAAGCTGGGAGGGATGGTATACCGGCAACGAGGCCGGAGGTTTCAACATCAGGTAGCTGACGAGTACAACTGCCAGGAACAGCGAACCGAACAGGAGCAGGCGGGTGCGCATGGTTCAGCGGAGGTCGATGGTATATGAAAGGCTCAGGATCCAGCGCTGTCCGGGCCAGGCCACCTGCGTATCCCTGTCGTGGATGATGGCAATGCCCAGTTCCTGGTCCTTGACGACCTGTATGCCGGTGGCCAGACGGTAGCGCACACCGGTGTAACGGATGCCCCGGAAGCCGAACCAATTGAAGAACTCCACGGCCAGCTCGGGGTCGGCCTTGAAGTCGGGGATGTTGTAGGTCACAGCCAGCCGGTTCCGCAGCACTTCACGTTGCCCGCCCCACGGTCTGTAATTATGCTGGTGGATGACGCGGTAGTCCAATTCGAACCGATCGAACTTCCTGTCCACCGATACCTGCAGACCGGTCCGATGTCGGTTCCGTTCACCGCTCCTGAACGCGATGCGCTGTTCAAGGCCCACACTGATCCAATCGGCCAGTTTGTAGCGTGCGCTGCCATCAAGGAATACCTGGGTGCCGTCCGCGAGCTCGTCGCCCGTGCGGAATCCGGTCTCCGCCGCGATGCCCAGACGCTTGTACCGATCGGTGCCAAGGATGTCCTCCATGAAGGCTGGAGCCGCCGCCCGCAAGCCCATTCCAGCCCAGATGCCGGCATCCGTTGAGGGGCGCAAGGCCTCCTGTGCACGCACAAGTGAAGCGCCTGTAAGGAGCAGGGCCAGCAGCAGCAGGCGCATTGATCAATAATTGGCGACGGTTATCGTAGGTGCGGTCACGATCTCGCGACGCCCTTCGATCTCCACGGTGCGATAGATGCCTTCCCGGCAGTTGTCGTTGTCACATTCACTGATGGCATAGATCCGGTACGAGCCCTTGCGAAGCCAGGGGAATCGGAACTCCCCGTTGGGTCCGGTGCGTGTGTCATCATCGTGGTACTCCCCGTCACCATGGATGATGTAAACATCCTGTTCCACGGCGGGATAGGGGTCGCCAACGGGATTCCCACTTGGGGAATAGGCCTGTTCGAGTATGGTTCCCCGGATCTCGGCCCGGCCACCATCACCGGGTTCCTTGGAGCAGCTGAACAGCAGGAGTATCGGTACCAGGAGAAGGGCGGCGCGCATGGTGGTGTCAAGAGGCTGTGAAGGTAGCGTGAACATTGTTCAGGCACCTGCATAGATGCGCTCCACCAATGCGTTGTATTTGGTTATGATCTGTTTCCTGCGCAGCTTGAGGGTGGGGGTGAGCTCACCGCCATCAATGGTCCATTCCTGGGGCAGTAGTTCGATCCTCTTCACCTGCTCCCACTGGCCGAGTCCCGCATTGGCCTCCGCCACCTCCTTGAAGATGCGCTCCCTGATGCGCTCATCGGCGATCACCTGCTCGCGGCTGGTGAAGGGAATGCCCTTGCGTTCGCAGTAATCCTTCAGGAAGTTGAACTCGGGCACCACCAGTGCCGCAGGGAAGTTGCGGTTCTCGCCGATCACCATCACCTGCTCGATGAAGCGGGAGGCCTTCAGCTTGTTCTCCATCACCTGCGGTGCCACGTACTTGCCTCCGCTGGTCTTGAAGATCTCCTTCTTGCGGTCGGTTATGCGCAGGAACCCTTCCGCAGTGAACTCGCCGATGTCGCCGGTGTGCAACCATCCATCCGCATCCACCGTCTGCCGCGTCATCTCCTCGTCCTTGTAGTAGCCGAGCATGATGTTGGGGCCCTTCGCGAGGATCTCCCCGTCATCGGCGATGCGAACGGTGACACCGGGTATGGGTTTGCCCACGGTGCCGAAGCGCAGGCCGTCGTTGCGCATGTCGTTGACCGTTATCACGGGCGATGATTCCGTCAGGCCATATCCTTCCATCACCGGAATTCCGGCCGCATTGAACACCCGTGCAAGACGGGGCTGCAGGGCGGCGCTGCCACTGGCCACCACGCGGCAGTTGCCCCCCAGCGCGGCCTGCCACTTGCTGAAGATGAGCTTGCGGGCAATGGCCAGTTGGATGTTGTACCACGGGCTGCGTCCATGCACGTCATACCGGTGTCCCAGGTCAAGCGCCCAGAAGAAGAGCCTGCGCTTGATCCCGGTGAGCGCGTCACCCTTGGCCACGATCCTGTCGTAGATCTTCTCCAGCAGTCGCGGAACCGCCGTGAACACGTCCGGTGCAACTTCACGGATGCGGTCGCCCAGGTCATCCATGCTTTCCTGGAAATGGATGCTGACCCCGGAATAGAGATACACGTACATCAGCATCCGCTCGTAGATGTGGGAGAGCGGCAGGAAACTGATGCAGCGAGCATGATGGTCCACCGGGAAGCGTGTCATGCTGGCGAGCACGTTGCTCAGGATGTTATGGTGCGACAGCATCACCCCTTTCGGCCGCCCCGTGGTACCGCTGGTGTATATGATGGTGGCCAGGTCATCGGGCTTCACCCGGGCCTTGTGGTTGGCGAGGGTGGGGATGTCACTGTCCTGAGCCATGGCCGCCACGGCCTCCCAGTGCTCATGGTCCGGCAGGCGGTCGAAGCTGTACAACTTTTCCAGGGCCGGACAACTTGCCCGGGCCTGCATCGCCTTGGCCATGATCTCCGCATTGCTGCCGAAGAATATCCGGCTTTCCGAATGGTTCAGGACATAGGTGAAGTCCTCGGCACTGCTGGTGGGGTAGATCGGAATGCCGATGGCGCCGATGCGGAGCACGGCCTGGTCCACCAGGCACCATTCGCTGCGGTTGCCACTGGCAATGGCCACACGGTCGCCGGGTTTGATGCCCAGCCTCAACAGGCCCAATGCGATGCGGTCCGCTTGTTCGATGAAGGCGCGGGTGCTGATGCCCTGCCATCGGTCCCCCACCTTGCTGGCAATGGCAATGTCCTTTGGATAGGCTGCGAGCTGATGCTCGGGGATGTCATGCAGGCGGGTGGGTTCCATGGTCGCAAATTAACACCGGTGGGCGTTCCCTTGCGAAGGCCGTGGCACGACTTGGCAACTCACGGCTGCCTCGGTGCGGTAGCCTCGTCCAAGGCACTCAGGTAGCGCTGCACGTACAGTTCCAGCTGACGTGCCTTGTACTGCATCACATACCGTGGGTGCTCCAGGGCGATGATGCGGCCGAACAACCCGAGCCGTTCGTTGACCCGGGTGAGGTGGTCGGCATTTCTGCCGGTTCCGATGCAGAGCACCACATCGCGCCGCATTCCGCATTCCGTCAATGTTCGCAGCCAGCGCTCAATGAACGGGGCCACGGCATGCTCCAAAGCCTTGTCATCGTAATAGTTCAGGTTGATGAGGCCACCCTTCGGCCCCTGCTTCACGAAGCCCAGGGGACAGACGGCATGCACATAGACGCTGCCGAAGAAGACGCCGGGACCACCCGCTGCACGCACCACGCGATAGAAGAGATCACTGCTGGGTTCGTGCGTGCGAAGGCCGGTCACCGGGATGCCGAGGTCCTCTTCACACCGCTTGGTATCGGTGAAGGGAAGCCCGGTGCTGCCCGCTCCCAGGCGACCGGGATTGATGCCGAGCATCAGGACGCGCTGCTTGTCATCGCTGTAGAAGCGGCGATGGAACGTTGACACGATGCGCTTCACCTCGTCGCCGTGCGGACCGTTGAAGGGGTCGAGGACACCGATCCCCGGAGGCGGATCGACCCCGGCGAAGGAGAACGACATGACATGGCGCAGCAGTTGGTCCGCAAGCATGGTTCGGGTCTGCCTGGGCCTGATGGCACGGTATCCGGGAGGGTGCTGCGATCCCATCATCATTTTGGCGCCCTGCGGTAGATGCCCACGCCCACCCCTGCGAAGATGAGGTTGGGCAGCCACACCGCCAGAAGGGGGTCGAAGCCCGCATTGGTGGCCGCAACGGTGGTGAGTTTCATGGCGAAGATGTAAAGCAGGATGAGCATCACGCCGAGGGCCAGGTGGAGGCCGGTTCCTCCGCGCACCTTGCGGCTCGCGATGCTCACACCGATCAGTGTGAAGACGTAGGTGGCGAACGGATAGGAGGTGCGTTGATGCTTTTCGATCACATAGGGCATCAGGGAACCGTCACCCTGCTTCTGCTTGGCATCGATGTACGCGTTGATCTCCTCCCAGTCCATGGCCATGGCGGTCTCCCAGCGCTGTCCAAGATCCGATGGTTTCAGCTGTATCAGGGTGTCCAGCCGGGGGTGGCGCACAATGCTATCGCCTTCATGTGACAGGTGACGGATGATGGCATCGTGGAGCGTCCATCGGCCGCTCACCGAGTCATATTGTGCGCGGTCGGCCTCCACGCGGCTCACCAGTTCGCCCTCCCTCCATTGCTGCAGGCCGAAGCGGAACCCGACCTTTTCCTGAACATTGAAGCTCTCGAAATAGGCGATCGTTCCGGGTGCGATCTCCCGGTGCATATCCTTTTCGCGAACGGCGAACGTTGCGCGGATATGCTCCTCCTCGAATGCCAGCCGGATGCGGTTGGCATCGGGCAGGATCCGGTGGTTCACCACAAGTGACAGGGATGCAAGCAGGGTGGCTGCCAGGAAGTACGGCCACATGATGCGGGGGAAACTGACGCCACTGCTCAGCATGGCGATGATCTCCGTGCGGTGTGCCAGCCGGCTGGTGAATAGCAGGACGGCCAGGAAAATGAGCAATCCGCTGAAGAGGTTGCTGTAATAGATGATGAAATTGAGATAGTATTCCTCGATGATCTCAGGAACGCCGGCATCCATCTTCGCAAAGTCCTCGGTCTTCTCGCTGATGTCGAACACCACCGCTATGAGCATGATGGATACGAGGATGAAGAAGAAGGTGCCCAGGAACTGCCTGATGATATAGCGGTCGAGGGTGCGGAGCATGTGCAGGGCTATCGTGCAAGGGGCTGCGCACAGGCCACAGGCCTCGGGCTGCTGGCTGGATCGGGGACAAGCCCGCGGCCCGAACCCCGAAGCACAACGTCGAGCTGGCGCATCATCATAGTCTCACCTTCAATTTCGGCAACAACGCGTTCTTCCAGCTCGTGAAGCTGCCGTCCAGGATGCGCTGCCGTGCTGTGCGCATCAGCGCAAGGTAGAAACCCAGGTTGTGCAGGCTGGCGATCTGCTGGCCAAGCATCTCGTTGCTCTGGAACAGGTGGCGCACGAAGGCGCGGCTGTAAGCGGTGTCCACCCAACTGTGCGCCCCGGGGTCCAGGGGGGTGTGGTCATCGGCCCACTGGCGGTTCTTGATGTTCACCACGCCTTCCAACGTGAACAGCATGCCGTTGCGTCCGTTGCGTGTGGGCATTACACAGTCGAACATGTCCACACCACGGGCGATGTTCTCCAGCAGGTTCCATGGAGTGCCAACGCCCATCAGGTAACGCGGTCGGTCCGGTGGCAGGATGCCGCAGCATAGCTCGGCCATTGCGTACATCTCCTCTTCCGGTTCTCCCACGCTGAGGCCTCCAATGGCATTGCCCGGGGCTCCCCTGGCTGCAACATACTCCGCCGATCGCTTGCGCAGTTCCGGGAACGTGCTGCCCTGCACGATGGGGAAGAGCGCCTGATCATGTCCGTACTTCGGACCGGTGCTGTTGAAGCGCTCGATGCAACGGTCCAGCCAGCGATGGGTGCGGTGCATGCTCTGTTCGGCATACGCCGGTTCGCACGGCCATGGAGTGCATTCGTCGAACGCCATGCAGATGTCGGACCCTATGATGCGCTGCACGTCCATCACCGATTCCGGTGTGAAGAGGTGCTTGCTGCCATCGATGTGGCTGCTGAAGCGCACGCCCTCCTCTGTGATCTTGCGGATGTCACTTAGGCTGTGCACCTGGAATCCCCCGCTGTCGGTGAGGATCGGCCGGTCCCAACCATTGAAGCGGTGCAACCCGCCCGCATGTTCGATCACCTCCATGCCGGGTCGCAGGTAGAGGTGGTAGGTGTTGCTGAGCATGATCGGCGCGTCCAGGTCATTGCTCAGTTCACGCGGATGCACAGCTTTCACAGCACCCAGCGTACCCACCGGCATGAAGATGGGCGTAGGGATCACGCCATGGCCGGTATGCAGCTCACCTGCCCTGGCATGGGAGGCATGGTCGGTTGTCAGGAGCTTGAATTCCATCCCAAGGATGGAGCGAAGTTAGCCCGATGGCATGTAGCGGACTTCCAGCGATCGGTGTTCATAACTGGATGGTGTCAACGGGCAGGTTTCACCACGCCGGGAATAGCTTCGCCACTTCGGTGGAAAGCCTTGCGCCTGCCACTGCTGATCCCCGGATGTGGACCCCTGAATTCCAGGTAATGACGGCGGCGCTCGCAGTGCTGCTGTTCTTCCATTTGTTCATGTTCCTGCGCCTTGCCCGCCCACGTCCGGTGCAGGAGCCCGACCGTGACCTGCCCGTGAGCGTCGTTGTCTGCGCCCGCAACGAGGCGCGATCCCTGGAGGAGCTCCTGCCGATCCTGTTGGATCAGGACCATCGGACATTCGAGGTGGTCGTGGTGAACGACCGCAGTGAGGATGACACGTGGGAGATACTCCAATGGATGAAACCCCGCCATGAAAGGCTGAGGCCGGTGAACATCCAGGCGGATGAGAAATTCAGCTATGGCAAGAAGATAGCACTGGGTGTGGGTGTCCGTGCGGCGCGGTATCCGCACGTGTTGCTGACCGATGCGGACTGCCGTCCCGCGGGGCGTGACTGGATCAGCCTGATGGCATCCGGGTTCACCAATGGGCGGAGCATTGTCATCGGCCACAGTCCCTACGCTCCCGAGCCCGGGCTTGCCAGTTTGCTAGAGCGTTACGATGGCAGCATGAAGGCGGCCCAGTACATCTCCTTTGCCATGGCAGGCATGCCGTACATGGGCGTGGGCCGCAACCTTGCCTACACGAGCGAGGTGTTCTTCAATGCACGCACCGTCCGGCGTGGCAACAATCTGATGAGCGGGGATGATGACCTCTTCATCAACGCCGTGGCCCGCTCGGGTAACACTGCCGTGGTCACGGACCCGGCCTCGTTCATGACCACCCAGGCAACACCGGACCTGGCCACCTGGGTGCGTCGGAAGCGCAGGCATTACACCACCGCCGCACATTATCGGCTCGGACACCAGGTGCTGCTTACCCTGCTGCCGCTTGCCCAACTGGTGTTCTGGGTGGTGTTGGTCCTGTTGATGGCGAAAGGTCAGTGGCTGCAGGCGCTGGTGGCTTCGGGCATCAAGTTGTTCGTTCTACTGCCCATCACCATGGCGGCACTGCACCGGCTTCATGCCGGATCCATTGTCTGGTTCGCGCTGCCATTGGAGTGGTTGTTCCTAATTTTAGACCCGCTGCTGTATGTCAGTACCATCTTCGTCAAGCCCAAACGATGGAAGTGAACGATAACCTGAGCGAGAAGGCGCTGTATGACTACAACCTTGTGCGCCGTGCGGTGGACCAGGGAGACCAGAAGGCCTATGCCGAACTGATGAGCCGCTACCGCGACTCCATCTATTTCATGTTGTTGAAGATGATCAACAACAAGGATGATGCGGATGACCTTACGATCGAGGCCTTCGGAAAGGCGTTCCACCGCCTCAAACAGTACACCCCCAATTACGCGTTCAGCACGTGGTTGTTCAAGATCGCATCCAACAACTGCATCGACTGGATCCGCAAGCAGAAGAAGAAGACCTTCTCCATCGACAGCCCCATCGGTACCGATGACGGCGATGAAATGACCATCGAGCTGCGCAGCGATGGCCTCGATCCGGAGGACATCGCCATACGCGACCAGAAGAACGCCATCATGCGTGAGGTGGTTGACAAGCTGAAGCCACGCTACCGTCAGCTGGTGGAACTGCGCTACTACAAGGAGTACAGCTACGAGGAGATCGCCGAGGAGCTCGACCTGCCGCTCGGCACCGTGAAGGCCCAGCTCTTCCGCGCCCGCGAGTTCCTCCTGAACCTGCTACAGGGACGCGAGGACCATATTTGACCCAGTTGTCATGCCGGGCCTGACCTGGCATCGCGAACAGGCATGCAAGGCCTCGACCTCCTCCTGAAGTACTTCCCCGAACTGTCGCCGGAACAGCGGGAGCGCTTCACGGCCATGGGCCGGCTTTACGCCGAGTGGAACGAGCGCGTGAACCTGGTGTCGCGCAA
>JBIJDX010000107.1:0-9545 GCA_044343855.1 Flavobacteriales bacterium
GTTCAGGGCAATGACCGGTGATGAGATCGCCTACTACGTGGAACGGCACCAGCCGATGGACAAGGCGGGAGCCTACGGCGTGCAGGATTGGCTGGGCCATACCACCGTGGAACGCATCGAGGGAAGCTTCTACACGGTGATGGGCCTGCCGCTGCACCGCGTGTACGCAGAGCTGAAGGCCCTGCGGGGGTGACGCGCACCCCGGCGGCACCACCGCACCAGCCCGAGGCACCGTCACCGGACATCCGTCAACGGAGCAGCGTCACATGACCGCGCCGCAAATGCTCCACACCGAAGGCATCCACCAACGACAATCGCCACGGGTGAACACCGGGTGGAACAGGGCTTCCATTGATCGTACCGTCCCACCCCTGAGCGATCGCGTTCGACACGAAGACGGAACGCCCCCAACGGTCGAACACCTCAAGCTCGTAGAAGCGTGGTTGCAGCACGGGACTCACCGCCCTGAACACATCATTGAACCCGTCCCCGTTCGGGGTGAACGCGTTCGGAACATGGACGGCGAAGTCCTCCTCCACGCATAACAGGCGGGTGGTGGATGCCCGACATCCGTCAGGACTCCAGGCCTCCAGCTCCACGGTATAGCAACCGGGGCCGCCGTACGTGAATACGGTCTGTGAACCGCTGGCAGTGCTTTCCAAGGGATCTCCGAAGTGCCAGACGACTGAATCGGGATCGACATCGGCACCCGTCGCGGTCAACTCGAATGTGGCGTCCTCGAGCGCAACCACCGTGGCGGATGTGGCGATCCGGGGTTGTGGCAGGGGCCATACCTCCACCAGGTCGGGAACCGTGGTGGTTGCAGTGCACCCCTCAGGACCGGTGATGGTCAACGTGACAGGAAAGGGACCCTGCCCCGTGAAACAATGTTCCACCACGTCGCCTTCCGCTCCGGATCCATCGCCGAAGGACCAGGTACGCACACCGGTGCCCACCCCCTGGGCCGTGAACGTGACACAGTGCGGCGCGCAACCCGCAGGCTCGGACCACGTGTACACCGGAACCTCGGTTACGGCCCCGTTCACCGTGGTAAGGGCCGCGGCCGAACTGCATCCGTTCTGGTCCGTGGCCACCACGCTGTAGCTGGTGCTGCCCGGTGGCACTTCGTAGGGTAATGGTGGTGTCCAAGTGTAGGTGTAGGCCGGCGTTCCGCCTTCGGCGGAGGCCACCACGTTCAAGGGCTCACCCGCGCAGAGGTCCAGCACGGCAGGGACCTCCACCACCAGTTCATCGGGCCCACCCACAAGTGCCTGCGCCGAACCCGTGCATCCGTTGGCATCGGTAACGGTGCATGCGATCGGACCGGCCTGCAAGCCGGTCTGCTGAACCGCCGCAGGCAGCCCACCCGACCATGCGTAGGAATAGGGTGGTGTCCCACCGGTGACCACGAGAGAGGCGGTTCCATCGTCCCCCCCGAAGCAACCGACCGGTGTGGTGGCGATGCTCACCTCGGGACCGGCCAAACCATTGCCGAGTTGTGCGACCGCTGTGGCGGCACATGCGTTCGGTGCGGTCACGGTAACGCTGTAACCGCCCGGCGCCAGGCCTTCGATGGTGGCGGTGCCCTGCCCCCCCGGAGCCCATGCGTACGAGTACGGTCCCGGACCACCGGACACCACGGCCGTCAGCGTGCCATTATCAGCGCCACAGGCCGGTTCGACGGCATCGATGGCCACACCCAGCACGGTGACCGGCAGGGTGATACTGCCCGGTGCATTGCAGGGTCCGGTCACCGTCAGTGTCACCTGGTAGGTACCGGGTGCCGTGAACACGTGCGCCGGGTTGGCTGCTGTGCTGATGTTGGCGGCACCGGAGGCCGGATCGCCGAAGTTCCATTCAAAGCCGGTGGGGCATAACGGCGCATTCTGCGTGAAGCCCACCGTACTCCCGTTGCAGGTGAAGCTGAAGTTCGCACCGTTGGGCGGTGCTTCGCCCACACGGATGTCATCGATCGCAATGCCATCATAGTCGTTGCACTGGGTGCCTGCACCGAACACGAAGCGGAACTTCACACTGGGCTCACCGGCCAGATCACCGATGCACTGCGAAGCTGTGACCCATCCCCCACTCCCCTGGCCACCTGCACAGGACCCCTGTGTGGGGCCGATGCGACCGCTCCAGCCATTGCGGGGACTGGCAAGCTGCAGGTTGTTGATGTTGGCCGTGTTGTACCAGTTGGCATTGAGGCAATCCGTGGGACCACTGACCGAACCGACATTGGTCCAGCTCGCACCACCGTTCAGTGAGTACTGCAGGGCCATCCCATCGTAGGTGCGTTCACATTCCCAGAAAATACTGAAGCTGATGTACGGATACGCCACGTCGCTCAGGTCGAAGCACGGCCCTTCCAGGAAGCTCTGCTGGCCGAAGGTGTAAAAGCTCCCGGTGAGCCCCCCCACGCACCAGGCCCTGTTGCCGTTGGCTGCGCTGTTGATGTTCGGGTGGGCCGGTGTGCCCCAGCCCCAGTCATTTCCTGTTCCGCCACTGGTCCACGACGCAGCCGACTCGAAACCCTCCGTGTATGGGAATGTGCTGATGGTGGTGGTGCATTGGCCCTGGACAGGCACGCTCAACAGCCATGCCGTCAGCAGGATACCGGTACGGACGATGCCCCCCCCCATCCGCAACAGGACGCACGCACGATATGGAAGGTGGCCCGCCATCAGCGCAGCACCGTGAACGAACCGGTCCGCACATGGTCAACACCGTCACCACCCCAGGCGTTCAATGTGTAGAAGTAGGTGCCATCCGCAACGGGATCACCGGAGGGACCACGCATGTCCCATCCCTGTCCGGGCTTGTCGATCGACGCCACCTGCTGCCCCCACCGGTTGTAGATGAGGATCTCAAGCCGCACGATGCGCTGCGAAATGGGGGTCCACAGCTCGTTGATGCCATCGCCGTTGGGTGTTACCACGTTGGGCATGCCGATGAAGCTCACCTCCTCCGTGACGACCGCACCCTGCTGCAGTACCGTGATGGCAACCTCATCGGTGAATGAGCATCCATCGGCCTCGACGACCAGGGTCACCAGATAGGTGCCGGGCAGCGAGAAGACATGGCCAACGTTGCTTCCGGCAGCCAGCGTACCATCGCCGAGGTCCCAGTTCCCTGCCGGCCCGTTGTGTGCGAACTGCACCGATAGCGGGGCAAAGCCGCTCACCACCGACGCCACGATACCGCTGCCCGGATCGGTCTGTGCCACCACCGCGCTGCCGCTCACACTGCCACAACTGTTGGCAGCAGTGGCTGTATAAGTGCCCGGGCCGGTCACCACAAGCGTGGATCCCGTGGCACCCGTGTTCCAGGTGACGGTGGAGTTGGACGAGGCCGTAAGCACCGCCGTTGCGCCCGGACAAATGACACCACCCCCAGCGACCACCAGCAAGGGCGGAGGCAGCAGGGTGACGGACGCAGATGCATTGCCGGAGCCACAGGCGTTGGCACCCTCAACGGAGTAGATGCCCTCCTGGGAGACAGTGATGGTCGACCCTGTTTCACCGGTGCTCCAGACATAGGTGTCGGCGCCGGTCGCGGTGAGTGTGGTGCTGGTACCGGCGCAGAACGAAGTGGTGCCCGTGATGGTCACCTGCGGCAACGGTTGCTGCGTCACCACCACGGAGGCGACATCCGTGCCGCATGCCGTCGACGCGGTCACCGTGTAGGTCCCCGGGGTGCTCACGGTGAGTTCATCGGCGGTGGAACCTGTACTCCATGTGAAGTCACCGGTGCCGGAGGCCTGCAGCACCGCGCTGCCGCCCTCACAGAAGGTGACCGGGCCATTGATGTCCACCTGCGGAAGTGAGGCCGCGGTGACCGTGATACTGATGCTGTCCGCACCACATGCGTTGCTGCCCAGCACCTCATACGTTCCCGGCTGGGTGACCGTCAGTACCGGGCCCGTGATGCCGGTGTCCCATGCGTAGTTGTCCGCACCGCTCGCACTCAGGACAACGGACCCACCTGGACATACCTCCGGCGTGGCAGGGCTCACCACGAGCTCCGGACCTTCGCCTGCAGCCAGTTCGACCGTGGTGCAGACCGGCACCGCACAGTCCGTTTCCACACAGAACGACAACACGACCGTGCCCGTCTCCCCGGGGGCCGGTGTGTAGGTGGTGGTGAGCGCCGTGGGGTCGGAGAAGGTTCCCGCACCGCCGGACCACGACACCGCAGCCACGGTGCCCTGCACGGTACCCTGAAGAGCCACTGGCGCACCGCCGCAAAGCGTGCCGAGCGCCCCGGCCTCCACGGTCAGGGGTTCGATGGGAGCCTGGCATCCGAGGTTCGAATAGGTCACCTGGGGCACACCCGGCCAGGAGAACCCGGCAGTGGCGCCATCGTTCTCCGCACTGGCACCGGCGTGGAGGCCGTTCACGTTGACCAGCAGCTCACGCACATAACCGGCGGTATCGCTGCAGTTGCCTGCGGTGTGGTACATGATCAGCGTGCGCACACTTTCACCAGCGGGCGGATCGGGGCTCTCCGGCGCACCCACGGCAGGGCTGTTGGCGAAGTGGCCCTGTGAATTGCCGGGGGCCTGGAATACGATGTGGAGCGTATCCGCCAAGGCGGTGAACGGGTTGGCGGCGACGCACATCTCCGTGCTGGTGACCATGAGCACCCGGGCACCCGCCGGCAGGATGCCCCCCGGCGGCTCCACCAGGCGACCGCAGGATGACACCGTGGCATTGAGCGCAGCCGTCAGCTGTTCGGTCGTGGAGTTCTGCACCAGACCCCGCCAGGGGTTGTTCGGCCAGTCGGCCTCAAGGTCGGCAAGAGCGATGGGCGCGGGCCCCACCCTGAAGCGCACCATCTCGTTGCGCCCTTCACTGGAGCCGGGACACAGGTCGGCCGGACTGCATGCATCCACGAGGATGCGCTCGATCTCCAGGCACTTGGTCGGGACCTGCGCATCGACAGACCCGCTCGTGAGCACGACTGCGGGCAGGACCATGGAACGAAGCACCAAACGCATCAGCATCCCGGATGGAGTGCAAAGGTCGGTCGATCCGGCCCCGGTCACGTAACGTCATTATGAAGATGCGGCAGGCGCACCATCCATGGGTTGAAGAGAACCCGTTTCAATTGAGCAGGCTGCTGCCGGCCCAGAAGAAGCAGCGGGCCGGTGAATGGGCCTCCGGCTCCACCCGATGACGGCGTTCGATGCGCGGAACGCGGTGCCCCGAAACCCCGCGGCCATCGTGTTCCAACGCGTTGTGGAAGCCCAAGAGCAGGCTGAAGAGCACGGCGCGGATGTCTTCCATCAGAGGTGCTTGGCGCGTTCCCAATAGGCATCCATCTCGGCCAGGGTCATGTCACCCATCACCTTGCCGTCCCTGCTGCTTTCCCGCTCCAGGAACCGGAACCGCTCGATGAACTTGCGGTTGGTGCGCTCCAGTGCCTCGTCCGGGTCCACGCCAAGGAACCGGGCATAGTTCACCACACTGAAGAGGACATCGCCGAGCTCTTCGGCCTGCCGGTCCGAGCCCTGGTCCACCTCGTGCTTCAGTTCGGCCAGCTCCTCGTGCATCTTCGCCCACACCTGGTCGCGGTGGTCCCAGTCGAACCCCACCCCGCGCGCCTTGTCCTGTATGCGGATGGCCTTCACCAGGCTGGGCAGCCCACGCGGCACCCCTTCCAGCACACTGCGCTCCTGCCCCTCCCTGCCCGCCTTCTCCTGCAGCTTGATCCGCTCCCAGTTGGCCTTCACCTCGTGCTCGTCGGTCACCTTCACATCACCGTAGATGTGCGGGTGGCGATGGATGAGCTTGTCGCAGATGCCGTGGAGCACATCGGTGATATCGAAAGCGCCCTGTTCCGACCCGATCCTGGCGTAGAACACCATGTGCAGCAGCAGGTCACCGAGCTCCTTCTTCACGCCATCGAGGTCCTTCTCCAGGATGGCATCACCCAGCTCATAGGTCTCCTCGATGGTGAGGGGGCGCAGGGTCTCCATGGTCTGCTTCCGGTCCCACGGGCACTGTTCGCGCAGCTCGTCCATGATCTTCAGCAGGCGCAGGAAGGCTTCTGCGCGGGGGTCGGTGGCGGTGGCGTGCATGCTGCAAAGGTGGCACGGAACGCCCCCACATACTTCGCAGCACCAGCGCCCGTTACCTTAGCCGACCTGTCCATGACCCGGCCGCTGCTGCTCCTGTTCGCCCTCCTGTTCGCTTCGGCCGGCAGCGCCCAGGGCACCCTCACCGGGCAGGTGCGCGACGAGTTGGGTGGGACGCTGCCCCTGGCCAACGTCGTGGTGGTGGGCGGCATCCGCGGCGCCGTGTGCGATGAACAGGGGCGTTACACCCTTGTGCTACCCGCCGACAGCACCTGCACCGTACGCTTCAGCTACACCGGCCTGCTGCCGGAGGAACGCACCATCACGCTGCGCAACGGTGAACAGCGCACCCTGGACATCGCGCTCAAGCTGCGCACCCTCGGCATCGTGGACGTGGAAGGCATCCGGCGCCGCGAGCGCGAAGAGGGCATCACCTCCCTCGACCCCCGCATCGCCCGCTTCAATCCAACGCCGCAGGGGGGCGTGGAATCGCTGCTCTACGGGCAGATCGGCGTGGCCATGCGCAACGAACTGAGCGCCGGTTACAGCGTGCGGGGCGGCAACTTCGATGAGAACCTGGTCTATGTGAACGACATCGAAGTGTACCGTCCCTTCCTGGTACGAGCAGGCCAGCAGGAGGGCCTCAGCTTCCCCAACCCCGACCTCATCGAACGCATCAACTTCAGCGCAGGCGGTTTCGAGGCCCGCTATGGCGACAAGCTCAGCAGCGTGCTCGACATCCGCTACAAGCGACCCAAGGGGTTTGGAGGCAGTGCCAGCGCGGGGCTCATGGGGGGCTCGATACACCTTGAGAACGCGATGCGGGGTGCCCGCCTCCGGCACATCACCGGCCTCCGTTACCGGCGCAACCAGTTGCTCTTGTCAGGCCTGGACACCCAGGGCGAGTACCGGCCCGTCTACACCGACCTGCAGAGCTATTGGACCTACGATCTCACGGACAGGCTTGAGCTCGGGTTCCTGGGGCTTTATTCCCGCAACACCTACGGGCTCATCCCGCAGGACCGTGAAACGGAGTTCGGCAGCTTCAACGAGGCGCTCCGCTTCACCGTGTTCTTCGAAGGCCAGGAGCGCACCGCCTTCGAGACCTATTTCGGTGCCCTCAACCTGAACTACAAGGTGACCGACGACCTGCTGCTGAAGTTCACCTCCAGCGCGTTCCGCACCATCGAGAGCGAGCGTTTCGACATCCTGGGGGAATACCGCCTGGGCGAACTGGAGCGCGACCTGGGCAGCGAGCAGTTCGGCGAAGTGGTGCGCGACCTCGGCATCGGCGGCTTCCTGGACCATGCCCGCAACGAGCTCGATGCCACCGTGGTCAGCGTCGCGCACAAGGGCTACCTGCAGCGCCCCAAGAGCTACCTGCAATGGGGTGCCGATCTGCGCAGCGAGGTCATCAACGACCGCCTCAGCGAGTGGACCATGATCGACTCCGCCGGCTACAGCGCACCGCTCAACACCGGCGAGGACCTCGAACTGCGTTCCGTGCTGAAGAGCACCCTCAACATCGCATCCCTCCGCGCCTCGGCCTACGCCCAGAGCACCTGGCGCTGGGATGTGGGCGAGGACCGCTGGTGGACCCTCATCGCCGGGGCGCGCGCCCAGCATTGGAGCTACAACGGACAGACCGTGGTGAGCCCGCGCGCCCGCCTCACCTTCCACCCGGGCTGGAGGTCGCTCACCGCAAAGGGCGATACCGTGGACCGGGACTACAGCTTCTGGCTTGCCACCGGGCTCTACTACCAGCCCCCCTTCTACCGCGAGATGCGGCGCTTCGACGGAACCCTGAACCCCGCCATCCGTGCGCAACGCTCCATCCACCTCCTCCTCGGCATGGACCGCCTCTTCCGCATCTGGGAGCGGCCCTTCAAGTTCACCGCGGAAGCGTACTACAAACAGCTGGACGACCTCATCCCCTATGAGGTGGACAACATCCGCATCCGCTACTACGGCGAGAACATCGCCAGCGGCTTCGCCACCGGGCTGGACATGAAGCTCAACGGCGAGTTCATCCCCGGCATCGAGAGCTGGGTGGGTGCCAGCGTGATGAGCACCGGCGAGGACCTCGCCAACGACGTCTACTACATCCGCACCAACGCCGCCGGTGACACCATCCGCCCGGGCTTCACCTTCGACCAGGTGGCCGTGGACAGCACCCGCATCGAACCCGGCTCCATCCCCCGCCCCACCGACCAGCGTGTCAATGTGGCCTTCTTCTTCCAGGATGAGATGCCGCGCTGGCCCACCTTCAAGGTGCAGCTCAGCGTGGTCTTCGGCACAGGGCTTCCCTTCGGCCCGCCCGATGCGGAACGCTACGCGGACACCCTCCGCACCAGCCTCTATCGCCGTGTGGACATCGGCTTCAGCAAGCAGCTGCTCGGTGCCAAAGGCCAGGAGAAGACCAATTGGCTGCGGCACATCAACGACCTGTGGCTGAGCCTGGAGGTGTTCAACCTGCTCAACATCAACAACACCATCGACCACACCTGGATCACCGATGTCAGCGGCCGCCAGTACTCCATTCCCGACTTCCTCACACCCCGCCGCTTCAACATCAAGCTGATGGCCTGGTTCTGACCGCTGGACCCGGCACCCGCTTTCCCCTATTTTCGCAGTGCCATGTCCTTCCGCACCGCGTTGTCGCTCGGCGCCCTCCTCACCCTCAGCGCCTGTTCCACCCACCGGTTCGTGGCGGCCACCCACGCCAACAACAAGCCGGAGGTGGTGGTGTACATGAAGGGCACGGGTGAGGATGCCGAGAAGGTGATGGAGAAGGTGTACTACCCCAACGGCCAGCTCGAATACGTGGGCCGCTTCGCCAATGGCGTGGAGCACGGCACCTGGGAGTATTTCTACGAGAACGGCACACGCAAGTACACCGAGACCTGGCTGAACGGCAGGGAGCACGGCATTCACCTGGACTACAGCCCCGATGGACAGGTGTATCGGGAACTGCACTACGACAACGGACGGCTGGTGAAGGAAGTGGACCGTACCCGGCGATGACCACCCGGAGCGCGGTGAAGCAGGCGGACCTCCTCGACACCATCCCTGCCGGACGCGACGATCGAACCTTGGCCAACCTAACGCGTCCTACCGGAACCATGCGCCTCCCTGCCGTACTCCTCTCCCTGGCCCTGCTGAGCGGAAGCCTGCCAGCACAGCAGTTGTACTATCCGCCCCAGTTCGGCAACACCTGGGCCACCTCCGACCCCGAGGCCCTTGGCTGGTGCACCGATCAGCTGCCCGCCCTCTACGACTTCCTGGAGGAGAGCAACAGCAAAGCCTTCATCGTGCTCAAGGACGGCCGCATCGTGCTGGAACGCTACTTCGGCACCTTCACCACGGACAGCGTGTGGTATTGGGCCAGCGCGGGCAAGAGCCTCACCGCATTCCTTGCCGGCATCGCCTACCAGGAAGGCCTGCTGGACCTTGATGCCCCCACCAG
>JBIJDX010000108.1:0-9517 GCA_044343855.1 Flavobacteriales bacterium
TCGTGCACGGGTTGCCGTCGTTGCACGAAGAGCCGATCTGGCCCGCCACGTTCGGGCAGTTGTCCTGCGCGTTGCAGATACCATCACCATCGCTGTCAGGGCTCACCGTACCGGCACACTGGCAGTTCGCGTTCAGCACATCGTTGGTCGTGCACGGGTTGCCGTCGTTGCACGAAGAGCCAGGCACGGCATTGCCTCCAACAACGCCGAGGCAGTCAGGTGCTACGGCACCAGAGGCGATCGCCATTGAACCGAGTGACAAGTTCTGGTACCGTCCGCTGTGACTCACCTGGACCTTCACGGCACGCACCATGTATTCACGACCCGCAATGAAGGGGATCGCAGGGTTCAGGTAGGTCGCATTGGTAACAGGGTTGGTCGTCAGGCGCTGCGGCTGTTGAGTGGCCGGGTCGATCTGGTAGACATGGTATCCGTCCACCGGTTCGGCAGAAGCTGTCCAATTGAAGGAGGCCACACCATTGTTGTTGCTCACTGACAGGTTGGTCGGAGGCGCCACCATGTACATGCGCAGAGTCGGATCACCCATAAGACCGAGATGGGTCTTTCCCATGCTTCCCTGCCAGCCTTCCGTTAGCGGCACATAAAGGGAGTTGTTGTTCATGGATGTGAGGGTGCTCGAACCTATGGTCTCGCCCATGCCCATGTGATGGAAGTACCACACAGGAATGGCCGCCCAGCAGTTGGTGAGCGCCTGTCCGCTGGCCAGGGGTGCGCGCAGGAAATTGTTCTTGTTATCCCAGTCACCGAAGTAGCTGCCGAAGGACATGTTGAAGACCCCCCCCATGCTAACTGGTCCGGCATAGTCCTGGGTGGTGGCTACGTTGTTCGCGCCGTTATAGGTGAGGATGCTGCCCTCATACCACTGAGAGCCGCCACCGGAGGCATAGGTCCACAGGTAACTCTGCCCGTTGACATAGGTGTGAAAGGCGCTGCCGTAGGGATATGCCTCCGTGATATTGGCAGGTCCGACGAGGGGCGCGATGTTCCTCCAACCGCTGCCTGCAAGCGGATTGTTGACCCATTGGAGATTATCGAACACGATGCCACGCACCTGGGGAGTCCAGCCCTTTTGCTTGTACTGACGCACCTTGTTCAGGTAGGCGCGCATCAGCTCCACTTCGCTCTGTCCGAAGGCCGGCATATCATACATGTCCACGCGGCCCACCTGCAGTTCAAGTGGAGAGGGGAAACTGCTCTGGTCGAACTTTCCATCGCCCGGGATGTTCCGGTTGGCAGCGCGCTGGGCACCGCTGGTATTGACGCTATTGTCAGTCCACGTGCCGTTCAGTTCGCCATAATATCCATCACAGGGCCATGCGCCTTGGTGTTCGCTGTGTCCGTCCGGGGCGATATTGCCGGAGTAGGGAACCGGAACATGACCGATGATGTAGAGGGCCTTCACATTGGTGGGGTCGCTATTGTAATGTCCGATGACAAGGTCCCGGACACTGGCCACGGAAGCGGTGCGACTTACATCGGAGCGCAGTACGGACCAACCATCGGAGCGCAGGTCCTGCGTGAGTTGCTGAAGTTCGGTTGAAAGGGGGGCGGCCAACTCATTGTCAACCAGCAGTACGATCCGACCGCGGAAATCCTCCATGGCAACATCGACGCCAGTGCTGATGTATCCGTTGCCGGTGCCACTGGAGGCGCTGCGTACGACGCGATATTCGTAGGCTGTTCCAACGGACACACCGGAATCCGTGTAGGATGCAGCACTACCCGAAAGAGTGGCAATGGCAGTACCCCAGGAGGTGCCGGAACGCAGCTTGCGATAGATGGTGAACCCGGTTGTGTTCGGGTGTGCCGCCCACGTCAGGGTTATACCCGCAGGACTGCTCTGCACGGTAGCGCTCAGTTGGACCGCTGCGGAGCGAGAGATGGTCTGGGCCGGTAAAAAACCACCCAGGAGCATTGCTGTGGCCAGCAGGACGTGACGGAACATGGCAGTTCGGTATGTTGGATCTCGTTACACTGATCACATCCTCAGCGCTGGCAGGCGCCCGAACTCACTTGGCAGTGTGCGTCCGCAGGGGATGATCCCGGTGTACCGGAGCCTTATACCCAGAACCGCGATGCAGGGTTACGAGCATGACATACGGCCGGGAACGATGCGTTACCAAGACCGGAACCAGCGCACGATGTACTGGGCCTGTGAATGTGCTACCCGCCTGATGCACAAGCACCAAGGTGCCAGAACACCCACAAAAACGACGAAATATGAATAAACTCCAATGAGCATACCGTTTGGATCGATGGAACCCAATTTGAATATACCTTCGGTGCGCAAAGGATGACCAACGGAACCAACCGTTTCAGTGTGCGTATGAATGCCCGCTTTTACGGCAAGGAACAGCATGCGGCGACATGCAGGATCCGACGAAGTGACCCCTGATATGATATTCAACCATACCATGTAAGGGTTCTGAAGCCATGATGAACAATGTCCTATCGGGTTTCATTGACCGGGTTCGTAGAAGCCCCAATGCGACCGCGCTCATTCAGGGGAATACCGCTTGGAACTTCCAGGACCTGAGCGATCGGGTAGATCGGCTGGCCTTCGTTGTCAGGGATGATGGCGTGGCACCAGGACATGTGGTGTGCATCTGCCTCGACCGTTCCCCCGAACTGATCGTCTCCGTGCTCGGCATCGTGCGGGCGGGCGCCGCCTATGTGCCTATCGACCCCACCTACCCCATCGAGCGCATCGCCGGGATGCTGGACGATTCAAAGCCGTCCATGGTCATCACCGTCAAGGCTTACCAACACCTGTTCAAGGGCACGCAGGCCAGGGTCATCCTCATCGAGGACATCGAGCTGGAGAATGGTCCCGTGTTCGAAGGCCAATGCCCCGCCGCGCCGGACGACCTGCTCTACGTGCTCTTCACCAGCGGCAGCACGGGCCGGCCCAAGGGTGTGGCGATGCATCATGCGCCGCTCAACAACCTGATCCAATGGCAGCTCCGCACCAGTGTGTGCGGTGAAGGCGACACAACCCTCCAGTTCGCGCCCATCAGCTTCGACGTGAGCTTCCAGGAGATCTTCACCACGCTGGCACAGGGCGGCACCTTGGTGCTTATCAGCGATGAGGACCGCCTGAACAGCACGCAGCTCCTGCGGAAGATCATCGCACAGAAGATCAACCGCATCATCGTGCCCTTCGTGGCGCTGCAATACCTCGCCGAGGCCGTGGAGCGCACCGGCGAAGTGCCGTCCACGCTGAAGGAGGTCTTCACCAGCGGCGAGCAGTTGAAGGTCACGCCGGCCATCGCGAACCTGTTCAAGCAGCTGCCCGGCTGCCGCTTCTGCAACCAGTACGGCCCCACCGAAGGCCACGTGGTGAGCGAATTGGAGTTGAAGGGCGATCCTTCGGCCTGGCCCGCGCTGCCCAACATCGGCACCGCCATCGACCACGTGAAGCTCTACGTGCTCGATGAGCAGATGAAGCCCGTGAAACAGGGTGAAGAGGGCGAGCTCTACCTGGGTGGCGCCTGCGTGGCGAAAGGCTACATCGGTCGCGACGACCTCACGGCGGAGCGCTTCCTTGCGGACCCCTTCATCTCCGGTGGTCGTCTGTACAAGACCGGCGACCGCGCGGCGGAACTCCCCAACGGCGAGATCGACTACAAGGGCCGCATCGACGGCCAGGTGAAGGTACGTGGCTACCGCATCGAACTGGGTGAAGTAGAGGTGGCCATGGAGAAGCACCCCGCACTGGAGCAGGCCGTGGCCTCCGTGCGCGAGGACCGTCCGGGCCTCAAGCGCCTCATCGGTTACTACGTCGCCAAGAGCGAAGTGAGCACGAACGAGCTGCGGAAGCACCTCGCCTCCCTCCTGCCCGACTACATGCAGCCTTCCGTCTTCGTGGCCGTGAAGGAGCTGCCCCGTACACCCAGCGGCAAGATCGACCGCAAGGCCCTGCCTGCACCCGATGTGAAGCGACCCGATCTCGATGTGGCCTTCGCCGCACCAACGACCACCGTACAGAGGACGCTCGCCAACGTGTGGGCCGACCTGCTCGGCATTGATCGCGTGGGCATCGACGACAACTTCTTCGACCTCGGCGGCAACTCGCTGCTGAGCATCCAATGTGTGGCGCAGCTGGAAGGCCACGGCCTGAAGCTGCCGATCGTGAAGCTCTACCAGCATCCGACGGTCCGCGCATGTGCAGCATTCCTTGAGGGTGATGCGAGCGCTGTTTCACCCGCCGATATGGCCAAAGCCCGCAAGGCTTCGGCTGGTGGGTCCAAGAAAGGCGACATCGCCATCATCGGCATGAGCGGCCGCTTCCCCGGCGCGGAGAACGTGGAGCAGCTGTGGCAGAACCTGCTCGCGAAGAAGAACAGCATCAGCACCTGGAGCGCGGAGGAGATCGATCCCAGCATCCCCGCCGAGCTGCGCAACGATCCGGATTACGTGAAGGCCCGCGGCGTGATCGCCGATGCCGACAAGTTCGACCATGGCTTCTTCGGCGTGAACCCCAAGGTGGCCGCGCTGATGGACCCGCAGCAACGCGTGTTCCTGGAGACAGCCTGGGCCGCGCTGGAGGATGCCGCCTACGACCCCGCGCAGTTCGCCGGGCTCATCGGTGTGTACGCCGGCATGGGCAACAACACCTACTTCACCCGCAACGTCATCGGCCACCCCGAGCTCATCGAGCAGGTCGGCGACTTCGCGGTGATGACGGCCAACGAGAAGGACTATATCGCCACGCGCCTCGCGTTCGAGTTCGACCTGCGCGGTCCGGCATTGAGCATCCACACAGCGTGCAGCACCTCGCTGGTGGCGATCGCCCAGGCCTTCAAGGCGCTGCGTGACGGCGAATGCGACATGGCGCTGGCCGGTGGCATCGCGATCACAGCGCCGGTCAACAGTGGCATCGTGTACAACGAGGGCGGCATGTACAGCCCTGACGGCAGCACGCGCACCTTTGACGCTCAGGGCAAAGGCACCAGCTTCAGCGACGGCTGTGGCATCATCGTGCTCAAGCGTTTGGATGATGCAGTGCGCGACAAGGACCACATCTACGCGGTGATCAAGGGCGCCGCGCTCAACAACGACGGCAGCGACAAGGCCAGCTTCACCGCACCCAGCGTGCGCGGCCAGGCCGAAGTGATCGCCATGGCGCAGGCCGATGCGGGCGTTACGCCGGAGCAGATCACGTATGTCGAAGCGCACGGCACCGCCACCCCCCTCGGCGACCCGATCGAGGTGGAGGCGTTGACGTTGGCGTTCAATGGCGGTGACGCGATCCCGGGTCAAGCCCGGAATGACAAAGACCAATGGTGCGCCCTAGGCTCCATCAAGAGCAACATCGGTCACCTCACCGCCGCAGCTGGTGCTGCGGGGGTGATCAAGACCGCGCTCGCCCTTCAGCTGGAGAAGATCCCGGCGAGCATCGGCTTTGAGAAGCCGAACCCCGCCATCGACTTTGCGAACTCTCCGTTCCGCGTCGCGCAGGACAACCTCGCCTGGCCGCGTGTGCCGGGCACACCACGCATCGCGGGTGTGAGCAGCTTCGGCGTAGGCGGCACCAACGCGCACGTGATCCTCGCGGAGCCTCCGGTGGCCGTGGCCTCGAGCGCTTCGCGCAGCAAGCAGTTGTTGCTGCTCAGCGCCAAGAGCAAGACCAGCCTCGATGCCATGACGGACAACCTCCGCACATGGCTTGAGGCACACCCGGAAGCATCGCTCGCGGACGCCGCCTACACCCTGCAGGTGGGCCGCCGACACTTCAAGCACCGTCGCCTCATCGTCGGTGGCAGCCATGGGGAGGTGACCGAGGCCATCGTCAACAAGGACACCAACCTGATCGGCACGCGCGAACTGCAGGAGGCCGCGCCCGGAGTGGTGTTCATGTTCCCCGGCCAGGGCTCGCAGTACGTGAACATGGGCCGCGACCTGTGCGAGAGCGAGCCCATCTTCCAGCAGCACTTCGACCGCTGCTGCGAGCTCTTCTCTAAGGAGTTCGGCACGGACCTCAAGGTCATCATCTTCGCGAAGGCCGGTGAAGAGGAGAAGGCCACCGGGCAACTGAAGCAGACCATCTACACACAGGCCTCGCTCTTCACCATGCACTACAGCTTGACGAAGCTGTGGATGCACTGGGGCATCACCCCGGATGCGATGATGGGCCACAGCATCGGTGAGTTCGCCGCAGCCTGTCTCGCCGGCGTGTTCTCGCTGGAGGATGCCGTGAAGCTCGTGGCCAACCGCGGCCGCATGATGCAGGAACTGCCCGGCGGCAGCATGCTCAGCGTGCGCGCGGCGGAAGAGGATGTGCTGAAGAAACTCCCCACCGGTTGCAGCATCGCTGCGAACAATGGCCCGCAACTGTGCGTGGCCAGCGGCCCTCACGAGGCGATCGCGAAGCTGCAGACCGAACTGGAGAAGGACGGCATCACCTGCAAGCTGCTGGTGACCAGCCACGCGTTCCACAGCCCCATGATGGACGCCATCGTGGAGCCCTACCGGAAGGTGGTGGAAGGTGTGAAGCTCAGTGCCCCGCGCATCCCCATCGTAAGCACAGTGACCGCCGAATGGCTGAAGGACGACGAGGCCACCTCACCCAAGTACTGGAGCGACCACCTGCGAGCCACGGTGCGCTTCGCACAGGCCGTGAAGTTCGCATGGGCTGATGCGGATCGTGTCATGCTCGAAGTGGGTCCGCGCACCACCGCGACCACCCTCGCACGCCAGCAGAGCGCGGACACCAGGAAGCAGGTGGCGGTCCCTTCGCTGGGCGATTCCGCCGGCAATGGCAACGAGCTCACCCAATTGCTGAAGGCCGTGGGCGGCCTGTGGCAGAGCGGTGTGCTCATCGACTGGAACAAGTACTACGAGCGCGAAGAGCGGTGCCGCATCTCGATGCCCACGTATGCTTTCGAGCGCATCCGCCACTGGGTGGATCCCGTGGCCATGGTGGCCGATGGTGGACGGGCAGTTGCCTCCACCACGATCGAAGCACCGGTACCGAACAGCGGCGATGCCAACCTCAGCCCCAAGGAAGCGCTGATCGCACAGATCAAGCACCTGCTGGAAGAGAGCTCCGGCCTGGAACTGGCGGAGGCCAGCAACGAGGAGACCTTCCTGGAGATGGGCCTCGATTCGCTATTCCTGACGCAGGTGGCGACCTCGTTGAGCAAGAAGTTCGGCGTGAAGATCTCGTTCCGACAGCTGAACGAGGAATTACCGAACCTGGACAAACTGGCGGACCATATTCTGCCGCATTGGAACGGTGGCACGTCGTCCACAGCGGCAAGCGGCACGTCGCAAGCGGCAAGTGCTGCCCCTGCGGTGAATGCGCTTGAAGACGCCCCCGAACTGAAGAAGGTATTCGGTGCGCAAGCGCGCATCAGCAAGGAGAAGGTGGACGACATGACGCTACAGCAACGCGCGTGGTTCGATGCCTTCAGCAAGCGCTACATCGCCAAGACCGCGAAGAGCAAGGCCTTCACGCAGGAGAACCGCAAGCCGATGGCCGACCCGCGCGTGGTCACCGGTTTCAAGCCGCAGACCAAGGAGCTCATCTACCAGGTGGTGGTGGACAGGAGCGTGGGCTGCCACTTCTGGGACATCGACGGCAACGAGTATGTGGACATCCTGAGCGGCTTCGGCTCCTCGATGTTCGGCTACATGCCCGACTTCATCAAGAAGGCCTGCCACGAGCAGCTGGAGCAGGGCATCGAGATCGGCCCCATGCACCCGCTCGCAGCCGAAGTATCAAAGCTCTTGTGCGAACTGACCGGTGCCGATCGTGCAGCGGTGTGCAACACCGGTTCCGAAGCGGTGCTCGGCGCCATGCGCATGGCCCGCACGGTGACCGGTCGCAGCCTCATCATCTCCTTCAGCGGCAGCTACCACGGCATCAACGACGAGGTTATCATCCGTGGCAGCAAGAGCAAGAAGAGCTATCCCGGCGCGCCAGGCATCATGCCCGAGGCCGTGCAGAACATGCTCGTGCTCGACTACGGCACACCCGAGAGCCTGGAGATCATCAAGCAGCGCTGCCACGAAGCAGCGGCGGTGCTGGTGGAACCGGTGCAGAGCCGCCGCATGGAGTTCCGTCCGGTGGACTTCCTCCGCGAGGTGCGTCGCATCACGCAAGAGAACGGCACCGCGCTCATCTTCGACGAGGTGATCACCGGCTTCCGTACACATCAGAACGGCACACAGGCGCTCTTCGGCATCCAGGCCGACATCGGCACGTACGGCAAGGTGATCGGCGGCGGCATGCCCGTGGGCGCCATGATCGGCAAGAGCGAATGGATGGACGCCCTCGACGGCGGCCACTGGCAGTACGGCGACGACAGCGTACCGCCCGCCGGTGTGACCTACTTCGCCGGCACCTTCGTGCGCCACCCGCTGACGCTGGCCGCGATGAAAGCCGCGCTGGTATACATGAAGAACGAAGGCCCTGCCCTGCAGGAGCGCCTCAATAAGATCACCGAGGACATGGTGGCCCGCGTGAACGGGCTCTTCGACCAGTACCAGCTCCCCTACCGCTGGGTGAACTTCGGAAGCGCCTTCAAGACGAAGTACGACGAGAGCGTCAACTACACCGAGCTCTTCTTCATGCTTATGCGCTACCACGGCGTGCATGTGCTCGACTTCCCGCACTTCATCACCACCGCGCACACCACAGCCGACATCGAGTTCATCATCAATGCGGTGGAGAAGACATGCAGGGAGCTGCGTGAGAGCGGATTCATGCCGGAACGAACCTACCCCATCCCCACGGTGAACAGCGTGCTGGGGAACACCGTGCGCCGCGCATCCGAACGCGTGATGAGCGCATTGGAAGCACCGCTGCCCGGCGCACGACTGGGGCGCAGTGCGAAGGGTGAACCGGCGTGGTTCATGCCCGATCCGGACCGCGCCGGCAAATACCTGCAGATCGACATCGAGGAACGTTGATAGCGGCAACGCAGGACCACATCCATGGAACGGTTCATACCAGCCATCATACGAACACCGGTCGACCATGACCCCTTCGCGGGACCTGCCATTGAGCAGACCATCCCCACCACCGAGGCCCAGCGCGAGGTGTTCGTGGCGAGCGAAATGGGTGTGGAGGCCAGCTGCGCCTACAACGAGAGCGTTACCCTGGAGCTCAATGGCATCCTCGATCGCAACGCCATCTGCATCGCCGTGCAGCAGCTCGTGGACCGTCATGTGGCCCTGCGTTCCACGATCAGTCCCACCGGCACCCGCATGGTGGTGCAGCACCAGTTCGCCATCGACCTGCCCTTCACCGATCTCAGCACCCTGGCCGAGGCCAAGCGAACAGCTGCCTGGGAAGCCTTGACGCGGGAGGACATGACCAAGCCCTACGACCTGCGCAACGGTCCGCTGTTCCGCACCCGCCTAGTGAGAATGGATGCCGACACCCACATGCTGCGCCTGGCCGGCCACCACATCGTGTGTGACGGATGGAGCCTGGGCATCATGATGGCCGAAGTGAGCGTGCTCTACAACGCAGCGCGCAACGGGACCG
>JBIJDX010000109.1:0-9511 GCA_044343855.1 Flavobacteriales bacterium
GTACTCCTCAGCCATGAAATTGGCGACCGTATTGCCATGGGGGATGCGGTACCAGGTGAGGTCCTTCTGGCAGATGGCATCGAAATTGAGCTTGGCATGGAGGTAGTGCGGCAGGGCTTTCCCCTCGCTGTAACCGAGTGCCATCACATTGCTGATGCCAAGTTCCTCCTTGAGCCGTTTGACATAGTTGCGCACCTGGTTGTGTGCCGCCTCATCCTCCACGATATACACGATGCCCACCTTCCGGGCAGCCGCGATGTTCCGCGCGATGGGCCGGCGGTCCGCAGGGAGGTCGCGCAGCAGCCGGCGCAGCCCCATCCACTCCTTCAGGCGGTCTAACAGTCTCATTCCTCGATCATGCGCATGAACCCATCCTCATCCAGCACCTTCACCCCGAGCTCTTCGGCCTTGGTCCGCTTGGCAGGCCCCATGTCCGCACCGGCCAGCAGGTAACTGGTCTTGCTTGAGATGGAGCCGGACACCTTGCCCCCGTTCCGCTCGATGGCCTCCTTGATGCCGTCGCGGCTGAAGTTCCGGAAAACACCTGAAACAACGAACGTGAGGCCACGCAAAAGATCTCCCGAGGGAGTGCCCAACGGCGCCTCAGCCGCGAAACGCAGACCCTGAAGCCGCAGCCGTTCCAGCACATCCCGATTGCCCGGCGCGGCGAAGAAATCCAGGATGCTCCGTGCGATGACGGGGCCCACCTCATCCAGCCCGACAAGTTCCTGTTCGCTCATGGATGCGAGCCTCTCCATGCTGCCCACGGCGCGCGCGACCTTGCGCGCCACGGTCTCACCAACATGGCGGATACCGATGGCGAAAAGGACCCGCTCAAAGGGACGGTCCCGGCTTGCCGCAATGCCATCCAACACCTGCTGGACGCTACGCTCCCCCCATCCCGCACCCAATGCAAGCAGGCGCTCGCGATCCAACGTGTAAAGGTCGGCAACGGTGTGGACCAGCCCGCTGCGGTACAGTTCCTCCACCGTCTCCCCACCCAGCCCCTCGATGTCCATCGCCCTTCGCCCAACGAAGTGCTCGATGCGCCGCATGATCTGCGGCGGGCATCCATGTTCATTGGGACAATAATGCTGGGCCTCGCCCTGGTACCGGACGAGGGTGGTGCCGCATTCGGGGCAACGGTCCGGAAATTGCACCGGTGTTGCGCCGGACTGTCGCCGCCCGAGCTCCACACCAACGATCTTGGGGATGATCTCCCCACCCTTCTCCACCTGCACACGGTCTCCGATGTGCAGGTCCAGTTTCATCACCTGGTCGGCGTTATGCAGACTGGCACGTTTCACGGTGGTGCCGGCAAGCAGGACAGGCTCCAGTTCGGCAACGGGAGTGATGGCCCCCGTTCGTCCCACCTGAAAGGAAACGTCGTTGAGCCTGGTCACCACCTGCTCGGCGGCGAACTTGTACGCAATGGCCCACCGGGGGCTCTTGGCCGTCATCCCCAACTCTGCCTGGATGGCGAGGTCATCGACCTTGATCACGATGCCATCGATCGCCACCTCGAAGTCGCTGCGGGCACGGTCCCAATGATCGATGAAGGCCATGATGCCATCCACATCCGTGGCACGCTCGATGAGCCGGCGCTCCGGTTGGGGAGCACGAAATCCCCATGCGCCTGCCGAGAGGATGTTGTCGTGGTGGCTGCGGGTGGGAAGCTCATCGCCGCTGATGCCGTAGATGTAGCAGTCCAGCGCCCTGCGCGCCACCTCGCGCGGATCCTGCAGCTTGAGCGTCCCGGCAGCGGTGTTGCGCGGGTTCGCATAGAGCTCCTCTCCTGCGATCCTGCGTTGCTCGTTGAGCTCCTCGAACCGGGCACGGGTGAAGACAACCTCCCCCCGCACATCGAAGAGTGATGGATATCCCTTCCCCTGCAGCCTGAGCGGGATCGATCGCACCGTGCGGATGTTGGCGGTGACCTCCTCCCCCCGCTCACCATCACCACGGGTGAGCGCACGGACCAGCACGCCCTGTTCGTAGGTGATGCTGATGGCCACACCGTCATACTTCAGTTCCATGACGAACCTGACCTCGCCGATCTCGCGCCGGATGCGCTCCACGAATTCGCTCACCTCCTCCCTGCTGTAAGAGTTGGACAGCGACAGCATGGGCTGCCGGTGGGCCACTGTCGGGAAGTTCCTGGTGAGGTCCCCACCGACGCGCTGTGTGGGACTGTCCGCACGCTGCAGATCCGGAAAGGCACGCTCCAATGCCTCCAACTCCTTTACCAGCATATCGTACTCAAGGTCCGAGATCACAGGGGCGGCGAGCACGTAGTAGCGATGGTCATGCACGTTGATCTCGGTGCATAGCGCAGCCATCCGCTGCGCGGCCTCATTTCGTTCCATGCGGCTTGCGTAAGGAGTCCCGGGTGCGCTTGACGATCTGGCCGAAGCGTATCCCGAATTTGACATAGTAGGTCAGATCGCTGAGGGCCGTGCTTACGACGGGGTCCTCCGCGAGGACATAGCGGTATCCTCCACCCACGCCGACGAACGACCACCAGAAGAGCTTGTAATCAACCTGCACCCCTGCCTCCACAGGGACCAGTTCATTGCTGCTGTAGGGTCGCCAGACCGCCATGGAACTGTCCCGATAGCTGGTGCGGTAGTTCCCGAGGCCGATGCCTACCGGAACCCCTATCTCCCATCGCTCACTGTCGAACAGGATGCGCTCATAGCCGAACGAGAAAAAGTCAAAGCGTGTCTGGACTTCCCGGACACCAACATCGTCAAGGAGAACACCCTCACGGAGGAAGGGATCACCAAGGCCGTACAGGCCTATGGAAAGCACATCGAGCCCGCGGCGGACCCCGATGCGCAAGCCATAGAAGCGCACCGGCTCGGCGTCCACGAACGTGCGACGGGCATCGAGGTTGAGCAGCACCTTGTAGGGTGGTACAGGGGGAGTGGCTGCAAGGGTATCGGCATGCGCCTGAACTTCGACGCCCAGGAGGACCAGCTGAAGCAACGCAGGGATCCACCTCATCGTGCTGCCGTTATGAACCTGTCGGCGCCGCTGATATCCTTCAGCACCCGGACGTTCCTCCATCCCATCATGCCGATCACGTCGGCGGCCTGTACGGTGTGGTCGCGATGCCCTTCGAGCCACAGCGTGCGGTGACCTACCGCAGCCTTTGCCGCAATGACGCGATGGAATAGGACCGCATCATCGTCATCCACGAACAATGCCTGCCCGGGCTCATGGTCCTTGACATGGTCTTCAAGCGTGCTGCGTTCCGAGATGGGAATGTAGGGGGGATTGCTCACCACCAGGTCGCATTCCTCCGGTAGGGAGAACCCATCGGCCAGGACATCCGCAAGCACCCACTCCACAGGTATCCCGAGCGCAGCACCATTGGCCCTCGCCTGTTGAAGGGCGACGAGGGAAACATCAATGCCCAGCACACGCGCCGATCCGAAGTACCGCTTCAGCGCGAGCGCGATGGCCCCACTTCCGGTTCCGATGTCCACGATGCAGGCAGGCCTTATTCCCGATCGGAGGATATGCTCCACCAGCTCCTCCGTTTCCGGCCTGGGAATGAGGACGCCGGGTGCCACTGAAAGCTCCAGCCCATGGAAGCGAACGCGGCCCAGCACATATTGCAGGGGCTCACCCGCTGCAAGCCGGCTGATGGGGAGGTACACCTTGAGCAACTCCGACTCGCTGAGCGCATGGTCCCTGTTCAGCTCCAAGCGGGCACGATCCCAACCGAGGCGTTCATCGAACACGATGCGGGCCATCGCAACAGCCTCCTGTCTCCCGTAGCGGGGTGAAAGGCGATCGACATAGGCCTCCAGGACGGAGCAGACCCTGTTGTCAGCGATGCGCATCGTGCAAAAGTAGGCCCACACTTTCGCCCTGCCGATGCGCTGGCATCCCCGGTGATCGGGATCAGCCACCTTTGCAGCGTGCCATGGAGACGAGCATGAACCACGAGCGCTGGATGGCGCGCTGCCTGCAACTGGCCCGGCATGGGGCCTCCAGCGCCGCCCCGAACCCGCTCGTGGGCGCACTGCTCGTTCAGGGTGACCGTGTGCTGGCCGAGGGTTGGCACACACGTCCGGGCTCCGGCCACGCCGAGGTGAACTGCCTGCAGGCCTTCGGGAATGGCCCGGTCCCGGCGGATGCCGTGCTCCTTGTGAACCTTGAACCGTGTGCGCACCATGGTCGCACCCCTCCCTGTGCGGACCTGATCATCGCGCGCGGCATCCGCACCGTTGTCGTGGGCCACGAGGACCCGTTCCCGGCGGTCGCCGGAAAAGGGATCTCCCGCCTTCGCGCCGCAGGCATTGACGTGCACGTGGGTGTATTGGAGGCGGAGGCCCGTTGGATGAACCGACGGTTCCTCACGAGCATCACGCGACAACGGCCGTACGTGATCCTGAAATGGGCGCGTTCGGCCGACGGGTTCATGGACCGGAGCGGTCGCACGGTGCGGGCAGGAACGCCGATCAGCTGCGCTGCCAGCAATGTACTGGTGCATCGCTGGCGTAGTGAGGAACAGGCCATCATGGTCGGCGGTACGACGGTATTGCATGATGACCCCGGCCTCACGGTGCGACATGTGTCCGGCCGCCCACCGCTGCGGGTGGTGCTCGACCGTTCAGGCATCGCTCCCGCCGACTCGAGGCTCTTCACGGATGGCGCACCCACCTTGTTGTTCACCGACAGGCACAGGACCGATATCCCCGTTGAACAGGTGCTGCTGCCCTCAGGTCCAGAACCGCTGAGGGCAGTGCTGCGGGAACTGCATGACAGGGGGATCCGTTCCCTCCTGGTGGAGGGTGGTGCACGACTGCACGAAGCCTTCCTCACGAGCGGCTTGTGGGACGAAACCCGGGTGATAGAGGCCCCCCTCCTGTTGGCCTCTGGCACATCCGCCCCGGTTGCACGTGGCATCCCGGCCGGGATCGCGGTAGTGGATGCGGACCGCATTTCGACCCATGTCCGTACCGTTGAACTTCGCCGCCCCGAAAGGGAGACACTTCCCGACCCATGGTGCTGATCCTGGCCGCCGCCTTCTGCATGGCGTTGCTTTTCCTGCTCTTCAAGGTGTTCCACCGGCGTGGCATCCCCTTGCTTCCCACCATCGTCATCAACTATTTCGTGGCGCTTACCTGCGGAACAGCGGTGGCTCCGGCATGGAAGGCCGGCGAGCTTGGCCACCTGGTGACGCCCGTTCTCGTACTTGGGATTCTTTTCATCGCCCTCTTCTACCTCACAGGCCTCAGCACACAACAGGCGGGTGTGGCTGCCACATCGGTGGCCAGCAAGATGAGCCTGGTGCTGACGGTGCTTGCCGCCGTGATGTTCTACGATGAAACGCCGGGACCGCTTGGTTGGTCGGGCATCGCACTCGCGCTGGTGGGCGTGGTGCTGGCTTCATGGACCCGTGGATCCCAGGGTGCGCGGGGATCGTGGCTGCTGCCGCTGGTGCTGTTCCTCGGCAACGCGGCGATCGACATCGTCCTGAACCACACCCAGCGCATGCACCTGGATGCCGGCACGGAGGCGGTCTTCCCCACGCTGGTCTTCGGTGTTGCAGGCGTTTTCGGGCTTATCCGCCTGCTGATCTCCAGCGAACGGGAACAGCTCGGCCGCCCCCCCGTGCTGCTGGGCGGCCTGCTGCTCGGGCTTGTCAACTACGCATCACTCTACTTCATCGTTGGTGCGCTCGCCCGCAGCGGTCTTGCCGCAAGCAGTGTTTTCCCGCTGATGAACATCGGTGTCATCCTGTTCGGTACGGCTGCAAGCATGCTGATCTTCCGGGAACGGCTGAGCAGGGTCCAATGGATCGGCGTGGGATGTGCGGTGCTCGCCATGGTCCTCATCCTGCAGGCATGACGAACCATGCGGATGGATACCGCGTGCTGACAGGCATGGGCCTGGGGCGCTTCAGCGAGAAGGCGAGCAGGTTCATTGGGATTGCGCACCCGGCCACTTCATCGGCGGAGGTGAAGGACCTGGTGGCAGCCCTTCGCAGGGAACACCCCGGCGCGCGCCACTTCTGCCATGCCTCTGTGTTCGGAGCGGATGGTGCGGAACAACGATCCAGCGATGACGGTGAACCATCAGGCACCGCTGGCAGACCGATCCTTCGGCGCATCATCGCAGCCGGCTTCACTGATACAGCGGTGGTCGTGGTGCGCCATTTCGGTGGCACACTGCTTGGAAAGGGCGGCCTGGTGCAGGCCTACGGCGAGGCCGCCCAGCTGGCGCTCGAAGCGGCCCCTTGGGAGCAACGCTGGCGCATGACCACGGTCAGGGTGCTCTGTCCGCATGCGCACTACCAGCACTTGCGGCTTGATGTTGAACGCGCTGGAGGTCGCATCCGTGAAGCCGTTTTCCTTGGCCTGATCGAAGTGGTCGTGGAACTGCCGGGATCCAGCACCGCATCCATGACGGAGCGATGGATGCTGCGTGGCCTTTCGGTATCGGCGAGCGCCTGATGGATCATGCCGGGAAGTACGGCTCGAGCGCGGCCACAAGGGCGGCGGGCGCGCGCATCGGACGTCCCGTGGCACGATCCACGAATACGAGCGTGGTGGTGGCCTCCGTCAGGAGGGCCCCATCAATGGCGCGAAGTTCATAACGGAACGGGATGCGCGCCGCTGGCATCGCGGTGATGGTGGTCTGCAGCAGCAACTCATCGTCGTAATGTGCCGGAGCATGGTAGCGCAGCCAAAGCTCGTGAACGGGCAGCAGGATGCCCTCATCCTCCAGCCTCCTGTAGGGGAACCCCAACGCACGCAGGGCCTCCACCCTTCCCACCTCGAGGTATTCGGCATAGTTCCCATAATAGACATAGCCCATGCGGTCGGTTTCCCCGTAGCGCACCCGCAGGTTGGTCGTGTGTGAATACATGGCGGTAAAGTAAGAGCTGTCCTCCTGCAGCCGACACTTGCGGCGCGTGGACGGACCACCGTAACTTGTGGATCCGCACAGCGGCCTGAAGATGCGGGAACATAGCGCAACAGAACAACTTCGCCACCATACCGGAAATGATTGAACGGTCCCTGACACACAGCCCTCACCGCGCAGGGATGCCTTCAGGACGGCGTGGCGAATGCGCCGGACGCGACCGGTCGGTCATGTAAATATTTCGTTATGCGCAAGTTCACCTTCACTTTTTTTCTTCACTTCTTTGTGTCCATATTTGCCACCCCTTCGTTCAACCACCAGGCATGAAGCCCCGATGCTGAATGAACGAACGAAGGCCACCACCAGGACCAACCATAAACCGCTGACCGATCCATGAAGAAAGACCATGAGAAGACCTGGGGGCGGTGCTTGGAGGTGATCCGGGATAACGTGAGCCAGCAAAGTTTCAAGACCTGGTTCGAGCCGATCAAGGCATTGAAGCTGGAGGAGCATGTCCTGACGATCCAAGTACCATCGCAGTTCTTCTATGAATGGCTGGAGGAACACTACGTGGGATTGCTCAAGAAGATCATCAAGAAGGAACTCGGTGTCGATGGGCGGTTGGAATACTCCATCATCATGGAGAACGGCTTCCAGAGCGCCAACCCTTACACCGTCAAGGTTCCCACGAGCAATGCCCGCGAGGTGAAGAACCCGCCCGTGTCGCTGCCCATTGATGTGGCCAACAGCCCTATCAAGAACCCGTTCATCATCCCCGGCCTGCGTAAGATCAAGGTCGAAAGCCATCTCAACGCCAACTATTCCTTCGACAACTTCATCGAGGGGGACTGCAACCGATTGGCCCGCAGTGCCGGCTATGCCGTGGCCCAGAAGCCCGGCGGCACCGCGTTCAATCCGCTGCTGATCTATGGTGGCGTGGGGTTGGGCAAGACGCACCTGGCACACGCCATCGGTATCGAGATCAAGCGCAACCATCCGGACAAGACCATTCTCTACGTACCTGCGGAAAAGTTCACCCAGCAGTTCATTGAAGCGGTGAAGAACAACACCGTGGGTGACTTCCAGCAGTTCTACCAGATGATGGATGTGCTCATCATCGATGATGTGCAATTCCTGGCAGGAAAGGAGAAGACCCAGGATGTGTTCTTCCACATCTTCAACCACCTCCATCAATCCGGCCGCCAGCTGGTGATCACCAGCGACAAGGCACCTGTGGAGATGGCAGGCATGGAGCAGCGGTTGCTTTCCCGCTTCAAGTGGGGCCTCAGTGCCGATCTGCAGACTCCCGGACTGGAGACGCGCATCGCGATCCTTGAGAAGAAGATGTATGCCGAGGGTATCGACCTTCCCAAGGAAGTGGTTGAGTACCTCGCCTACAGCATCACCACGAACATCCGCGAGCTGGAGGGGGCGATGATCAGCCTCATCGCGCAGAGCTCATTGAACAAGAAGGCCGTCACGCTCGATCTCGCCAAGCAGATGATCGACAAGTTCGTGAAGAACACGGCCCGCGAGGTGAGCATCGACTACATCCAGAAGGTGGTTTGCGACTACTTCGACCTGCCGATCGAGCTGTTGAAGAGCAAGACGCGGAAGCGCGAGGTGGTGCAGGCGCGCCAGATCGCCATGTACTTCGCCAAGCGCATGACGAAGAGTTCGCTTGCCAGCATCGGCGCACACTGCGGTGGCAAGGACCATGCAACGGTGCTGCACGCCTGCCGCACGGTGAACAACCTGCAGGAGACCGACAAGCAGTTCCGCGGATACCTTGAGGACCTGGAGAAGAAGCTCAGCATCCATTGACCATTGGTGTCGGATGATACAGGGAGGCCTCCACAACGTGGAGGCCTCCGCATTCACGACCTTCGCAGCATGAAGGTCCTGATGGTCTGCCTTGGGAACATCTGCCGCTCACCCATGGCTGAAGGCATACTGCGCGCACGCGCCGCGGAACGTGGTCATGTAGTCCGAACGGATTCCGCCGGCACCAGTGCCAACCACGTTGGCGAAGCCCCCGACCCACGCGCACAGGCAGCCATGCGCAAGCAGGGAATGGACATCAGCGATCTGCGTGCGCGCCAGTTCCGTTGCGCGGACCTTGACGCATACGACCACATCTTCGTCATGGACCGGAGCAACCTGGACGATGTCCTTGCACTGGCAGGGGGGGCACGCCACCGGTGCAAGGTGCGCCTGATGATGGATGTGCTTCCATCACCCGACCGGATCGATGTACCCGATCCCTATTTCGGGGGCGACGCTGGCTTCGATGCCGTATTTCATCAATTGGATGCCGCCATCAACCACTTCCTCGATGGGATCGAAGGCCACGGGTAAGCTGCACCTGCTGCCTGTATGGCTTGGCGAGGGGGGCGGCATCGAGCAGCTACCGCCGGAAAACCTGGCCGTGGCCGCGGGTATCGACCTGTGGTTCGTGGAGAACGAACGCAGCGCACGTCAGTTGCTCCGCCGCATGCTTCCCGCAGTGGACCTTCCAGGCATGGAACTGCACCGGTTCGATCAGGACAGCACGCTCAACGATGCACGCAGCCTGCTGCGCCCTGTGCTCTCCGGACGTTCGGGTGGCGTGATGAGCGAAGCAGGTATG
>JBIJDX010000010.1:0-26362 GCA_044343855.1 Flavobacteriales bacterium
TCAGGATCGAACACATCAATGGTCGCAGCGTGGAACGCATTGTTCGATATTGATGCGCTCCATTGCACATGCAAGTTCAATTCCCCACCATGCGACCGTCATCCACCGATCCCGCTATCTTCCCTGAAATTTGGAACGGCATGAGGACCAACCTGCGTTTCATTCCCCTAATTCTGCTTGTGGCGTGCGGCAAGGAGGAACAGCCGCCCGGACCGGAGCCACTGCCACCTTCCCCTGCACCGGCCCAACAGGACTACAGGGATGCGATCGTGGGTGACTATGTCGGTTACCGGCATTTCGAGTCATGGTCCATGTCATCACCGAACGGATACGACACCACATACGCCCATTCATTCAGGATCGAGAAGGACACAGCCGACAGTTCCATCATCGCGGACGGCCAACTTTTCAGGGTCGACGCGAACCTCCACTTTTACGAGTCCCCTTATCCGGGTGTGGTCCGGAGCTTCGCGTTCAGCAATGACACGGCGACGATCTTCCTGCGCTCCGGAGGACTTGGCGGATACAGCGCCACCACGACGGTCGGGGTGCTGCAGTGATATGTGCAAGGACATCAGCACCAGCGGTCCCACAACCCATGGGGACTTCAATACCTGCACCAGTAATAGATCGTCTTCACGTATTCGTTGTTCACCATCATCAGGCCTTCCTCGCTTTCCCACCAGGCGCGATGGTCATACATTGGACTGTAGGCTGCCACGGTGAGCACGGTGATACCGCTGCCCGCAAAGCGTTTGCGGAACACACGACGCACCCGCCGCATGTGGAACTCCGTGGAAACGATGGCAATGCTGTCGTGACCATGGGCCTGTGCATCACGCAACACCGCGGCAGCCTCCTCCCACGTGCTGGTGCCTTCCTCCAGCAGCCGCACCCGCAGGCTGTCAGCACCGGCCCGACAGGCCGCCCGCCTGGTGAGTTCCGCCTCGGTGAAGAGCATACCTTCAGCCTGCAGCACCCGGTGGATGTTGACGCCCGTGGTGACCAATGTCCCGCACAGGCCGGCGCGCAACAGTTGCGCGCCGCGCTCGCCACGCTCCACAGGACCACCACCCAGCACGTAGGCCGCATCAACCCGCACCGGTGCATCCTCCGTGATCAGCAGCCCCCCCAATGACCGGAACACGCTTTTCCACCCCAGCAACAGCGCTGCGACGATGAATGTGGCCAACACCATGGGCAGGTGCCTGCGCCACCAGCGCCTCTTCCCATCCGTCCTGCCCCCCGTTGTGTCCATCGCTCAATAGCTGCCATTCCGGCGGCGCAACACCCACTCCGCTGTGAGCAGGGCAAGGAGCGCGAAGAACAGTACACGCAGCCCGATGAGGTCGCTGAACCGGGTTCGGAGGTAGGACCGTGCAGCCAGGCCCGGACGGTCCACCAACAACGATGAAAGCTCGGACACCCGGGAGCCGGGTAATGCCTCACCCTGGGTGAGTGCGGCAAGATCACGCAGCAACGCATGGTCGGCCACGGTAGTGTTGCGCTCCAATTGTGGCTCCTCAACATGGAACCTGCCGCTCCGGCTGAACGTGCGTCCGTTGAAGGTGGTCGCGGCCTTCCAGGTGTAGATGCCCGGTGCCATTCGACCGGCATTGAGGCTGTACGTCGCGCCACTGCGATCGAACACATAGTTCACCGCACGCCCGACGCTGTCGGCCACGCTCAGCTGCACATCAGGGGTGTTCACCGGCTCCAGGTTCGCGTTGTACAATTCCGCAGTGAACAGCACGGGTTCATCACTTCCATGGACGGCTGCGTGCGTCACGCGGAAAGGCTCCTTGTTCACCTTCAGGGCCAGGAACTGCACCATGCGGTGGAAGAGCTTGTCCGTGCGCCGATGGTCGCCATGCAATTGATGGTCGGCCATGCGCCAGCGCCATAGGCCCTCTCCAGCGATGAATCCCTCACGCCGCCCTTCATCCTGCGCGAAGGCAAGCAGCGGTTCATTGGTGCGCACCATCCCGATGCGCTGCAGCGCAAGCGCCTGCCCGCCCCGACCGGTGGTATACTGAGCGAAGGGCACCTGCAGCGGAGGAAAGCGTTCAAGTGCGGACACCAGTTCATCCTCCAGCGTGAACAGCGGGAAATCACGTTGAACAGCGGCCAGCGCATCGGTAACGGCAGGACGGCCGCCCGAAATGCCGACCATACGCTGCAGGCGGCCCAATGCGGACAGGTCGGTGCCGAGCGCGGCGATGTACAACGTGGGCAGCTTCAACTCAGAAGCCCGGTCGAGCAGCGGACCAACAGCATGCCTGGTGGATGGCAGGCCGTGCAACACCAGCAGGTCGGCACCCTTCAGATCGGGCTCCGCCTGGCCGGCGAAATGCAATTCGATGCTGTAACCCTCGGTATGCATAAGGGCCAGCCTGAGCGCCCCCAGGTCCGGATGGGGAGCTGCGGCAAGCAGCACGATGCGCTGCCGGTCGTCCAGCACATCCACCACGAACGACTGGCTGTTGTTGCCCGCCAACCGCTCCCCGTCCACCGGTCGCAGGCTGGCCACGTAACGCTGCGGTCCCGCCTTATCGGGCGTCAGTTCGACCATGATCTCCTGGAGGAAGGGGTCGCCGGTGATGACCACCTCCCGTTCAACCACCACGCGGTCCTCGTGGCGCAGTTCCAGGACAGTGCGCCTGCCGGCCAGGTGATCTGCCTGCACACGGACAAGCACCGGAGTACCATTGCCCAAATAGGTGATGGCATTGTGGTCCACACCTTTCACCAGGAGGTCGGGATGCACGATGGTATCGCCCAGAAGGATGGTGTATACGGGCACTCCAAGGCGGGTGGCCTCAAGCCGTGGATCACGGCCCTGGTTCTGGATGCCATCGCCATCCAACACCACCGCACCCAGCTCCGATCCGGCGAACCGCTCGTGAACCGCTCGCAACAGCGCACCAACATCCGTGCGCGGACGGTCCTGCGCAAAACGGAGCCCCTCCTCAACCCCGGCACCATAGGTGAAGCTGCGCACCTCGAAACGGTCGCCCAGTTCCCGTTGCAGCTCCTCAAGCGCTTGCCGGTAGGGACCGTGGAGGAATGCCGTATCCCCAGCGGCATCAAGTGAAACGGATCCATCGTGGGCCAGCACGACCACCGGTTTGCGGAGTTCACGCTCCTCGAAACGCAACAGCGGTTCCAGCAGGAAGAAGGCGACCAACGCGACGCTCAAGGCGCGCAGAACGAAGAGCACGCGGCGCACCAATGGCGGCAGTTCGCCTCCCGCGCGGGCATACAGCAGCCATGCGGCGCCGACGCCCAGCCCCATGCATAGCAGGGCCAGCCAAAGAGGTTGGACGGTGGTCAGTTGCATGGTACCGACAAAGGTCGCTCACGGAGGCCCTTCCCGGCATCCATGATCGAAGAGTGGGCACGCCTCATCAGGTGAGCATGCCTCCACAGACGTTGAGGGTCTGGCCGGTGACATAGCCGCTGAGGTCGCTGCCGAAGAATACGCAGGCGTTCGCCACATCATCGGGCGTACCGCCGCGCTTGAGTGGAATGCCTTCGCGCCAGCCCTCAACCACCTTGGGGTCCAGGGCGGCGGTCATTTCCGTCTCGATGAATCCCGGTGCGATCGCATTGCACCGGATGTTCCGGCTGCCGAGCTCCTGGGCCACGCTCTTGGTGAATCCAAGTACGCCGGCCTTGCTTGCGGCATAGTTCGACTGGCCCGCATTACCCTGAACACCGACCACGCTGCTCATGTTGATGATGCTTCCGCTCCGCTGCTTCAGCATGGTACGCATCACCGCCTTGGTCATGTTGAAGACGCTCTTCAGGTTGGTGCTGATAACCGAATCCCAGTCAGCCTCGCTCATCCGCATCAGCAGCTGGTCCTTGGTGATGCCCGCGTTATTGACGAGGATGTCGAGCCTGCCCCAGGTGTCCACCACCTTGTCCACTGCGGCTTGTGCGCTGGTCGCATCACCCGCATCGCTCCGTATTGCCAGCACGGGGCGGCCGAAGCGGGCGGCCAGTTCACCGGCCAGCGCATCGGCCTTATCCGGACTGCTCACATAGGTGAAAGCCACCTGCGCCCCCTCGGCCAGGAAGCGTTCCACGATGCCTTTGCCGATACCACGCGTGCCACCCGTGATGAGGGCGACCTTCCGATCGAGTAGTGCCATGGTCTGTCCGTTCAGTTCCCTAGGAATGGTGTTCGGCGAAGGTAGTGATGGTGGGGAACAGGAACAGCCGGAGCAGGATGAGACAATTTCCCGGTGACCGATCACAGGCATCCCGCAAAGCCCGGTCGAATGTTCAGTGGAAGAACTGCATCACCTTGCTCCACAGCTTGCGCGTGACCAGCAGCGGCGGGGCCTGCAGACCATTGATCCCCCATGAGGCACGAACCTCCCGGTTGGCCTTCAGGATATGCTTGATGCTGCCGTTGCTCATGCCGCCCAGCCGGAAACGCACCAGCACCTCGCGCAGGTGTACCGTGGGCACATGGTGCTTGTAGAGGAAGCGCAGCAGGATCTCATAATCCGCTCCAATGCGGAGGTCGGTGTTGAAATGGCCGAAACGGTCGTAAACGCTCCTGCGGATGAAGGTGCCCACGTGCGGCGGCATCCAACCCCGTCGGAAGTTCTCGCGGTGGTAGGTGCCGCTCAACCATGTGCGATGGACCTTGTGGATGTCATGCTCGTCAACCATGATGATGTCGCCGTAGACGGCATCGGCGTGGCTGCGTTCGAAGGCGGCCACCACGTGTGCGATGGTCTCCGGGGTCATCAGCAGATCGCCCGCGTTCACAAAGCCGATGACGGCGCCCGTGGCACGCGCCAGACCCTTGTTCATGGCGTCGTAGATGCCCTTGTCGGGCTCGCTCACCAGGATATCGATGCCGCGCCGGCCGGGTGCCATGCGGCAGCCATTGAGGATCTCCACCGTGCCATCGGTGCTGGCGCCATCGATGACGATCAGTTCAATATCAGGATGCGTCTGGTCCAGGATGCTTCGAAGCGTCTCCCGGATGACGGGAGCTACATTTCGGCAAACAGTGATGAGGGAAACGCGCATGCGATGTGGCTGCGAAGATGGGGAACGTACTGTGATCCAGCTCGCATCCATCCATCATCATCGCCCCACATGGGGCAGCAGGTAGTCCCGCCGGATACATGGACATCATACTGAAGCCTCCGGCAGTTCAAACCGGCCCGGTCCTTTTGCATCCGCCCGTATGTCCCATGCCGCAAGGCACCATCACGGTTCACGGCGGTCCACATAGTGCCTCGGCATCCGAAAGCACCGTTGCTATGCGGGCACCTTTGACCTGAGCCTTGTTCAGGACCTCCGGATGAAGCTGAAGCTCCCGCACCAAAACCACCCCCTGTTCGAGAAGGCGACCCTTCTCAGCGCCGGTCAAGCTGCTCAGGCACGTAAGCGGATACAGCCCGCTGCGGTCGATCCGTTCACGCAGACTTCCCGTGTCAGGATGATCCCAGCTCACCATGCGCAGACCGGCACATTGGCCATACTGGATGGCATCACTTGTGAACCGCGTATTGGTGACCAACCAGCCGCAAAGTTTCCGATCCACTTCATCATGCACCTGCTGCCACAGCTCAGCCACATCCAGGAAGCGCGCCCGTATGTAGAGCGGCACCTTGATATCACAGGTACGTCCGGGCGCGTTGTGGTATTTGCACTCCACCAGGAAGTGCTGATCACCCTTGTCGGCCACCACATCGACCTCATGCATCACACATCGCCCCTGGACGTGCTGGCCCACCTTCACCGCATAGCCATCATGTTCAAGGATGCGTGCAATGAAATGTTCGAACGGAAAACCGGACGGACCAAGATCCAGGATGCCCTGCTTGAGGCGATACCGCGCTGCAGCGTGGTGCGATCGCTTGTGCAATTGACCGAAAGCCATCCGGTAAAGCGCCCGCGTTGTCATGCCCTCCCTGATCCTGCCACTCACATCCGCGACGATGCGCTCCACAATGTCCGGTTCTGCGGCAGCACGGAGCAATGAACGCCGGAGCTTTTCAGCATCATAGGGTACCAGGTCGCCGTTCGACTTGGTGATGAGGCGGGGAGCGCGCATGATCGAACTATCGGTCAAGGATCAGTAACTCCATTGGAAACGGATGTAGGCACTGCATCCGCGCATGTTCCATACAGGTCCTGCATCATTCCACAACGACTGGATGACGAGGTCAAGATCGAAGCATTCCGAGACGTTCCATCTGAAGGAGGGGAAGAGCAGCAGCGTATTCAGATAAGGGCTGTACAGCACGGCCATGTCCATTGCGGTGATGGGCGAGAAGGCTTTGTCGGCACCTGCGAAGAACGCATGCTCAAAGGGCAGTAAACGCTTTGCGGAAAGAGGCTGGCCCAGGATCGGGTCATTCAGGTCGAGCAATGAACTGCCCAATGAGTTGTACAGGTACGATGCACTCAGGTACCAATTGCCGCCGAAGGTGCGATCGGCCATAACCGAGGCGGTGAGCACGCCTGAACCGTCCAATGGGTTGTCCCTGGGCAGGAACCAGGATGCCTCGCCCTTGAATCCGGCATCCCTGATATGGCCGGCCCAGCCGCCGCCCAGCACGAGGTCCGAGCGGTAGAGACCGGCCAGCACCTGGTAGTCGTACTTGCGCCGGTTGAACTTGTAAAGGGCGGCGCCGATGTGATCGTCGGGACCAGTGCCGCGTGCATACGCCAATTCGAGCGTTCCTTCGGGTGAAGGGAACCAAAGTGCGCGCACCGCATCGCTGCCGGGACGCTCCTCATAATCGAAGTCCAGGTAGTTGAAGGCGTTGAAGAGGTCGTTGGGGTTCCACACGTTGTTGATGCCCCAGTTGATGCGTTGGCGGCCGATATGGGCCTCCCACTTCGCGCGGCGATGGCTCAGCACCGCGCGATCGAAGGTGGTGAGCAGGACGGCACCAGGCTCGTCCACCCAAAGCACGCTCATGCGCACACGGCCGGTATCCACGTCCACGATGGAGCCGAGATCCGGCTGCAGCTTAACGGCCTCGCCGTAGAAGAAGCGGTTGCGCATGCCCACCTTCATCGTGGTATGACGTTCCAGTTCGGCCTGCAGGTTGAGGCGGTGGTGGAGTAGTTCGTTGGTGACCAGTTGGTCGATGTCCTTCACCCAGCTGGCGCTGTTCAGGAATTTCAGGTAACCGCTCGCCTGCATCGCGGGTTTGAAGGCGCTGGTGTCCTGGGCGGAGACCACCGAAGGGGTTGGGAGACACCGCAGGGCTGCGATAAGGAATGAACAGAACCACCGCGCATGCCGGGAACGCAGAGGGGATGCCCTGTGTTCACTGCGTCCTTGCATCCCTGCCGCGATCATGCATTCACCTTGTCATCCACCACCTTCCCATCCTCAAGGGTGATCACCCGTCGCGCCCGTTCGATCACGCGCTGGTCGTGGGTGGAGAACAGGAACGTGATGCGTTCATCCGCGTTCAACTGCGCCATGGTGTCCAGCAATTTGGAGGCGGCGACGGAGTCGAGGTTGGCGGTGGGCTCATCGGCCAGGATGAACTGCGGCTTGGGAGCCAGCGCACGTGCCACGGCCACCCGCTGCTGCTGACCTCCGCTGAGCTCGTTGGGGCGCTTGTCGGCTTTTTCCCACAGGCCCATACCGCGCAGCAGCTCATCCACCCGCGCATCGATCTCCCTGCGCGGGCGTCCCTGCAGGAGCATGGTGAACTCGATGTTCTCACGTGCGGTGAAGACGGGGATCAGGTTGTAGCTCTGGAAGACGAAACCGATGTTCCGCAGGCGGAAATCGATGAGCTGGTTGTCATCGAGCGTGCCGATGTCAAGGCCATTCACCACCACGCGCCCGCTGGTGGGACGGTCAAGCCCGCCTATCATGTTCAGCACCGTCGTCTTGCCGCTGCCACTCGGCCCGCGCAGCGCGACGAATTCACCACGCTCGATGTGCAGGTGCACACCGTTCACTGCATGCACGGGAACCTTGTCCCTGTCATAGGTCTTCACCAGTTCATGCGCGTCGATGACCACGCTCGCGTCGTGTTTCATTTGCGAATGGCTTCCGCCGCATTGAGTTTCAGTGCCCGGATGGCCGGGTAGATGGCCGAAAGGAGCGAGATGGCCGCCACCATGGCGAGGATGACCAGCGCGTGGTGGGGCCTCATGGAAGGGAACACATGTGGATCATAGCCGAACTGTGTGGCGGCATCACCCCAGGCGCGCAGGTTGATGCCCTTCGTGGCGCCCCACCAGATGGCGATCGAGGAGAGCAAGGCGCCCACCGGCACGCCGGCCATCACCACAAGCAGCGTCTCCAGCACCACCATGCCGAAGATGCGCGCGCGGCCCATGCCCACGGCCATAAGCATCCCGATCTCCCGGGTGCGCTCCAGTACGCCCATCAGCATGGTGTTCACCAGGCCGAAGGCAAGCGCAAGGAAAATGATGCCAAGGAGCACGAACATCATCTGGTCGAAGGTGCCAACGAGTATCTGCATCTCGGGGCTCAGCTCCGTCCAACCGCGCACCAGGAGGCCTGGCAATGCGGCACGCAGGTCGGCCACCTCGGGATCCACGGCATCGCCATGGTCCAGCAGCAGGGCGATCTCGTGCACCTCATCGCCCATGCCGAGCATGGCGGACGCATCGCTGCGCGTGATGTAGGCGTTGGCATCGTCGCGCGGCCCGTTGATGGTGCCATAAATGCCGATCACACGGAAGGCACCGCTCACGATCTCCCCTCCGCGCCCCTGCGCCATCACCACCACCTTGCCGCGCAGCTTCACCTTCAGCTGGCGGGCCACCCTGGCGCTGATGAGAATGCCATGGCGCCGCTCCGCGCTGAACCAGTCACCTTCCTTCACCGCGCTGCGCAATGCGGTGGTGGCGTCCTCGCGGTCCGGGTCCACCCCGTTGATGCGCAGGCCCTTGCTGCCCGTGGGCGACTGCAGCATTCCGGGAAAGGCCGCGCGCGGGGACACGCTGCGCACCCGCGGACGTTGTGCGAGCACCTTCACCAGACTGTCGGCATGCGCGATGCGGAACATGGGATCCTGGTCGGCGGTGTAAGCGGGATGATGGAGCTGTACGTGCGATGTCTCGTGGCGCACCACGCTGTCGATGCGTTGCTCGATGAGGCCCTGATAGAAGGCCATCAGGAAGGCGGAGGCGAACAGGCCGATGGCCACGGCTGCCACGATGATGCCGCTGCGTCCGGGATGGCGCCACACATTGCGCCAGGCGAGCTTCAGCAGCATGTTCAGCGTTTCATCGCAGTGAGGGGCAGCAGGGTGACCACATGTCGCCAGGGGTAGATGGCGAGCACAAGCGCGATCACCAGCACCACCAGGGTCTGGTCAAGGAAGATGCGCGGGTCCAGCACGGTGGGCATCACCGGCTCGAAGCCGTATTCGGCGTACACCTCGGCCATGGTGCCGCTGAGGCGGATGGGCCATCGCTGCAGGGCCCACACCACCGGCAAGGCCAGCCCGTTGCCGACCACTGCACCGATCAGGGAGAGCAGCACCGATTCGACCACCACCAGCAGTGCCAGCAGGCGCCTACCCATGCCCAAGGCCAGCAGCATTCCGAATTCGTAGGTGCGCTCGTGCAGCATCATCAGGATGGTGCCGAAGATGCCGAAGGCCACCACGAGGTAGAGCACGCCAATGATGATGCCTGTGGAGCGCTGATCGCTGCGAATGTGGCTGTCCACCTCCGGCATCATCCGTCTCCAGTTCATCACGCTGCGGTCCGCTGCGAGCATCGACCTGGCGCGGTCCTCCACATACTCCATGGCGTCTGGATCATCCAGTGCAAGGGCCCAGGTGGTGACCATGGCGGGCGTGGAGAGCAGTTCCTGTGCAATGCCGAGCGGCAGGTACACCAGCCCATCGTTCAGCTGCGGCGAAGCGAAATGGGCGATGCCGCGCACGGGGTACTTCCCCGCAGCCATGCTGCCGTGGCAACCCTGCCCCAGCAGGACAACGGTATCGTTGACACCAACGGCAAGGCGTCGCGCCAGGCCCTCGGCGATCACCACTGCAGCGTCACCATTGCGCACAGGACCACCACGCACGATGCGTTCATCAAGCTTCATTAGGTGCCGCTCGCGTTAGGCATCCACACCCATCACAAGAGCACCGCGCGTGAGCGTGTCCGCACTCACCAGCATGAAGGTCTCCAGTCGGGGCACCACGGCAGCCACGCCGGGCAGGGTCCGCAGCGAATCCCGCAGCGAACCATCATCCGACATCAGCAACTCCAGCGAGGGCTCGTCCCAGTATCCGGTGGCATGCACCTGGATATGGCCGCTGAAGCCCCCCACAACGCTGTCGACGAGCTTCGCGAAGGTGCCCTTCACAAGCGACTGCGTGACCACGGCCAGCAGCACCGCGAAGGTCACCGAGCTGATGGTTATCAGCGTGCGCCGCTTGTTGCGCCAGAGGTTCCGCCAGATGAGCTTGCCGATCATGTCGATCAGACGATCAGAGAATTGGGGCTCGATGTGGTATCCTTGGTCTTCACGTCCAGCGCATTTCGATCATATCACCTTCCGACCCACCGCACCTTGGGGATGTTCTGCGGGGTGAAGAAGCCGGGCGGGATGGGCTGATCGAAGGTGATCCTTCGGTAGCGGATCACGGTCTTCTGCCCTGGCTTGTCCGCGGGCAGCATCTCCATGTGCGTTGGAAGCAGGCGCCCCCCAAGCAGTTGCACATCGCCTGCCACCATGGTGCTCACCAGTTCACCGTATTCATCGTAGTACTCCGCGCGCAGCATCAGGTGGTCCTTCTTGTCGATGCACAGGCGCACCTCACCCCACACCACCGCTGCTTCCGGCTTGGGCCTCATGACCACCTTGTGGCAGCTGCGGCCGTCGATGGTGCTGTCGCTGGCCAGCGTGTGCGTGTAATCCTCCACGATGCTGCTCTCCCTCACCAGATCGTCGTTGGTGAAGTCAGTTCCCATCCAGCTCTGGCTCATCATGCTGGGCGGCATCTTGATGGTGCGTTCAACGCTCGGGATCCAGTTCCAGACCTCCTTGCCGCGCTTCAGGTACACGATGCCCTTCTCCCTGGCCGGTGCGGTGATCAGGACCAGTGCGTTCTGCGTGCCCTCGCTCCAGGTGACCATGCTCATCTCGCGCTGCCAGGTGGGCCGAACCACGGTCATCGTCATCTCGGCTTGGCTGGTATTGCCCCGTGCATGTTCGTCCGCAGCACGCACGATGGCCGCGGCGTCCGGCTGGCCCAATGTCACGAAAACCATTGAAGGGAACACCGACGTGAGCAGCATCGCTCTTGCATACCAACCCATGCGACGAAGATGCGAGATGCCCGGCATTGAGAAGATGACGGTGATCAGTTCCCCAGGCTCACAGCGCCACGACGCCTGCGCCACCACTTGACCAACTCATACCAGAGCACACAAAGTGCCCCGGCGGCAACGGCCAGCCCAAGGTCCTGTGACCGGGGAACGCCAAGCTCGAAGAAGTGGCGCAGAAAAGGCACACTGACCAACAGCACCAACATGCCGGCGGTGGCCAGCAGGGCTATGTGGAGCAGGCCGTTGGGATACAGGAGCGTACGGAGCATGGAATGATGGAAGGAGCGCCCCACGAGTGTCAGCGTGATATTTGCCATGACGAGGGTGATGAAGACCAGCGTACGGGTGTGGTCCTCACCGAGGGACCGATGAACAGCCCAATGGTACACAAGCAGCGTACCTGCCGTGATCACCAGGCCCTGTAGCACGCTCACGCGCAACTCGACCCAAGTAAGGAATGTTCTCCCTCTGGGACGTGGACCGCGGGACATGCTACCTGGCTCAAGCGGCTCATTCTCGAATACGATACTGCATGTGGGCCCCATGATAAGCTCAAGGAAGATCACGTGCAAGGGCGTAAGGATGTTTGGGTATATCCAGCCGAACAGCAGGGGCAATACGACCGTGAGGATGATGGGTATATGGATGGTAATGATGTAGCGGATGGCCTTCTTGAGGTTGCCGTAGATGCGCCTGCCCTGTGCCACAGCGTCCACCATGCGGCCAAGGTCGTCGTCCATCAGAACCAATGCGGCAGCCTCCTTGGCCAGTTCACTCCCCCTCCTGCCCATGGCGATCCCGATGTGCGCGGCCTTCAATGCAGGTCCGTCGTTCACGCCATCACCGGTCATGGCCACCACCTCCCCTAGGGCTTTCAGAGCCAGCACAACCCGCAACTTGGCCTCAGGGAACATGCGGGTGAAAAGGTTGCGGGTCTGCACGGTGATGGCGAGCGCGGCATCGTCCATGGCCTGCACATGTTCACCGGTCACAGGGTCTCCGTTGATGACGAAGCCCACCTGCCGGGCGATGGCCATGGCGGTATCCGGATCATCCCCTGTGATGATGATGGTGCGGATCCCGGCTTCACCGAAGTGTTGGAAAACCCGCGAAATATCCGGTTTGGGAGGATCCTGGAACGCTACGAGACCCAGGTAGCGGAAGGTGAACAGCTGCTGCTCGGAAGGCCAGGCGTTGTCATGCAATGTGGTCTCGCCCACGGCAAGGATACGATGTCCATGCACTGCAAGGTGCTTCACCTGGGCCATGACGGCACCACGTGCGCCCGCATCCAATTCACTGCAGGCAAGAATGGCCTCGGGCGCACCCTTGGCTGCGATGATGCGCTCACCCATGGCATTGGCAAAGGCATGCGTCATCATCGGTGGCCTGCCGCTGAGCGGGTACTCGTGGACCATCCGGAATTGCGGACGACGATCGATCACGGAACAAGTGCCATAGGCGGTGTGGATGGCGATCTCCATGGGGTCGAATGGCACGGGCTCACTGGCCCACATGGCGGTGGCGACAAGGTGGCGCGCGGCATCATCACCCCACCGGTCCGGGGCACGCGGAGCATCCTCGCCGGGCAGCTGCAAAGCAGCCAGTTCCATCCGGTTCTGGGTGATCGTGCCTGTCTTGTCCATGCAGATCACCGAGGCGGCCCCAAGGGTCTCAACGGTGTTCGCCTGCTTCACCAGGACACCAAGTCGCATCATGCGCCATGCACCCAGTGCCATGAAGCTGGTGAAGGCAACTGGTATCTCTTCCGGAAGTATGCTCATGGCCAGCGTGAGCCCCTTGAGAAGGCTGTCCAGCCAGTTGCCGGAAGCATAGAGGTTGAGACCCCATACGAGCAGGAAAAAAACCGCACCAACGGCCGCCATTTGGTGCACGAAACGACGCATCTGCCGCTCAAGCGGTGACCTTCCCCCGGTAATGGTGGCAAGCGAGGTGCCAATGCGACCGATCTCCGTAGCGGAGCCGACAGCGGTGATGCGCGCCACGGCGAGCCCGCCAACGGCCTGCGTACCTCGATACACGCGCCCATGATCATCGTCGCTCACCTCCTTTGATACGGGGAAGGCCTCACCGGTGAGTATGGACTGGTTCACCAAGAAGTCGTTGGCATGCACAACGCGGCCATCAGCCGGCACCAGCTCCCCTTCCTGAACCACCACCAGGTCGCCGGACACAAGATCGTCCGAGTGCAGCTCAACCACCCTGTTATTGCGGATGGCCCTCGCCTTCGGGTGAGTGAACCGCTGAAGCGCCTGAAGGGCCCTGCGACTCCTGTGGTCCTGGTAGAACGAGATCGCACTGATGAGAAGGATGGCTCCCACCATGAAGATGGCCTCACCAAGCTGACCAAGAAGGAAATAGATGGTGGCAGCCGCGAGCAGCAGCAGGAGCATGGGCTCGGTGATGGCGGCGCGCAGGGCTTTCCAGAAGCCGATCGCACCGGAGGCCGCCAGCGCATTGGTGCCATGCACCCCTCGGGACACAATGACCTCCCCATCGGTGAGTCCTTCAAAGGGGAATGGATTGTCGGACATGGACCCTGCTGTGCCGGCAAGTTAGAGCGGCGCAGGCTGGCCGTCGCCATCCTTCGGCAGGTTCCGCACGTGGAACATTCCGTGTCACATGCGGAGCGCCCCCCTGTGGCCGCATCACCGATCGTCCGCTCGCTCATACGCGCCGCAGCCTGCAGCTTCATCGTGGCCCACAGGGGAGCGATACCGCAGGAAGAACGTTCCAGCGGGGCACGATATCGTGTCACAGCAACGCACATCCATCGAGCAGCGTTCCTGCCATGCACATGCGTGGTGATCCAATATGCCGTTGATCCCGCCAACGGAACCACTGATGGAGAGGTATCACCCCATCACACGCTCCCGCACCGCCGCCGCCGGGTTCCCCTGGTACACGGTGTATGGCTCCAGGTCCCTGCTGGCCAAGCTTCCCGCAGCGAGCACACTATGGCTCTTCATCGTAACTCCCAGGGTGACGATGGCCCCCGCCCCCACCCAGCTGCCATCCTCCAACACCACGGGCTTGGTGAAGGTGGGGTAGTCGACCTTCTTGTAATCGTGGCTTCCCTGGATGATCATGGCACCCTGGCTGATGACCACGTTGTTGCCGATGGTGAGCGTATCCAGGTTGTCAAGCCATGCGCGTTGGCCGATCCAGCAGTGATCGCCGATGGTGAGCTTCCACGGGAACTTGATGTTGACGCCGGGATGGATCACCACCCCCTTACCCACCCGCGCCCCGAAAAGGCGCAGCAGATGCGGCTTTGGCGAACGGAACGGGAACAGGGGATTCAGGAAGAACAGCGCATTGGTGAAGTACCAGAGGGTGCGCTTCAAAACGCCCGCACCGGGAGCGAAGGTCTTCGAGTTGTCGAAGCGGGAAAGATCCACGGTGGGGCGTGTCATGGCATTCGCTCGCGGCCTTCCCTCGGCAGATGTCGATCAGGTCTGCATCAACGATGGCAGGTGGTTTCCACACCTGCCCAAGGGCTTGCGCCGGGAAAGTTATTGGCTATCGCGTTCACCCACCAGGATCAGGCCAACTTGCCGGCAATGAAACCGGTGGTCCAGGCGGCCTGGAAGTTGAATCCACCGGTGATGCCATCGATATCGAGCACCTCACCGGCGAAATACAGCCCGGGCAGCACCCTGCTGACCATGGTCGCGGGATCCACACCGGCGAGGTCCACGCCTCCAGCAGTAACGAACTCCTCCTTGAAGGTCGTGCGCCCGTTCACCGCATAGCGGTCATTGGTGAGCGTATCGACCAGGCGGTTGCGCTCCTTCCGAGGCAATGTCGCTGGGGTCCGGTCCAAACCTGCGCCGGCCTTGTCCAGCAGGTGAGCCCATAGGCTGCGCGGCAGACCGAAGAGCGGCAGGTTGGCGATCCGCTTATTGGGATTCATGGCCACCTGCTCTTGGAAGGCTTGCTGAACAAGTCCTTCGTGCCTACCGCCGACCCAGTTGAGCTGCAGTGTGAAACGGTGGCCGAGGTCGTGAACGATGCGCGCGCCCCAGGCACTCAGCCGCAGTATCGCAGGACCGCTCATGCCCCAGTGGGTGATGAGCAATGGCCCCTCGCTTTCCAGTTCGGTTCCAACGATGCGCGCCCGCACCAAGGGCGCCACCACACCCGCCAGCGCGTTGATGGAATCGCCGGGCAGGTTGAAGGTGAAGAGCGACGGCACCGGATCCACCAGCGGTTGCCCCAGCTCGCCGAGCAGCGAATAGGCCGCCGCCTTGGGATGTCCCCCCATGGTCACTATGACCCTGTCAGCAGGCTGCGCATCACGCCCCGCCACCCGCACGCACCAGCGGTTCCCGGTTGCACGTTCCAACCGGTCCACCCTGCTGTGCAACTGCAGCCTGACACCGGCCTGGTGCGCAGCGTTGGTGAGAGCCTCCACCACGGTGGCCGAATCATCGGTGGCGGGGAACATGCGTCCATCGGATTCCACCTTCAGGGGCACGCCCGCCGCCCGAAACCATTCGATGGTATCGGAAACCGTGAACTGCCTGAAGGCCTGACGCAGGAATACTTCGCCGCGCGGATAATGGCGTGCCAGGCGGCGGAGATCCAGGCAGTGATGGGTGACATTGCAACGACCGCCTCCACTGATGCGCACCTTGGACAACACCTTGTCACTGCGCTCCAGCAGCGCGATGGAAGCGGCCGGATGGTGACGCCTGACACTGAGGGCCGCGAAATAGCCGGCCGCCCCAGCACCCACGATCACCACATCCATGACCCGCTCACTCCTTCACGAACCGGGCGGTGCGCAAGGTGCGCCCTTCGCTGCGCAGGAGATATACCCCTGGAGCGAACTCATCAGCGCTCAGCATGGTCCTGCCAGCCGGCACATTGCGTTGCCAGAGCAGCCCGCCCCGGGCATCGAACACGCTCACCAGTGCCGGTTCGTCCAGGCTGATGGAAAGGGGACCCTCCGTGGGGTTCGGTGAAAGCACCAGTGGCTCCAAGGGATCGACCTCCGGTGTGCCGGCGATGAGCTCACCACAATCCTCGAACCCGCCCAGCACCGTCTCGGCGCAACGGGTCATCACATACGCATAGGTGCCCGTTGGATCGCTGTTGAAGTAACCGACATGGGAGTTCGCTGTGTAGGTCAGCAGGCAGTTGCTGACCCCCACATTGGCGGCGCGCAGGTGAAGGTCATGGCTGCCTGACGCCACGAGCCCGGTCGGGATGCCCACCACGGAAACCTCCTGCGTGTAGTACGGAACCACATTGTCAGCGTTCTCATGGATGCTGAACAGCGGAGGGCTTCCTGCGTCCACCCATGAGGTGTCGCCGATGGCACCACTGAAGCTCAGGCAGGCGAGTACGGAACTGCTGTAACCGGGGTTCCCGCTGTTGCCCTCGGCACCACCGAGCTGGGCGGCCTGCCCACCGATCGCGGGCGGCATCTCCGCATCGCTGTCCAGGTAGGTGGCATGGATCGCACTGATGGCACCGGCTGAGACACCTCCGGCGATGATGCGGGAAACGTCGATGCCATAGGGGTTGCCCTGCTCAGCCACCGAACGGCGCAGGTAGCGTACACAGGCCTTCATGTCATGCATGCCGCGCACCACGGCCAGCGTGGTTGAGTTCGCGTTCGGGAAGAAGAAGCCCACACGGTAGTCGGGAGCCACCGCAACATAGCCGCGGCGTGCGAATTCCTGGCAGATGGACGCCACATCGGAACGGCTGCCGGAGATGAACGACCCACCGAAGGCGATGAGCACCACCGGGCGCTCGGTGAGGTTGTCCCCTGCCGGTTCGTATACGTCCATCAGCAACGTCTGCGGAGAACCCGAAACGCCCGTATTGCTTCCGAACGGAATGGCCGGCGTCACGGTGACCTCATCGAACACCACATCGACATAGCGGCCGGTGAGCGTCTGGGAGTGCCCAGCCGTGCTGGTGAAAAGGAGGATGCTCAGGAGTAGGGGTCCGAACTTCATGGAGGTGTACTTTTCGTTGGGGAAAGATACACTTAACGGATGGATCCGCAACGCACGGTCCCGCGGTGTGGCACAGGATCTGTTCTCGGTGCTCCAGCAATGCCCATTACCATGAAAAAGACGATCCTCCTACCCCTCCTTGCCTGCGCTGTAACCAATGCAGTGGCCCAGGTGCAGATCAACCCGCAGGTTGGGCTCACGTTCCAGAGCCTTACACAGGAGCCCGATGGGTACAACTACAAGGCCAATGTGGGTTGGCAAATGGGACTCGATGCGCGTTTCGGGGACAGGCTGTTCGTCCAGCCGGGTGCATACCTGGGCCGCAGCGTTACCGCAGTGAGCTACAGCACCAACATCCAGAGCGGAGCAGCCGCCAGCGTGCAGGTCGAGGACGATCTTGTGCGCACCAGCCTCAAGCTGCGCGCCCAGCTGGGTTATCGCTTGATCGATACGTACCAGTTCGATGTGCGCCTGATGCTCGGCCCCAGTTATGACGCGCTCATGAGCGTGGACTACCGCGATGACGACATCACCTGGAACAAGGGTGATATGCGCAAGGGCTCCTGGAATCTGGATGCTGGCATCGGCTTGGACATGGGTCTGTTCTCGCTCAGTCCAACGGCATCCTTCGGCCTGACCCGGATCCTGGGCGACGACCCCAGGCTGTCCAACATCGATTCGAGGTACATCTCCTACGGCCTGACGCTCGGGATCAATCTCGGCAACGACGACAAGTAGTTCCGCAGCATATTCAAATGGAAGGCCCGTGGCAGCACCACGGGCCTTCCATTTGAATTACGTACACCATCAGGCCGCCGCTTTCTCCAGCTCGGCCACCAGCTCCTGCGCCTGGCGAACGCCGGTGCCCCGCCACACGGGCCGCCCCTTGCGGAAGATGATCAGGGAGGGTATGCTTCGGATACCGTAAGCCTGCGCCACAGCGGGATTGCGATCCACATCGATCTTGATGATGCGCGCCATGCCCTCCACCTGCGCTGCCACCTCCTTCAGGATGGGGCCCTGATAGCGACAGGGACCGCACCATTCGGCATGGAAATCGACCAGCACGGGCATGTCACCATTGATGAGTTCCTGGAACCTGTTCATCGGATCGGGGCTTCAGGAATTGGTTGAAATGGCATGGTTCACCTGCATCCAGCCGCCGCCGTTGTAGACCTCTTCAAGTCCATGCTGCTCCAGGAAATAGGTGGCCTGGCCGCTGCGGTTGCCGCTGGCGCAGCACAGGATCAGCGGCCGGGGCTTCTGGCGAAGCTCCTCCACGCGGTGGGGCACCTCGTTGAGGGGGATGTTGATGGAGCCCGCCACATGACCGCCTTGGAATTCGGCGGGCGTGCGGACGTCCACGATGGTGGCATGCGGTTCGGAGAGGAGTCGTTGCAGATCCATGGATCTCGTTCGTTGGTGATGTAAAGTTCGGAAGGTACCATGGCAACGGTCTGTGACCTTGCTCACCGATCGTGATCCATTCCAAGAAGTTCAATGCGCTGGCGACCCAGCTTGAGCGCACCCTCACGTTCCATTCGCTTCAACAGGCGCGACACCACCTCACGGCTTGAGTTGAGCTGCTCAGCGAGCTCCTGGTGTGTAACCGAGAGCACCCGGGAACCGGTATTGCGCGCCCTGTTCTTCAGCAACTCCACGATGCGGCTGTCCAGATTCTGGAAAGCCACGCCATCGATGGTGCGCAACAACTCGTCGAACCGTCGCTGGTAGGTCAGCATCACGAAGTGCTTCCAGCTGCGGTGCTCTTCCGTAAGTCGGTCCATGATCCGCGCAGGGATGGCGAGCAGTTCGCTGTCCTCCTCGGCGGTCACACGGATGGTGCTGCGCGCTTCACTGGTGCAGCAGGTGAGGCTCATGGCACATGTCTCGCCCGGCCTCAGGTAATAGAGCAGCAACTCGTTGCCTTCATCATCCATCCGTTCCAGCTTCAACAAGCCGGACAACACCAGCGGCACATCGCGGATGTAGCCTCCGATGTCCAGGAAAACCTCACCAGCGCCAAGTTCCATTTGGCGCCCCTGAGCCACCAATGCCCTTCGGGCTTCGGGCTCGTAGATGTCGGGGAACACGCGGCGCAGGCGGTCCTCCAATTCGGCCTTGGCAGGGTCGATGACAGGTTCCATGACCAGCGAATGTATGAACGCTGTGCAGGTAACCGGCATGTGCGGTTCCGCGTACGAACGGGTATGCGGAACGCAGGCATCCTGATCCTGTTGCTGCTTCCTGCGCTGGGTCGTGCACAGCACGTGGATGCCCTGGCGCATGTGCCTTGGAGGGCTCCGGAGAGGACCGCTGATGACATGAGGATCGGCATTGCCCAGGGCGCCGTGGCCGGCACCTTGGAGCTGCATCTGCCGCGCGGCACACAAGCCGTTGAGCTGCTCACCGAACGCGGTGTTCCATGGCATACACTGCCTGCCGGAACATGGGATCGACTACCGTTGGATATGCTTCGCCCTGGGACGTGGACCCTGCGTGTCAACGTGAACGGACGTTACTTGGTACGCCGTTTCCTTGTTGCTGGCGGACAGCCGAGGAACCGGATCACCACGGATGCGGGCATCACACGGAGCGGACCGGAATGAACGTTCGCCGCGTCAGGGCCTGGGAACCTTCACACCGCGCTGCTGCAACCGGCTCAACCCTTGGGCGGGAAGGTCCGCCCTGGGCTCCAGGCGCAGGGCGGACAGATAGTCCGTGAGGGCGCTGTCCAGCATCCCTTCCTGTTCGTAGGCAAGTCCGCGGTTGTAGAACGTGTTGGCATTCGTGGGGAGCAGGGCGATGGAACGGCTGAACTCGGCGAGCGCCCTGCGTGCATCTCCACGCATGGTGAGGTGGACATAACCCGCATTATAATAAGCCATGGCATTACTGGGAGCCACTTCCTTGATGCGGTCATAGCAGGCCAGGGCAAGGCTGTCCATGCCATGCTCCTGGCAATAGATGCCCTTGTTGTAGATCGCCTCCACACTGTTGGGCCGCAGTTCGATGGCTGTGTTGTAGTACTGGAGGGCCAGTGCATCGTGCTTGGCGGCATGCAGCAGCCCCAAGGAGATGTATGCGTCGTAGAAGTCAGGGTCCTGTTCCACCGCGGTACGGAAACTGCTTATGGCCAGGGCGGTGTCGCCCGCCTCCTTATGGATCCACCCCTTCAGGAAATAGCCCTGGGCGTTGGTCACCTCCTTGCGCAGCGCCCGGTTGGCCAGTTGCATGGCCTCCTTGTAGGCTCGCTGCACCAACTTCAGTTCACTGAGCTTCAGCAGCGCCTCCACGCGCGAGGTGTCCAGGGCTGCGGCCATCAGCAACAGTTCCTCCGCATCGGCAAGGCGAACACGTGCATAGTGGATGTCGGCCAGCTGCAGGGGCCACTCCGGTGCCCGCGGATCGATGGCCATGGCGCGCCGGAGGTCGTTCTCCGCCTGCTGAAGGCTGTCGATGGACAGGTAGTAGCGTGCACGCTCGGCGAACAGCGCAGCATTGCCCGGGTCCGCCAGGATCCGTTGTTCGAGCGCGAGAAGCGGGTTTGCACCGGTATCCCCCACCTCATCGGTGACAGCATCCTTGCCAATATTGGTGCATGCCGGTGCCAGAAGCAGGAGCAGGAGCGGGAGCAGGAGCGGGCGCATGGTCGGGCAAAAAGAAAGGAGGGCCCCGGAAAACACTCCGAACCGGGACCCTCCAAAAGTAGCGGGTGATACAGATCAGGCCTCGACCGCGAACTCGGTCTTGGCCACCGCTTCCTTGATCTTCTTCTCGAGCTCCTCGCAGAGCTCGGCATTGTCCTCGAGCAGTTGGCGCACCATGTCACGCCCCTGGCCGAGCTTATTATCCTCGTAGCTGAACCAGCTGCCCGACTTCTTGATGATGCCCGTTTCCACACCCATGTCGATGATCTCCCCGGTCTTGCTGATACCCTTGCCGAACATGATATCGAACTCGGCCTTGCGGAACGGCGGCGCAAGCTTGTTCTTCACCACCTTCACCTTGGTACGGTTGCCCATGACGTTCTCTCCCTCCTTGATCTGGTTGGAACGCCGGATATCGAGGCGCACACTGGCGTAGAACTTGAGGGCGTTGCCACCGGTGGTGGTCTCGGGATTCCCGAACATCACTCCGATCTTCTCACGCAACTGGTTGATGAAGATGCAGCAGCAGCCGGTCTTGCTGATGGTACCGGTTAGCTTGCGCAGGGCCTTGCTCATGAGGCGCGCCTGCATCCCCACGGCACTGTCGCCCATCTCACCCTCGATCTCGGCGCGCGGTGTCAAGGCCGCCACGGAATCCACGACGAGCAGGTCGATGGCACCGGAGCGAATGAGATTGTCTGCGATCTCCAGGGCCTGCTCCCCATTGTCGGGCTGACTGATCAGCAGGTTCTCGGTATCAACCCCAAGGGATTCTGCATAAAAGCGGTCGAATGCGTGCTCCGCATCGACGATGGCGGCAATACCGCCTTTCTTCTGCACCTCTGCAATGGCGTGGATGGCAAGGGTCGTTTTACCGGACGACTCCGGGCCGTAGATCTCGATGATGCGGCCCTTGGCATAACCGCCCACACCGAGGGCCAGGTCCAGACCGATGGATCCGCTGGGGATCACATCCACCTGTTCGATGGCGTCATCGCCCATGCGCATGATGGCGCCCTTACCGAAGGTCTTCTCCATCTTATCCATCGTGAGCTGGAGGGCCTTCAATTTCTCCTTGTTGATCTCTGTTGCCATGTGCTTATCGTGGGGTTGAAGTTACGTTGGAACACCGCGCCTCCATACCCTCCCGGTGTTGTGGAAAGGAAGGCGCGGTGGGATGGAACAGGGCCGGAGCACCCGTTGCGTGGGCGCGGTTCACCCGACCGATGATCCATCCCGGCAGGATGACACGCACACCCGGAACGCTCACCTTCAGGCAGGAAGGCTGGCGTTGGAGGCAGGTGTCAATTGGGGCGGATGACATTTTTCTCGTCAACTTTCTGACGCACAAATAAGCACTTCTGCACATCGTAGTCAAATTTCCCGGCGGAAAAAGTTTTGAACAGAGCCAGCGGCAACCCTTCGGAACGAACACGAGGCCACCCACGACATAGTCGCCATAATGACCAATTGCATCGACGAACAATGACTTATCGTCGACGTACTTGACAGGCGCTGCCACATCACCCTACGTTTGCATCGACGCAGCCAATTGTAGCACCCACGCCAACACGCAACACACGCACCCGCATAGAACAAGCCCAGCAACCACACCGCAAGGTCCTTACCCCTGCACCGTCGGTGGTCATGCACCCCATCGATAACGAACTCGTCGGCCTCTCCATACTGATGGCGGTGATCGTGCTCGGCCACCTGCTTGTACCAACCCTTTAGAATGAACAACACCACACCCATGGCAATGATATTACAAGGACGTTGGACCCTACCCCTGTTCGGCATACTCCTGTGGGGCACGACAGGTATGGCGCAAACAGCAGAGCGAACCGGGCACACACATCCGCTTGCTGCCGGTCATCAGCATGACGAGCATGCCCACCATCACGAGGATGTCAGGGACCTGCTGAACATACACGACCAGCGGATAACCTTCACCGAGAACAAGGGACAGTTCGGTCCGGATGTGCTTTACCGTGCGGACTTCCCCTGCGGACAGGCCGTGGCAACGGCACAGGGCATGGTCATCACCGCCTACGACCCGGTGGAGGTGAACAAGCGGGTCGCGGAAGGATTCGCCATTGAGGAGGCCCAGCGCCAGGGACTGCCCGTGCGCGAGCTGACCTGGCGCAAGCGCGGTCATGCATGGAAGCAGCGGTTCATCGGCGCCGCACCTTCACTGCGTGTGGAAGGACACGAAACACACCCGGATGTGGCGAACTATTTCGTTGGTGACCGACAGGCCACGGACGTGCGCAGTTTCCAGGAGGTGTGGTACCGCAACATCTATCCTGGTATCGATGCACGCTATTATCCCGCCGCCGACGGATCCCTTGAGTACGACCTGCTGGTGATGCCGGGTGCAGACGCCGCGCCCATCGCCATCGCACACGATGGCATCGAGCGCATGCATGTGAACGAGGATGGAGCGCTGGTGCTGAACACCGTGCTCGGTGACATGACCCACCCTGCCCCGCATGTCTATCAGCGCATCAATGGCAAGGAGATCGTCATTCAAAGCCGCTACCGCGTTGAAGGTGCCAATGTGCTTCGCTTCGAGGTGGGCGACTATGACAAGCGACACCCCCTGGTGATCGATCCCATCGCCATGCGGTGGGCCACCTGGATCAACACCAACAGCTCCGGCGACAACCATGGCCATGCCATCTGGGTGGACCCGAACGATGGTGCGATCTATATCGTGGCACGCGTGGTGGGTACCACGGACCAGATCACCCCGGGCGCGTTCGACGGCACTGCAGCCGGAGGAATTGAGATCATCGTGGGCAAGTACCTTGAACCTTCCACGGTGGGCGGCAGCGGCACACGCCTGTGGCAAACCTTCATTGGCGGCAGTGGCGACGACAACCCCTACGCCATGGAACAGGGCCCCGACGGCAACCTGTATATCACCGGCCAGACGGGCAGTACCGATTTCCCGCTCATCGGCGGTTCGGCATTCTCTGGCGGAAGCATCAACCAGCAGGCACAGGCAGATATTGACGTGTTCGTTCTGAAGATCACCCAGGACGGACAGAGCATCAAGGCCGCAGTGGTCGGGGGAAATGGTGCCGATGACAACTATGACCTGCGACTGGCCGCCAACGGTGATGTGTTCGTTGCAGGCAGCACCACCAGTACCAACCTGGCCACGCTCAATGCCGGTTCCGGAGCAAGCAACACCAACAATGGTGGATCCGATGTGCTCCTCTTCAGGATCAACCAGAACCTCAGCAACCTTTCATGGATGCGCAACTATGGAGGGGGCGGTGCCGACCGGGCCAGCATCATGCTTCACAACCCGGCCACCGGTGACCTGTTCGTCGGTGGGAATACGGCGAGCACCAACTTCCCCACGGTCTCACCGCGCCAGTCAACCCGGGGCGGGAATACCGCCGGTTTCCTGCAGCGGCTCAATGGCAGCACCGCAGCAACACAATGGAGCAGCTACTATTCGAGCGCAAGCAACCAGGGCGCCAACCTGCTGTGCATGGAATTCAACGCCAACAGAACTGAACTCCTGTTCGGTGGCGTGACCACAGGTCTTAGCAGTGCCAACCTCAGCGCAGGTTCCTTCGATGGCTCACAGAACGGCAGCAATGACTTCTACGTGGGGCGAATGGGCATCGACCAGGCCTTTGTCGCCGGCACTTATGTGGGGGGCAGCGGCGACGAAGTGAACATGATGGGCCTTAACGTGGACCAGAACAACGATGTATACGTGTTCGGCTACACCAACAGCACCAACTTCCCTGTCAGCGCATCACCCAATGTACCATTGCAGAATACCAACCGTGGCGAGCGCGACAAGGTGTTCCTCAAGCTGAAAGGCACCTTGAACCAGCTCGAGTTCAGTACATATTACGGGGGCAGCACCGATGACTACGATCCGGTGGGCGAGCGTGGCATCAAGTTCAGCAACTGCCGCATCTACACCATCGTCACCGCGGAATCCAACAACGTGCCTCTCACCCAGGGCGCTCTGAACACCACCAAGCTGAGCTCCAGCACGGATATCTACGAGCCCGGACTGGTGGTCTGGGCCAATCCGCCCGACCTGCTCGGCAACAGCATCACATACCAGGGCGTGGCGATCTGTCCCGGTGCCGTACCCGGTGATATCACCGGTTCTGTCCCGAGCTATGTGCTGCCGAACGTGGTGCGCAATGGCAGCGCATCCTCCTATCCCGCGTTCCCTTCAGCCGCCACCTACCAGTGGCAGATCAGCTCGGACAGCATCAATTGGACGAACATAACGGGCGCCACCGGACAGAACCTTCCCGGTTCGCTGATAGGTGCCGTATCACAGGACACCTACATACGCCGCATCATCGGTGGCGACGCATGCATCCTTGCCGGAGCAGCCGACCAGGTCGTGAAGGTCCGGATCATGACAGCAAGCGGTGCGGTTACGAACGTATCCTGCCCGGGCGGTGCCGATGGCAGCGTGAGCGCCAGTGCCGACGGTCTTGCACCCTTCAGCTATGCATGGAGCAATGGACAGTCATCCCAAACGGCCACCGGCCTGAGCGCAGGACCCATCAGTGTAACGGTGACCGATGCCAACGGATGCACGGCAACCGCCACTGTGGTGGTGGGACAACCCGCCCCGCTGTCAGCTTCCTTCAACACCTCGCTCGACCAGTGTGGACAAGGCATCGGTAGTGCAACAGTATCAGCAGCGGGAGGCACCCCCGGTTACTCCTACACATGGAGCAACGGTTCAACCGGAGCGGTGCTGGCAAATGCGATCGCCGGTCCATACACAGTGACCGTGACCGATGCCAATGCATGCACCGCAACCATACCTGTCAACGTGCCCGGGACTCTGCCGCCCGGGGCTTCTGCCGGTGCTGATGTGGTGATCACCTGCACCAACGGCCCCTCAGTTCAGCTGAACGGCACCACGAATGCAACCGGAGCCGCATACGCGTGGACCGGCCCTGGTGGCTTCAGCAGCGCTGCGCAGAACCCGACCGTCAGTGCTTCCGGGACCTACACACTGACCGTGACCGCCAACGGTTGTACCAGCAGCGACCAGGTGGTGGTATCCACCAATACCGATGCACCCGGCGCCACCGCCAACGGAGGCACCCTCACCTGCACCACCACCAGCATCGCATTGTCCGGCACCGGCAACGGCAGCTTCGCATGGAGCGGTCCCAATGGCTTCTCCAGCAACGAGCAGAGCCCCCTGGTGAGCACTGCAGGTACCTACACCCTCACGGTAACCGGTGCCAACGGATGCACCAGCACCGCGACCGCTGAAGTGAACGCCGATGTGGATGCACCCGGCGCCACCGCCAACGGTGGTACCCTCACCTGCACCGCCACCGGCATCGCCCTCAGCGGCACCGGCAACGGCAGCTTCGCATGGAG
>JBIJDX010000110.1:0-9483 GCA_044343855.1 Flavobacteriales bacterium
TTACAACCATTCCCGAAAGATTCCGAACAATATTTGCCTGAACTTGTCACACCCTCCATACAATAAGACGAATGCAGCGCTTGATGCAGGTGAACGTGCAGGTATCCGAACCTGTTTACCTAAAGGCCCCCCTGGCCACTGAACTGGGGCGTCGCATCATCGCACACAGTGTGCGTCTGATCGACACGTTGGGGTTGTAGGCATTCACCTTCGGCAAGCTTGCGACCGAGCTTGGCACTGCGGAAAGCAGCATCTATCGCTACTTTGAGAACAAGCACCGCCTGCTTATCTACCTCATCGGTTGGTATTGGAGCTGGCGCGAATACAAATTGGTGTTCGACACGGCGAACATCACTGATGCCAGCGACCGCCTTGTCAGGGCGGTCCGTTCCATCACCGCACCGGTCAACGAGCGCGGCAACTTCAGCTACCTCGACCTGCGCGCGCTTTACCGCATCGCGGTCAGTGAGTCGGCAAAGGCGTATATGACAAAGGGTGTGGATGCGGAGCACCGCGAAGGTTGCTTTGGTTCTTTCAAGCGCATCTGCGACCGTCTCAAGGAGCACATCGTCAGTGTACGACCGGACCACCCCTTCCCTGCCCTGCTGGCAAGCAATGTGGTGGACGGCAGCATGGTGCAACGATTCTTTGCCGAACACCTTCCGTCACTGACGGAGCGGCAGGCCGGCAACCGGCTGCCGGACATGTTCGTGGAGCTCGTACTATCAACCGTGAAAGTTCCCCGCCGATGAGGGCAGATGTATACGTTCGTCCGTTCAAGCGCCTGTTCCAACTGCTTCGGCTGGACAGGCGTGACATCACCTACATCTACCTGTTCGCCGTGGTGGGTGGCGCCATCAACCTGACGCTGCCCCTCGGCATCCAGGCCATCATCAACCTCATCGGGGGCGGCCAGCTTGCCACCTCCTGGGTGGTGCTCATCGCCTTCGTGACGGTGGGGGTGGCCTTCACCGGTGCCATGCACGTGATGCAACTGGTGCTGAGCGAGCACATCAAGCAACGCCTGTTCGTGCGCTCCTCACTGGAATTCGCCTTCCGGCTTCCCAACATACGCCCCGACCAGCTCGCCGGGCGCTACCTGCCCGAACTGGTGAACAGGTTCTTCGATACGCTCACCGTACAAAAAGGGCTCGACAAGGTGCTGTTGGACATTCCGGTGAGCGCTCTCCAGATAGTCCTCGGGCTGGTGCTCCTCTCCTTCTATCACCCGTTCTTCATCGCCTTCGCCCTGTTCCTCATCCTGCTCCTTTGGGCCGTGTTCCGCCTGTCGGGTACCAAGGGCCTGGAGACAAGCCTGAAGGAGTCGAAATACAAATACGAGACCGCTTTCTGGCTGGAGGAATTGGGACGCTCCAACAGCACGTTCAAGTTGGCGGGCACCACCACCCTTCCCCTTGGACGCGCCGATGAGCTGGCCATCTCATACACAGAGGCGCGCAAAGCCCATTTCAGGGTGCTGCTGGGGCATTATTGGGCGATGGTCGGGTTCAAGACCGTGGTCACGCTGTCGCTGCTCATCCTGGGTGGCCTCCTGGTGATGAACGAACGGATGAACATCGGTCAGTTCGTTGCAGCTGAGATCGTCATCCTGCTGCTTCTCAACGCGGTGGAGAAAGTGATCATGGGATTGGACTCCATCTACGACGTACTTACCGCGTTGGAGAAGATCGGGGGCGTTACGGACCTTGCGTTGGAACCGCAGGAGGGCATGGAACTTCCTGTGACATCGGAACAGGGCGGACCCATGGCGGTGGCGTTGCGTCGGGTGGCGTTCAAGAGCCACTGGAGCGGAAACCCCGTGCTGCGTTCGGTAGATCTTGAGGTCGCTCCGGGCGAGAAGATCTGCATTGCGGGCCCCAACGGATCGGGCAAAAGCACCCTGCTGCATATGATCGCGGGACTGATCCCACCGGATGAGGGCACCATCATGCTCGATGGACACGGTCTTCAGAGCCTGCGGCTCGAGAATGTGCGCAGTGCGATGGGTGACAGTTTCACGCACGAGGAGATATTCAGCGGCACGGTCCTGGAGAACATTGTCATGGGCCGACCCTGGATATCCGAGGACGACGCGCGTGATGCATCCGTTCGGACCGGCCTGATGGCCATGCTGGCCGACCTTCCCAAAGGCCTTCTCACCCGGCTGGACCCGCTGGGGTCACGACTCCCGCAGAGCCTGGTGCGGCGCATCATCGTGGCCCGCTGCCTGGCAGGACGGCCGCGCCTGGTGCTGTACGAGGATGATGCCCTGCCCATGCCGGCCAACGAACATGCCGAACTCCTGGGCCTGCTCACAGGTCCGCAAGCCCCGTTCACCCTCATAGCGGTCAGCAACGACCCGCTCTTCCAACGCCATTTCAGCCGCGTGGTAAGGCTGACGAACGGCACGATCCAGGACAACACCGAAAGCTGAACCGGTCATGCTCAACATCTCAGACGCCCCGGAATGTGCCACACCCGCCCTGGACCGGGGCACCTACAAGGCATTCAGGATCGTGGGGGCATCCCGTGCGGCGCATCGTTTCGGAAGGCTGGTGACCGGTGCCGTGCTGATGTTCATTGCCGGCCTCTTCCTCCCGTGGACACAGAACATCAGGGCGCGGGGTTCCCTCACTAGCCTCAGCCCGGACCAGCGTCCGCAAACGATACACGCTGTCATCCCAGGGCGCATCGAGGAATGGTATGTACAGGAGGGACAACTGGTGGAAACGGGCGACACCATCCTGCGCATCAGTGAGGTGAAGCAGGAGTACTTCGACCCGCGCCTCCTTGAACGCACCCAGGAACAGATCACCGCCAAGGAGCTCACCTCGCGGAGCTACCAGGAAAAGGTGAACAGCCTCGATGCCCAGATCGACGCGCTCTCACAGGCCATGCGCATCAAGCTGGAACAGGGGGACAACAAGATCAGGCAGGCACAATTGAAGGTCCGGAGCGACAGCATCCGCGTGGTGGCCGCGCGCACGGAGATCAAGGTGGCAAAGGACCAGCTCCAGCGGGGCGAGGAGCAATTCGGTGAAGGCCTCATCAGCATGGTCGAACTGGAGCGCCGCCGCGTGCAGGAACAGCGTGCGAACGCAACGTTCATCGATGCCGAGAACAAATTGCTGGAGGCGCGCAACGAACTGCTCAACGCGGAGCTCGAGATCGGTGGCATCCGCAACGATTACCGTGACAAGTTATCCAAGGCGGAGGGCGAGAAATTCGCGAGCCTGAGCCAGATGTACACCACCGAGGCGGAGGTCACCAAGATGCAGGTGGACCTCGCCAGCTACACGGTTCGCGCCGGCAACTACATCATACGCGCCCCGCAGAAAGGCTACATCACCCGGGCGGTGAAGAGCGGCGTCGGGGAGCTTGTGAAGGAGGGTGAACCACTGATCAGCGTGATGCCCGCCCGTTTCGACCTGGCCGTGGAACTCTACATCGAACCGATGGACATGCCCCTGGTCAATCCGGGACAGAAGGTGCGTTTCATGTTCGATGGCTGGCCCGCGATCGTGTTCAGCGGATGGCCCAATACCAGTTACGGCACCTATGGAGGCACGGTCGTTGCCATAGACAACCTGATCAGCCCCAACGGGAAGTACCGCATCCTGGTGGGACCCGATCCGGCGGACAAGCCCTGGCCCCAAGCCCTGCGTGTCGGGGCCGGCGCGGTGGGAATGGCGCTCCTGAAGGATGTGGCGATCTGGTATGAACTGTGGCGCCAGTTGAACGGGTTCCCACCCGACCTTTACCAGGACCCGCTCCGCGTGGGCACCGACAAGTCAGGAATGCCATGATGAGGACCATCGCGCCCCTCGCACTGCTCATCGCACTTCCCGCAGCGGCGCAGCCCGATACGCTCCAGCTGCTCACAAGGAGCGCCCTTGTGCAGCTTGTATCCGACAATCATCCGGCGGTGCGTCTGGCATTGTTGCGCAACGACATGGGCGAGGCTGCCGTGCGCTCTGCCCGTGGAGCTTTCGACCCAAGGGCCGTGGCCGGTTACACCGAGAAATCGTTCGAGGGAAAGGAGTATTACGCCCTGATGGATGCCGGCTTGAAGGTGCCAACGTGGTTCGGTGCCGAGCTCTTCGGCGGCTTCCAGAGCAACAGTGGACCTTTCGTGAACGACGCCGATGCCACACCCGATGCCGGCCTGTTGAAGGCCGGCATATCGGTGCCGGTGGGCCAGGGGCTCTTCCTTGACAAGCGGCGCGCCGACCTGCGCAAGGCACAAGCCTTCCAGGACATGGCCGAGGCCGAACGCCTGCGCCTGTTGAACGATGTGTATTTCACCGTGCTATCGGACCACCTTGCGTGGGTCGCAAGCTTCCAGCGCCTGTCCATCGCCCGTGCCGCAGTGGAGCAGGCAAGCATCCGGTACACAGCCATACGCGCCAGTTTCCGCGGTGGCGACAGGCCCGCGATAGACACCCTGGAGGCCCTGTTGCAGGTGCAGGACAGACAGATGCGCCTCCGTGATGCCGAGGTGGACTTCCGGAATGCCGGACTTTCGCTGAGCAACCACCTTTGGGACGAGGTCCTGAGGCCCTTGGAGATCGGCCCGGGTGTGGTACCCGACACCATGGACCTGCGTACACCGGCGTTGACCACCGATGCCGCCACCCTCATCGACCGCGCAATGAAGGAACACCCCAAGCTGCAGGAACTGCAGGGCAGGCTGGACCAGCTTGAGGTGGACCGCAGGCTGCGTGGCGAATTCCTGAAGCCGCAACTGGACCTGAACTACAGCCTGCTGGCCAATGGGGGCCTCATCAGCAACGACGCGGGGGTCACGTATGATCCGGCCGACAGGATGTGGGGCGTAGGCTTCTCCATGCCCTTGTTCCTCAGGAGGGAGCGCGGCGAGTTGACATTGGCCACGCTGCGGCATGCAGAGGCGGAGCTTGGCATCGACCGGGAACGCCAGCAGATACGCACAGCCATCGGGCGCAGCAGCAATGAGGTTGCCCTGATGGCACAGCAGGTGGGTCTCTCACGGTCCATGGTGTCCAACTACATCACCCTCTTGAACGGCGAGAACCGCCGCTTCCAGGCAGGCGAGAGCTCCCTTTTCCTCGTGAACCAGCGGGAGGTGGCCCTGCTTGACAACCAACTGAAACTGGTCGAGCTGGTCGCGAAGTTGCGCCTGGCCCATTTCGCCCTGGACAAGGAGGCCGGCGTGCTTTGGAGCACCATCACCGCGGCACAACAGCCATAAGCGGTTCCCGACGGATACGGATCGGTCTTCCGCATCCGTCAGATGCGCTGCATGGGAAAGCGTATGGCGCGGCACGACAGCCACCCTCACGGCGGAACACTTGGTCCGGGCCGTTGTTGAAACAACATGAGCGAATGGATCGGTATCGATCTGGGGGCACGGTTCGCCGGGACCACCGTCCTGTGCATGCGGGAGCGCGGCCTCTTCACCTTCGAACGCGTCAACAAGGGCGAGGACGTGGACTCCTGGCTGACGCAGCGCGTGACGGAGCTGCATCCCGAAGCCATCTACATGGATGCTCCACTGAGCCTTCCCGGAGCCTATTTCGGCAGGGGTGACGACCATTTCTTCCGGGCTGCGGACCGCCTGGCCGGTGGCATGAGCCCGATGTTCCTGGGGGGGCTCACGGCACGCGCCATACGCCTTGCGGCACAATGGCGTGCCTGTGGCATCGATGTGCACGAGGTCTATCCGGCGGCGCTCATCCGGCTGGAATGGAGCTACCTGAAGATACCGGGTGGGCGCGCCATCCCGCCGCACAAGTTGCGGTTGATGGCCGGCATGTTCGCCCTGCCGCCCCCCGCCACGCGCGACAGGCACGAAGCGGATGCCTGGCTATGCTGGCTCAGCGGACACCGTCATCGGAGCGGCAGGTCGAAAACGATCGGCGACGAGCAGGAAGGCGTGATCCTCGTATGACCACCGCGTGCACCGACCGATAGGACGGTCACCACTGGCATCAATGAGGAACGCCCCGGGGTCCCCGGGGCGTTCCCACATTGGTGTTCAAGGTCAGCGGGCCAGCACCACACGCTCGGTGCGCACCCACTGTTCGGTGCTCAACTGCACCAGGAACTGGCCACTGGTGAGGCCTCCAAGATCAATGGCATGCGTTCCACCACCGCGCACGGTGTAAGGCTCCTCAAGCACGACCCTACCGCTGAGGTCCATCACACGCACACGCACCTCACCCGACACCTCACCACCGAGCCCGATGATGATGCGGTCACGGGTGGGGTTCGGATGGATCGTGACACCGCTGCCATCGTTCTCTGCAAGGCCCACGAATCCGCAACCCACATCCCAACGAAGGGGCAGGAACGCCGCTCCATCCTCACAGGAACCGGACCCGTTGGACCGGATGCGCAGGGTGAGCAGGTTGTCCGCATTCTGGCTGTTCACCGAGAACCCGGAGAGGTTGCCCCCGAAGTTGCCATCGTAGATCACCGCGGCCGTTTCATCCGCACCGTTGTACACCGTGATCCTATCGCCGGCAAGCATCACCCCCTGGAGGAAGGTCAGCGTGATGGGCTCCTCCTCACTGGACTGGTAGGTGTACCAGCGATCGATGTTATTCCCGTAACAGTATTCCGTGTTGATGTTCTCACAGGTGGTGATGATGCACGCGTCGCCGTTGTAGGTGAGCGAATCGGACGTGTAGGTGCAGGAGGGGGCGTCCGGATCCGTCACACCGATGATGGTCAACTGGTCGTTGTCATAGGGACCGAAGGTGTACACCCCGGTGCTCATGGCCATCTGGCTGGTCCCGATCTGTGTGTGCTCCAACTCCAAACCCTGCGGGCCTGGCAGCTCTGTCACGATGACCTCCGTGACGTACGTGCGGCTGAAGCAATCCTGCACCAGGTTGTACGCCACGCCGGGTGCCTGGCAACCGAGGCACTGGGCGGTCCACTGGAAGGAGTCGAAGGTGGTGTTTCCATTGCACTGCACGGACCCATCGGATGTCAGGGTCATGTAAAGGGTGTTGCCCGTGGTGGTGACATCCACCGCATAGAAATTGGTGACCGTGGAGTTGACCGCACTTCCCTGTGGACCGAGGTTCCAGGTCGTGGTGTTCGTGTGTTCGAACAGGATCGGGGTCCCGGGGGCATTGCTGGGGCCATCGTAGATGATCAGGTCATCCCATGTATTGCTCTCGATGGTGCCGCGCTGGAAGATCAACCGGATGGTGGAGCCGACCGGTACTTCATAAGCCCACGCACGGTTCTCGTTGTTCGTGTAGCAGTACTGCTCGGCAGAAGGGGTTGCGCCGCACAGGGACTGCGGGCAGAGCGGGTTGACCAGGACGGGGGAGTTGACACTGCAGAGGCTGTTGGCATCGTTCACCAACTGCAACTGCACCGGCACGCCGCTTTCGAAGGGACCGATCTGGTACTCACCCGCCACCGTGACGAAGGTGGAGGCCAGCCCATAGTCGTTCGCGATCTCCAGGTCCGTATCGGAGCCCAGTGATGCAATGTCCACCGCGATGAAGTATTGGAAGTTCTCGCAATCCTGCACGATCTCGAAGGTGGCCTGCGGGGCGATGCAGTCCAGGCAGCTCACGGTCCAGTTGAGCTCCTGCTGAGAGCCGCTCTGGCACGAGACGCTACCATCGGTGGTCACCCGGAAGGTCAGGCGGTTCTCGGGGTTGGTGCTGACGAAGAAAAGGCCGGTCAGGTCACCCGTGGTCCCTGCGACCGGCGTGAGCAGCGGTGCAGTGATGTCAGCACCATCATAAACGAACAGGTCATCGCAGCAGGTCTCGAGCGAGCCGGAGTTGAAGGACAGGGCGATCGGGAACGCGCCGGTCCCCTGGTAATACTGGATATAGTTCTCGTTCTCTCCATGGCAGTATTGAGCGTTCAGCTCAGTTCCGCACTCCACGAGCGTTGCGCAGGTGCCGGGATCGGTGATGCCGGTGAACGTCTGGTTGCAAAAGGAGTCGAACTCATGGGCGACCTCAAGGTCCACCACATCACCGATGCTGAAGGGTCCGAGCACGGTGACGCCAACACCGACACCGGCTTCGCTGAGCGCCCCTCCCCCGTTGACGGAATAGTTGAGGTTCACGGAGGTGCCATCACCTGTTCCGAGCACATCGACCGCCAGGCTCCACTGTTCGTTGGGGCAGTCCTGGACCACCTCAAAGGTCGTCTGGGGATAGGTGCAGTTGAGGCAGTTGACCTCCCAGTTCCATTCCGTGGTGGCACCGCTGACACAGCTGCCGAAACCATCGGATGTCATCTCCATGAAGATGGAGCCGGTGGTCGAGATCACGAAGATGGAGCTCAGGTCGGGATCGGTGCCGGCGAACTGGTACAGCAGCGCTCCGGTATTGTCCACGCCATCATAGATACGCAGGGTCTCTCCGAAGGTCTGGATGGTTCCGCCGGTGAAGTAGAGGATGAGCGATCCGGACCCCGCCGACTGATAGAGCCATGAGCGGTTGTCGTTGATGTCGTAGCAGTAGTTGCTTGCAATGGGAGCCCCCCCGCAACCTACCAGCACCGGGCAGTTGGAGAACACATCGAGTACACCGAAATCCCTGTTGCACACGGGATCGCTCTCGTGCTCCACGACAAGCAGCACCTCATCGCCGAAGATGAAGGGGCCGAGTTGGTAAACACCCACGCCGACGCCCGCCAATTCGCTCTGAACGCCGAAGACCTCCCATACGATGTTCACGGTGGAACCGGAACCGGTCGCAGCAACATCGACATCGATGTAGAACTCCGAGAAGTCGCAGTTCTCACTGTATGTCCAGGTGACCGAGGGGGGCGTGCATGAGAGGGCGGTCACGGTGGTGGTGATGCACCCGGTGGCCGTGGCACAATTCTCGTTGACCGTCCAGTGCGGGTACAGGTCGGTGGCAGCCGTGGCCTGGTGAAAGAGCGGCGCGAACCCCTGCGCCACCACCGGACCTGCCGGGGCACCGCTCCGCAAGGTCACGTAGGTGGGCAGGGATGTACCGAACTCGTAGGTGGTGCCGGCAACGATCCCGGTCACCTGGGAATATTCCGATTGGAAGCTGCACGTGGAGATGGTGACCGGGGTTCCCACAGCCCCGGCCGTGATGGCCCCAGCGGGGTAAAGCGTGGCGTTCTGGCAATTCCCCTGCCCGAAGGAGGTGTGGACAACGCCCATGCCCGAAAGCAGGAAGGCACAGACGGTCACGTGTCGCAATCGTGTCATACTTGATCGTTGGGTTGGTTCTGAAGGAACGCTACGAAGATAGCACTTCGGCGCGCCATCCAACCCTCAGCGCGCCTCTGGGACCCGCCCCAATGGCGCCCGATATCGTGATCCCACGGCATCAAAGGCAGGCTTCCGCACACCCAGGTGGTCCACAATGCTCCAGGAGGGCCCCGGCCAGCAATCGTTCAGCTGCCAGAGCAGCGTGCCCATGCAGCGCGGATAGGCCCCCATGTGGGCATCAACGGCCAATCCATATGCCCGGGCCTGCACCTCCT
>JBIJDX010000111.1:0-9473 GCA_044343855.1 Flavobacteriales bacterium
AGCCGATCTCCTCCTTCACCTTGACCTTGCCCAGACCTTCGAAGGTCATGAGCTCCTTCACCTGCCCCTTCTGCAGAGTGCCGTCATTCTTCACCAACGTCACCTGCTGGCCGGGCCTGATCGAACCTCGGCTGATGCGGCCCACGGCGATGCGGCCCTGGAAACTGCTGTAGTCAAGGCTGGTGATGCGCATTTGCAGGGTTCCCTCCACCTGCCTCGGTGCCGGCACCTTCTCGAGGATCACATCCAACAGGTAGCTGACATCCTCGGTGGGCGTCTTGGGATCGGGCCCCATCCATCCTCCCTTGCCGCTGCCATAAACCACGGGAAAATCCAATTGATCCTCGTTGGCGTCGAGGGCGAACATCAGATCGAACACGGCTTCATGCACCTCGTCCGGCGTGCAGTTGGGCTTGTCAACCTTGTTGATCACCACCACCGGCTTGAGGCCCATTTCGATGGCCTTGCCCAACACGAAGCGGGTCTGCGGCATCGGTCCCTCGAATGCATCCACGAGCAGGATCACCCCATCGGCCATGTTCAGCACGCGCTCCACTTCACCACCGAAATCGCTGTGCCCGGGGGTGTCGATCACGTTGATCTTCACACCCTTGTAGCGCACGCTCACGTTCTTGCTCAGGATGGTGATACCCCGCTCCCGCTCAAGATCGTTGTTGTCCAGAAGCAGCTCCTGCGTTTCCTGGTTCTCCCGGAACAGCTGGCACTGGTGCAGGATCTTGTCCACGAGGGTGGTCTTGCCATGATCGACGTGGGCGATGATGGCGATGTTGCGCAGCTGTGTCATGGGCTGATGGCCGGAAAAAAGGCCCGCAAAGGTAGCGCTTATGAGGCCATCCAATGTGAATGCATCATATTCGCAGTATGAAAAAGCCAGCCGAACTTGCCGTCCTCAACGGTATCACCTGTCTACTCCTGCTTGCCGGATGCAGCGAAAAAACGGAGTACAATGCCAGTTACAAGGGACTTTTGGTGACCAACCTCGGCCGCACGACCCTGGCCGGCTGTGACCAGACCTACGTGGAAGTGACCGGTTCCCTGCGCGACTCGGTTTCCGCAGCGGTTCAACGTGCCGGCAGCACCGCACCCGGAAAGGACTTCTGGTTAGCGGTCGAAGCCATCGACACCACCTACTCAGTGGGTCGGGTGGTGGACATCCGTACCGACACCCCCTGCCCTTTCAACCTTCCCGGCCACTACATCCAGGAAGCCAGGAACGATGGTGAAGCCTCGGCCAAACTGCTCATCGGCAAGGATGGCCGGTTCAACTTCGCGCTCGCCCAGGGCGACGGATCCAGGGTCGACCGCGAGGGGACCTGGACACAGGATGGCGAACGTGTGCTGCTCAAGACCGATGACAAGGCATTGGCATTTCGTGTCATGCGACCCTCCACCCTGCTGTTGGAAGAGCCCAACGAGTTCGGCGTGAACCTGCGCCTGCGAAGATCCGAGTGAGGGCGACCGCTGAACGCGATACCACATACCGCGTTATCTTCGCACCCGCTTCCACCATCGGGTGCGGCGACCGGGCCCCGTAGTTCAATTGGATAGAATGACAGATTCCGGTTCTGTTGGTTGCAGGTTCGAATCCTGCCGGGGTCACAAGGCGGTCCACCATTAGGAGGGCCGCCTTTTCCATTCCAACGCTCACTGCACTTCCATGCGCATCGACAAGTTCCTGTGGTGCGTCAGGCTCTTCAAGACGCGCAGCCTTGCCACGGATGCGCTCCGCCGCGAACAGGTACAGCTGAACGGCCGCCCTGTGAAGCCATCGGCCGATGTGAAGGAAGGCGACCTCTTCGCCTTGCGCGAGCCTCCCATCTGGCGCAGTTGGCGCATCACGGCCCTGCCCTCCTCGCGCGTGGGGGCCAAACTGGTGCCCGGCCTGATCGCCGAAGAGACCTCGTTCACCGATCTCGACAAGCTGGACGTGGCCCGCATGGCCCGGGCACAACACCGCGACGCCGGACTCGGAAGACCCACCAAGCGCGACCGACGGGACATGGACCGCATGTTCGGGGAGTGATCGATTACTTTCACGCCATGCAACTCCTCATACGCCTGCTCATCACCACCATCGCGGTCCTCATCACCGACCTGCTGCTGTCCGGGGTGAGTTTGGGGGACATGAGCCACACCAACGGCTTGCTCACCGCCCTGCTGGTGGCCGTGGTGCTCGGACTGCTCAACACCTTCCTGAAGCCGCTGCTCATCCTGTTCACCCTCCCCGCAACGGTCCTTACGCTGGGCCTCTTCCTGTTGGTGATCAACGCGGCCATGGTGATGCTGGCCGGCCGCATCGTGGAAGGCTTCCAGGTGGATGGATGGTGGTGGGCGCTGGCGTTCAGCATCTGCCTGAGCGTCGTGCAGGGCTTCCTGCAGGCGCTTGATGGTACGAAGAACGACGCGGAGCGGAATTGATCGAAAGCAACAAGGCCGGACACGTGGGCCCGGCCTTGCATTGTCAGATGCGATCGGTCAGTTGTCACCGTCAAGCAGGCGACCCAGTCCACCAAGCAGGCTTCCTTCCTCCTTGCCACGGCCTCCGGCCCTGGGTGCGGCGGCAATGATGTTGTCCGCCAGACGGCTGAACGGCAGGGACTGTATCCACACATGGCCCGGTCCGCGCAGCGTGGCGAAGAACAGGCCCTCCCCACCGAAAAGCGTGTTCTTGATGCCGCCCACGAACTGGATGTCGTAATCAACATCCTGCGTCATGGCCACAAGGCAGCCCGTGTCAACACGCAGGGTCTCGCCGGGGCGAAGGTCGCGCTGCACGGTGGTTCCACCCGCATGGATGTACACCTGTCCATCGCCCTCCAGCTTCTGCATGATGAACCCTTCACCACCGAAGAGTCCGGCACCAAGGCGTTTCTGGAATGCGATCCCGATGCTCACACCTTTGGCCGCCGCCAGGAAACTATCCTTCTGGCATATGAGCTTACCCTGGTAGTCGCGCAGGTCCATGGCCATGATCTTGCCCGGATAGGCCGCGGCGAACCAGCCGGTGCGACGCACGTTGCTCACGTTGGTGTACGTGGTCATGAACAGGCTCTCCCCGGTCAGAACGCGCTTTCCGGCACTGAACATCTTGTCCAGGAAGCTTTGGCTCTGGCCGCGACCATCGCCGAAAATGGTCTCCATCTGGATGCCCTCGTCGAGCATCATCATCGTTCCGGCCTCGGCGATAACCGTCTCTCCGGGGTCAAGCGTGATCTCCACGCATTGCATGTCATCGCCTACGATGCGATGGTCCAGTTCATGTGCTTGGCGGTCCATGGTACATTGGTTGTTGCCACAAAACTATGAAGCCGGCCAACCGTGCGTGCCCCGGCCAACGCGTAATTTGGCCGCTCCTGTAAGAACCCAACCCCATGCAGAGCAGCCGCATCACCATGCCCAAGGCCGATGCCTCGATACCAGAGGGAACCCTGCTGAAGGCCTGGGAGCTCATGTGCACCGCCAAGGCCATGACCGAGCTGTACGAGGCGAACGCCAAGTTCACAGCCAAGTATGTGCATGCCACCAGCCGCGGTCATGAAGCGATCCAGCTGGCGCTGGGCATGCAACTGAAGCCGCAGGATCTCGTGGCACCCTATTACCGCGACGACAGCATCCTGCTTGGCATCGGCATGGAACCCTATGAACTGATGCTGCAGCTGATGGCCAAGCGGGATGATCCCTTCAGCGGAGGCCGCACCTATTACAGCCATCCCAGCCTCCGTCGCGCGGGAATGCCCCGCATCCCCCACCAGAGCAGCGCAACCGGCATGCAGGCCATCCCCACCACGGGGATCGCCCTCGGCCTGTGGTACAAGGAGCAGGCAGGCATCCCGCACGACCTCAATGGAGGTGATGCCGCGGATGCACCGCTGGTGGTGTGTTCCATCGGGGACGCCGCCATCACCGAGGGGGAGGTGGCCGAGGCCCTCCAGATGGCCGTGCTGAAGAAGCTCCCCATCATCTACCTGGTGCAGGACAACGAATGGGATATCAGCGCAAGCGCGGCGGAGATCCGTGTGGCCGATGCCAGTCAGTATGCCAAGGGCTTCCCCGGTCTCGAAGTGCGCAGCATCGATGGCACTGACTTCATCGCATGCCATGAGACACTGCGCGATGTGATGGACACCGTACGGCGCGAACGCCGGCCGTTCCTGGTCCATGCCAGGGTGCCCCTGCTCAACCACCATACCAGCGGGGTGCGCATGGAGTTCTACCGCAGTGAGGAGGACCTCGCAGAGCACCGCAAGCGCGACCCGTTCCCACGTTTCCTCCAACAGCTGCTCGAGCGGAACATCCGTTCGGAAACCTTGAAAAAGCTGGATCTGCAGGCCCGGGAGCGCGTGCAACAGGACTTCGAGCGGGCACGCGACGCCGAGGACCCCACCCCAGCAGACCTTGCCACACACGTCTTCGCCCCCACCCCCATCACCGAGGAGCGGGGCGAACGCGCACCTGCCGACCGACAGCCGACCGTGATGGTGGACAGCGCGCTCTTCGCCATCCGGGAACTGATGCAGGAGGACCCCAACTGCCTGCTGTACGGCCAGGACGTGGGAGCGCGGCTGGGCGGGGTGTTCCGTGAGGCCGCCACCCTCGCCAGGGATTTCGGCGACCACCGCGTATTCAACACACCCATCCAGGAGGCCTTCATCATCGGCAGTACGGTGGGCATGAGCGCAGCCGGCTTGAAGCCGGTCGTCGAGGTTCAGTTCGCCGACTACATCTGGCCGGGGCTCAACCAGCTGTTCACCGAAGTGGCCCGCAGCTGCTACCTCACCATGGGCAAGTGGCCCGTGAGCTCCATCCTCCGTGTACCCATCGGCGCCTATGGAAGTGGAGGCCCCTATCACAGCAGCAGCGTGGAGAGCGTGCTGTGCAACATCAAGGGCATCAAGATCGCCTACCCCAGCACCGGCGCCGACCTCAAGGGCCTGATGAAGGCGGCCTACCATGACCCGAACCCCGTGGTGATGCTTGAGCACAAGGGGCTCTATTGGAGCAAGATCAAAGGCACCGAGGAAGCGAAGACCATCGAACCGAGCGCGGACTACGTGGTGCCCTTCGGCAGGGGCAGACTGGTGCTCGAAGCCGAAGCTTCAAACCTGAACAAGGGCGACGCCGCAGTGGTGGTCACCTATGGCATGGGGGTCTATTGGGCCAAAGCGGCCGCCAAACAGCTCAACGGACGCGTGACCATCGTGGACCTGCGGACACTTGTTCCGCTGGATGAGGAACTGGTCGTGGAACAGGTGCGGCGGCACGGGCGGTGTCTGGTGGTGACCGAGGAGCAGGTGACGAACAGCTTTGCCCAGGCACTTGCAGCCCGCATCGGCGAACACTGCTTCGAGCAACTCGACGCCCCGGTCCGCACCCTGGGTTCGGTGGATGTGCCGGCCATTCCGCTGAACAGCACCCTCGAGGAAAGCATGATCCCCAATGCACGGAAGGTGGAAGCGGCTCTGTTGGACCTGCTGAACTACTGAACGTGCGGGAGCATCACCTCCGCGTTGCCCGCACGGCACGCTACCACACCTTGGGCGACCCGGCCACCGCGCGGGCCATCTGGGTGGTGGTGCATGGCTATGGACAATTGGCGCGCTTCTTCCTCAACAAGTTCAAAGGCCTGGAGGATGGCCTGCTCATCGCTGCACCGGAAGGCCTCTCCCGCTTCTACCTGGACGATGCACACCAACGCGTAGGGGCCACATGGATGACCCGGGAGGACCGCGAACGCGAGATCGACGACCACATCCACTACCTCGACCTGCTGGTGCAGGAACTGCTGCACACCACGGGTCCCAGACCGGTGCATGCATTGGGCTTTTCACAAGGGGTCGCCACAGTGAGCCGTTGGAACACCAGCGGTTCCACCCGGGTATCCCGCCTCGTGCTGTGGGGCGGAAGCCTTCCACCCGATATCGATACCGCCGCGATGCAACACTGGACCCGAAGTCGGGTGGATGTGGTACAAGGCGTGAACGACGACATCGTTCCCGGATCCGTCGCTGAACAGACCGTACAGCGCCTTTCATCGGCAGGCATCGTCCACCAGCTGCACCAGCATCGCGCCGGGCATGCCTTGGACACGCTGCTGCTCGGCAGCCTTCTGCGACCGGAATGAGGCGGGCTGCCTCCGCTACTGCCAGGCCAGCATTTCATCCAGCGAACGCACCGCCACCGAATGGTAGTTGGGTCGGGCCTGCTGATAAATGGTGCGTGCCAGTACCCTGCCCTTCTCCGAGCGCATCAGTTCACCATAGAGGGGCATCAGGAACTTGCGCCGGCCCACACGCATAAGGAAGCGATCAAGCGCAGGATAGGCGGGTTCATGTTCATGGCGCACGCACTGCTGCAACCAGGCGGCAAGCACCTCGGCGTTCCCGCTTTCAGAAAGATTATGGGCGTTGTCCAGTTCGGACAGGCGATCCTCACCGATGTCGGCCGGGAGATGCCGCAGGAAATGGATCCATTGGAACGTGTTCCACTGCCCCGTGGCCAGGGCCGACATGCCTCCACCCTTCAACCATGCTTCCATCTGTCGCTCCACCAGCGTGAATCCATCGTAAGTGGGAACCAACGCATCATCAGGTAGTCCGGGTCCGTCCACCCAGCGCTTCACATCCACATCCACCCCGGCGGGTGAAAGGAGCTGCTCCTGCAGATAGGCCAGGAAGCCATCCGTGGTCATGCTCCGGAACGCATGTTCCTTGAAATATCCCCGCAGGAACTCATCAAATCGCTCCCGCCCCACCTTGCTCTCCAACATTTTCAGGAAAGCGAAACCCTTCTCATAGGCGATGTCCGTCATTCCGTCATCGGGATCCCTGCCCTCCAAATGAAGTCGCAGGTGGGTATCCTGCGGCTGGCCGCTCTCCGTCAGGTCGCCCAACGTGTTCTCCAGTTCCTGCCTTCCAAGCACCTGGAGCATCCGTGCACGGTCAGCCCCGTGGATGGCCTCGACGATGCGGTTCTCGAAATAGACCGTGAACCCCTCGTTCAACCAGAAGTCGTTCCATGTGGCATTGGTCACCAGGTTACCGCTCCAGCTGTGGGCGAGCTCGTGGGCGATGAGGGCCGTCAAGGAGCGGTCTCCGGCAATGATGGTGGGAGTTGCGAAGGTGAGACGTGGGTTCTCCATTCCTCCGAAGGGAAAGCTCGGCGGCAGCACGAGCACATCATACCGGCCCCAGCGATACGGGCCGTACAAGCCTTCCGCGGCTTCCAACATCCGCTCCATTTCAGCGAATTCCCACGCGGCCCTCTGCACCATTCCGCGTTCGGCGTAAACCCCTGTTCGCTCACCCATCGGCGCAAAATCGATGTCACCCACCGCCAGGGCGATGAGGTAAGCAGGTATCGGCTGTTCCATGGTGAATTGGTACGAGCCGTCGGCTGCGCGCGCCTGGGGATTGGTGGCGCTCATCACGGCCATCAGTGCATCAGGAACCTTCACCTTTGCATTGTAGGTCATTCGTATCCCCGGTGAATCCTGGATGGGTATCCAACTGCGCGTCAGGATGGCCTGACCTTGCGTGAAGAGGAAGGGATGCGTGCGATCGGCGGTTTGTTCGGGTGCAAGCCACTGCAGGGCCTTCGCACCAGCACCGGTGCGGTAGTACACCGACAGTTGCCGCGATCCGGGACCGATCGGCACGGTAAGCCCACGACCGAGCAGCGTGCTGTCACCCGGTACATGGGGCGTGATACGGCCATCAACGCGCACGGAATCCACCTGCAGCCCGTCGGTATCCAGCACGATGAACGATGCCCCATTGGGTTGCAACGCGTAAGTGGCAGAACCGTACAGCGCGCGCGCATCCATGTCCACCGTGATGTCCAGATCAAGGTGCGTGGTACGCGCAGCGCTGGCGCTTGCATGACTGTGAGGATCCATCGTGGCCAGGGTCGTCGGGGTGGGTTGGACCGCCTTGTCCTGTTCACCACCCACACACGAGAGGAATGGTGCGGCAAGGATCAAGGCCAGGTTGCGGAGTGCACGTGGCATCCGTTCGGCTGCGATCGTTCGATCAACTCGAAATATACCGGATGACATCTCTGCGATGGAAGTTCCCGAACGGGAGGAGGCTGCCTTCCGGGCAGCCTCCCTTGACCATTACCAGTCGGGGTGACTGGATTCGAACCAGCGACCACTTGCACCCCATGCAAGTGCGCTACCGGGCTGCGCTACACCCCGAGAAACCTTGTCCCGCATTTCGCAGCGACCATCCCGCCGGACGGCGGAATGCGCTACAGGGCTGCGCTATACCCCGGACATCATGTGGCACATTTCCCGGCTCATATCCCCGGTCGACTCCAAGGACCCTGCCGCTGGGCTGTACTGAACCCGAATGGGCGGCAAATGTAATGAACCTTTACAAATGATGATCACTGGCAACTTGTGCGGGGGGCGTTGCAACAGAACAGGAAAGCACCAATGGCCGTTTAGCAAAGGTGATCGAAACCACATATCCGCAAAAAACCGACCTGCCTCAGTGATGAACGGTGCCCGCCAGTACATCAGCGGCCAGCGAGCACCCTCATCCGCCCGGTACCTTTGCAGCCGCCCATGCGCTTCCTCTTGCTTCTCATAGTGTCCTCGCTGTTCGTCCAAAAGGCCACCGCACAGGGCACCTTCACCATCAGCGGCTTCGTGAAGGACGCCAATACCGGTGAAACGCTCATTGGCGCCAATGTATACGTGAAGGAGACCTTCAAGGGGGGCTCCACCAACACCTATGGATATTACGTCCTGAACGTGCCGGCCGGGACCCATACGGTGATCATGAGTTTCATCGGTTATCAGGAATTTGCACAGGTGGTGGAAGTGAAGGCTGATATGAAGCTCAACATCGAGGCCAGACCCACTGCCATCATGGCCAAGGAGTTCGAGGTGGTGGGCGAGAAGACCAAGAGCAATACGGAAGGCACGCAGATGGGTACGGTAGAATTGGACGTGCAGCGGCTGAACACACTGCCCGCCCTGCTGGGGGAAGTGGACATCCTGAAGACGATCCAATACCTGCCGGGAGTGAAGAGCAACGGCGAGGGTAACAGCGGCTTCTATGTGCGGGGCGGTGGGCCGGACCAGAACCTCATCCTGCTGGACGAAGCCGTGGTGTACAATGCATCGCACCTGTTCGGGTTCTTCAGCGTGTTCAACGCTGATGCTGTGAAGAACATTGAACTGATCAAGGGTGGAATGCCGGCCAATTATGGTGGCCGGATATCATCCGTGCTCGACATCACCATGAAAGAGGGCAACGACAAGGGCTTCCATGGCCAGGGCGGCATCGGGTTGATATCATCGCGCCTCACCCTGGAAGGTCCGATCGTGAAGGACCGCAGCTCGTTCATCGTGAGCGGACGCCGCACCTACATCGATGTGCTCACCCGGCCGTTCATCAACGACTCATCCGCCTTCTCGGGCTCGGGCTATTACTTCTACGACCTCA
>JBIJDX010000284.1:0-2856 GCA_044343855.1 Flavobacteriales bacterium
TGAGGGCGCCCCAGATGAAGAGCGACAGATTGACGATGGTGGCGGTCCCGTGCAGGAGGTAATCTCCCAGTGCCATGCGCTGACCCTCGTGGAGCTTCTTGAGGGAAATCGCACGGTATCCCGTGGCAGCAAGGTGAAAGCTGAAGACGGCCACCAATGCCATGAGCGTATTGGGGCGGATGACCGATGCGAGAATGGCCGTGAGACACACCACCAGCGTGCTGAAGAAGAAGAGCTTCCCCCAGCGGCGATGGGCCCTGCTGCCTTTGGCGGCGGCCATGGCGAGCGGAGCCACCACGAACGACAGCATGCCTGCGTATTGGTGGAGGAGGAGGATGGGCTCGATCATGCTACCTGGCAGGGACGACCAGTACCCTGCCGTTCATGCCGTTGCCCTGCGGATCGTTGATGCGAACGGAGTACATGCCGGGTGATACGGAAGGTAACGTGATCTTGTTACCCCGGCCCGAAAACGTGCCCATCGCGACGTGGGACCCCAGTGCATCCATGAGGTGCCACTCCGCGTTGCCTTGGAAAGGGTGTTCCACGGTCAATTCGGCACCCGCACCAACAGGATTGGGTGCGATGCCAAGCACCACGACATTGCGCTCCTCCATGCCCACGGGGTCAAGGACGGTGTTCACCTGTGCTCCCTCGGTGGATCCGGCCGCATTGGTGCGGATGAGGTGGAACGCAGCCGGGCCGGGACCGTAGCCTTCCGTGGTCCCCCCGAGCAGGAACCCGTTCTCGGTCGCACAGATCGAACGGCCCTCGTCATCCCCCCCGGAGCCGAAGGTCAACCCCTGTTGGAACCAGCCTTCGGGTTCCGCCATCAGTAGGTAGAAATCCTTTCCACCCAATCCGAATCCCTTGGTGTAACCGATCACCGCCAGCCCGCCATCGGGTCGCTCCAATGCGCTGAACGCTTCAAAATCATCGTTCTGGCCGTACACCCGCTTCCAGAGCAGGTTGCCCGACGCATCGAAGCGTGCGATGAACATCTGCAGGTCGGCACTCTGCTCCCGCGTGCTGCCGGAAACCAGGAGGTCGCCATTCCCCAACACGGTGACGCCATGGCCATATTCACTACTGTCCGACTGGAGTTCCAACGACCACTGTTCCACCAGCTGGTCATTGAACTTCACAAGGAACGCTGCATCGCGCAAAGAGGTATGACGGGTGCCGGTGATGAAGACACCCCCGAGCGGATCGGCGGCGATGGCAGCGGGCACCTCCTCATCGGCTCCTCCCCAGAACATGCTCGCCTCCACCTCTGCCGAGGGGCCCAACCGGTACAGGAGGGCATCGCCCGCTCCGTTGGCATAGGAATGCGCGAGGACCGTCCAACCATCATCACGGGCGGTGATGCCCACACCGAAGTCCCACGATGCCGAACCGAGGCTTCGCTCCCATTGCACATCGCCCGAAGCGTCCAGCCCCCACAGGCCGATGTTGTAATCACCCGTGTTCGCATCGGACCTTGTCCCTGCAACGGCGATGCCATCCGATCCGACCGCCACAGCCCGTGCAGCATCCACTCCGGGGCCACCAAGCAGTACCGAACGCAGGATGGTTCCATCCTCCTCCAGCAGCAACACATAGACATCGCCTCCACCGGGCCCGAAACTTCCGGTGGACCCGGCCGCCACGAACGAACCATTGGACAGCGATGCGACCTGTGCAAGGCGATCGGCTCCAAGGCCTCCGTATGTGCGTTCCCAGTATTGTCCGCTGGCGGCGCCGATGTACAGGCAACCGGTGGCCGCCAAAAGGATGCACCGCTGCAGGCTGCTCTCACGGATGCGGGCGGGAGGCGTCATGTTCCTCACGTTCATTTCGACCCTAAAGATAGTCCATGTCGGGATGCTCAAGGGTAGCCGGAACAAGGCACCTCAACCACCGAGCGCGCGGAGGACGGTACTTTTGCCCCCGTGAAGCCCGCCATTTTCTGGAACACCCTGATCGTGCTCGGGGTGCTCATCGCGATCGACCTGTACGCCTATAAAGGGCTCAACACCGCGCTGGCCAACCACAGCCTCGTACTGCGGCGGATCGTTCGTTTCCTCTACTGGTTCATATCCATCGGTATCCTGGCGGTGCTGGTGTATGGTGTTGTGAGCATGCAGAGCCCGCAGGTTCGGAGGGATCATGGCTGGGCGTTCAGCATGGTGGCGCTCTTCCTGCTGTTCTTCCTGCCCAAGCTGGTGATGGTGGTGTTCCACGGCTTGGAAGACCTGGTGCATGTGGGGCGCCTGCTGTGGTCACGGCTGCTGCCCGGCGATGTTGAGAGTCCGGGTGAACGCATGGACCGGGTGCGTTTCCTGAGCCAGCTGGGTCTTGTGCTGGCGGCTATCCCGTTCACGGGTGTGCTCTATGGGGTCACCAAGGGTCGCAGCCGGTTCAATGTGGCCCGCGTGCCCGTGCGTTCACCGCGACTGCCCGAGGCCTTCGATGGATTGCGTGTGGTACACATCAGCGACATGCATCTGGGCAGCTACGGCGGTGACCTTTCCCTGGTGCGCAACGGGGTGGACCTGATCAATGCGGAAGACCCTGACATCGTCGTGTTCACCGGTGACCTTGTGAACGACTATGCCGATGAGGCGGAACCGTTCATCGCGGAACTGGCCCGCCTGAAAGCCCGCATGGGCAAGTACTCGGTGCTCGGCAACCATGACTACAGCGATTATCCCAAGTGGCCGAACCCTGCTGAAAAGGCTGCCAACCTCGTGCGATTGAAGGCGATCCATGGCGAAATGGGGTTCCGCCTCCTGTTGGATGAGCATACAACCGTTGAGCGCAATGGCCAGCAGCTCGGGCTACTGGGCGTGCAGAACTGGGGGCACCGGTTCCAGC
>JBIJDX010000112.1:0-9330 GCA_044343855.1 Flavobacteriales bacterium
AGCGCAAAATTGTGCCGCAGCTCCTTCCCGAACCCGAATCCCGGATCGATGACGACGTCAGCGATACCTGCCGCATGCGCGGCCTGCATGCGCATGCCAAGGTGATGGAGCACTTCACCCTGCACGTTGGCATAGGATGGTGCATCCTGCATCGTGGCAGGCAGGCCCTGCATGTGCATCACGATGTAGGGCACCTTAAGTCCGGCCACCGTGGGAAGCATTTCCCTGTCCAGCAGCCCCGCAGAGATGTCGTTCACCACAAGGGCGCCGGCATGAACTGCCTCGCGGGCCACCCCCGACCGGTAGCTGTCCACGCTGAGTACCGCCTCCGGGATGGCCTTCCTGATGGCGGCTATCACGGGAAGGATCCGGTCCAACTCCGCCTGCTCCGACACCGCTTCCGCACCCGGGCGCGTGCTCATTCCTCCCACATCGATCAATGCCGCACCCTCCTCAAGCATCAGTCCGGCACGGTCCACGGCTGCCTGCGCATCCACGCGGCTGCCGGCATGGAAGGAGTCCGGGGTGGCGTTCAGGATGCCCATCACCACGGGGCCTTCCCATTGGGTCAGCCGTCCCCGAAGGTTCCAGGTGAGCTTCATGCTGCGAAGGTATTCGGACACGGCAGGCTTCCCATGGAGGACATCGGTATGATAACCCCGCTCCTTCCGGAGTATTCGGAACAACGATACCTTCGGAGCTGTCTTACCAGCGCACACGATACCTGCACATGAACACGTTCCGCTCCGCCCTGCTGATCTCCCTGCTGCTGCCCATCGCGCCGGCGCTTCAAGCCCAGGATCCCTTGCAGGCCGTACAGCAATACCTGTCCGAACAGGGACCATCACTCGGTTTCACCCCTTCCGATATACAGGACCTGCGTATCAGCAGCACGCCCAGTTCACAGGCAAAAGGGTTGCGCATCGTGCATGTCATCCAACAGGTTGATGGGCGCGATGTCCACAATGCCGTTGGCACGTTCGTGATCCGGGAAGGTCGCGTGCGGTTGGTGGCCGACCGCATGATGAGGGACCTGCGTGCAAGGGTGGTGTCCGGTGGTTCCATGAGCCCCGCGACCGCGTTGCGCCGCGCGTCCACAGCACTCGGGCTGAAGCTGCAGGAGGACCCTGTGGAGCACCCCGGTATGCGACCCGGTACCATTGAACTGCTGGTGCCCTCCATTGCTCGGCAACCGGTTCCCGCGCGACCGGTCCTGCAGCCCGATGGCAACGGTATGCTGCATGCTGCCTGGGACCTGTCCATCCGCACCCACAGCTCCGATGCATGGTGGATGGTGGCGGTGGATGCCTCAACAGGAGCGATCCTGCGCAGGAACAACATCGTATTGACCTGCTCCTTCCCCCATGAGCACCGGCATGAAGCACCACATGATGACCGTGCGGCCCTGGCCGAGGACATCGCGGTCGCCGGAGGGACTTCTTCCGGCTATCGCGTATTCCAGCGGCCGGTGGAAAGTCCCAGCCACGGCGGGCGCACCCTGGTGAACGCACCCGAGGATGCCATTGCATCCCCTTTCGGTTGGCACGATGAGGACGGCCTGCAGGGTGCGGAATACACCACCACCCGGGGCAACAACGTATGGGCCACCGAGGACCTTGACGATGACGACACGCCGGGTTATGCACCGGACGGAGGAGCTGCGCTTGATTTCGATTTCCCGCTGAATCTGGGCGCAGACCCCGGAAACAGCCTCGATGCATCGATCACCAACCTCTTCTTCTGGAACAACCTGATGCACGATGTCTGGTATCAATACGGGTTCGATGAACAGAGCGGCAACTTCCAGGTGAACAACTACGGGCGCGGTGGTGTGGGCGATGACGCGGTGTTCGCCCAGGCGCAGGACGGTGGCGGGAACAACAATGCCAACTTCGCCACTCCCCCCGACGGCTCGTCCGGGGCCATGCAGATGTATAACTGGACGGGCACCTCACTGGGGAATAACCTGGTGGTGAACAGCCCGGCTGTACTGGCCGGTGCATATCCCAGTGCGGTGGCGGGTTTCGGCCCGGGACTGCCGGCCGCGCCGTTGAGCGGTGACCTGGTGGCTGTTGTGGATGATGTTGCGCCGGCCGGTGATGGCTGCAATGGCATCCTCAACTCCACCGCCATTGCCGGCAAGTACGCCCTGGTGGACCGGGGTAACTGCACCTTCGTGGTAAAGGTTGAGGCCATGCAGGCCGCCGGAGCCATCGGTGTCATTGTGGTGAACAACCAGCCCGGCAACCCCACGTCCATGGGAGGGACCAGTAGCACGGTCACAATACCGGCCGTGATGGTGAGCGATACATTCGGTGCCCAGTTGCGGCAGGCGCTGCAGGCGGGCAGTACGGTCAACATCACCCTCTCCGACCTTGGTCAGTCGGCGGATCGCGATGGATGCTATGACAACGGTGTGGTCGCCCACGAGTATGGCCACGGCATATCCACCCGCCTGACGGGCGGTGGCGACAATGTGGAATGCCTCTTCAATGCTGAGCAGATGGGTGAGGGTTGGAGCGATTGGGTGGGCCTCATGCTCACCATCGAACCCGGCGATCAGCCCAATGATGTGCGTGGCATAGGCACATTCGCCAGCGGACAGGCCACCACGGCCACCGGCATCCGCCCCGCGCCCTACACCCGCAATACGGCCGTAAATCCCTACACGTACGGGGCCACCAACAACGCGAACATATCCCAGCCCCATGGCATCGGCTTCGTGTGGGCCACCATGCTGTGGGATATGACATGGGACCTCATCGACCTGTATGGCTACGATCCCGATGTGTACGGGGGGGACGGCGGCAACAACATCGCCATGCGACTGGTGACGGAGGGCCTCAAACTGCAGCCCTGCAACCCGGGGTTCGTGGACGGGCGTGATGCCATCCTGCTGGCTGATGAGCTCATCTATGGGGGGGCGAACAAATGCCTGATCTGGAGCGCCTTCGCCCGTCGTGGGCTGGGCTTCAGCGCGCAGCAGGGGAGTACTGACGACCGTTTCGATCAGGTGGAGGCGTTCGACCTTCCACTGGCCTGCCAGCTGCCCACCGTGCCGCCACAGGCGGATTTCGAGGTTGTTGCACAGGGGGGCTGCAGCGGGACGGTATCCTTTGCCGATGGGTCCACCCAGGTTCCCCAGTCATGGAGCTGGGACTTCGGTGATGGTGCCACCAGCACCGAGCAGAACCCTTCGCACACCTACGCAGCCAGCGGCACCTACACGGTCACCCTCATCGCCACGAACGTCATCGGAAGCGACAGCTTCACCCAAAGCGTCACCATCCAGTTGCCGGAGCCTCCGGTGGCTTCCGATGTTAGCATCTGTGCGGGTTCCTCAGCCCAACTGAGCGCCTCCGGTGCAGGCACCCTTGAGTGGACGGATGCCCAAGGTGCATCCATCGGCACCGGTCCGGTGGTGGCCACCCCTTCGCTGGATGTGTCCACCAGCTACAGTGTGCGCAGTGTTGTTCCCGGACCGGTCGGGTTCGTAGGACCCTCCACCAATGCCTTCGGGTCCGGCGGCCATCTGCAGAGCACGTTCGTGGGAACCATCAACATCACCGCACAACAGGCCTGCACCATACGCTCCGCATGGGTGGATGCGGCCACCAGCGGTACCAGGACCTTCAACCTGTGGTCCGGTTCCAATGGCACCGGACCACTGCTGCAATCCGTGCAGGTTCCCATCGCTACGGGGGCGGGCCGCATCGACCTCGGATTTGAACTACCGGGGCCGGGCACCTATTCCATTGGCGGTTCGAACAACAACCTGTACCGCAATGATACCGGTGCGGAATACCCCTACGAGTTGTCCGGCCTGCTGACATTGACCGGTTCATCGGCAAGCACCGGGCACTACTACTACCTCTACGATCTGGAGGTGCAGGGCGCCCCTTGCGAGAGCCAGGCTGTTGATGTGGCGGTGAACGTTGTGGAACCGGCCTTCAGCATCGAACTGAACGGACTGCAGCTGACATGCACCGATGAAAGCGTGGGTGCCACGGGTTGGGAATGGTCCTTCGGGGATGGTGCCACCAGCACCGAGCAGAACCCGGTGCACACCTATTCGCAGATCGACGCCTACACCGTTGAGCTCCGCATCAACGGCCTCGATTGCGTTGCCGGGGTACCGGTGGAGTTCAGCACGGCTGTGCCGGAACAGGCGGCAGGAGCACTCGCGTTGCTGCCCAACCCTGCGGTGAACGAGGTCGTGCTCACCTTCGCCCCATTACTGGAGGATGCGGAGCTCATTGTCCGTGATGCACGGGGACGCCTGGTGGCATCCACCCGTCTAGGGGCCGGAGCCGCTGCCCTCCAAATGGATGTTTCGGCTTGGGCGGGTGGCACCTATGTGTTCGAATTGCCTTCCGGGACCGCGCCGCAGCACGTCCGGCTCATGCTGGTGCGCTGAGGGACTACCTTCGCATCCCATGGAACGCACCCTGGCGCAGTACGATGCGGTGGTGGAGGAGTGCCTCGCACTTTTTGCCAAGAAGGCCCATGACTATGGCACTGCATGGCGCATCCTCCGTGTGCCTTCCCTGACCGACCAGATCCTCATCAAGGCCCAACGCAGCCGCACGCTCCAGACCGTGGGTGAAAGCAGGGTGGGAGAGGGGGTGCGCCCGGAACTCATCGGCATCATCAACTACGCCGCAATGGCCCTGGTGCAGCTCCAGCAGGGGGTGGTGGACCAGCCCGACCTCAGTGCTATGGATGGCATAGACCGCGTCAAGGCGGCTCTGGCTCAGGCGCGTGCGCTGATGGAGCGCAAGAACCACGATTACGGCGAGGCATGGCGCAGCATGCGGGTCAGTTCATTGGTGGACCTGATCCTCATGAAGCTGCTGCGCATCAAACAGATCGAGGACAACCGGGGCAATACCCTGGTCAGTGAAGGCGTTGATGCCAACTTCCTCGATATCGTGAACTACGGGGTGTTCGCCGTCATCCTGCTCGACCGGATGGATGTGCGGTAGGGTGACGGGACCCCGGAGCGCCTACCATCGGTGAACGCCCGGCTGTACTTCCCCATCACTGCTGTTCTGTCCGGCGAGACCGGTAATTAACATTCGGGCCTTCGTAAGTATGTGGTTTTTGAGGGAGGGAGGCCATGATGCCCCGCCCTGTGCACCGGTAGTTTCGCAGCCCCAAAGACCTTTCCCATGCGCTCCGTATGCACGGTCCTGATGCTCCTGCTTTCCCTGGCTGTACATGCTGCGCAGGTGCGCCTGCATGGCACGGTGACCGGGTTCGAGGACAGGCGCCCCTTGGCGGATGTCTTCGTGCGCGTGTACCGCAACGGCGTTGTGGTGGCCACTGACCATACCGGTCCGGGAGGCCACTATTCGTTCGTACTGGAGAACGGGGCGGAGCACATTGTCAGGTTCAGCCTGCCGGGCCATGTGACAAAGTGCTACGCGGTCGATACGCACGGACCGGAATGGGAGGGTGACTTCAGGGTGGTGGATGTGGAGGTGGAGATGACCTTGTTCCCGAAGGTGCCGGAACTTGACCTGAGCTTCTTCGACCTGCCAATGGGCGTTGCGCGTTTCACTCCCATGACCGGCTTCCTTTCGTGGAACGACACGTACGAGCGCGCCGTGCGCGATGAGGTGAACCGACTCATGGCGGAGGTCGCCCTGATCAGGCGCAATGCCGCAGCCCTGGCCTCGAGGGGGGGGGATGTGACCTCCGCCGTCCCCTATTGATGGCCTGTTGGTCATAAATTTGTCAAGGCACAGGGCCCAGGCACCCTCCGGTGGTTGAAAACCTGTCCCTGAGGTATGCGGATAACTCCTTGGAACGAACGGAAGCTTGCATTCGGCAGGGGTGTTGATGAGTTGCCCATGCTCGTGGAACGTGCGCTCGGAACTCCGGCCAGGATAGCCCTGTTGGTGCAGGGTTCCTCCCCGGAACGTCTGTCACTGCGTGTCACCGGGCGTTGGAGTGTGAAGGACCACCTGACACACCTCATCCTGCTCGATGAACGGCTGGAGGTGCGTGCCGATGACCTTGAGGTCCGTCGCACCACGCTGAGCCCCATAGACATGTCCGACCAGGACAGGCATCTTCATGTCCATCGTGGCAGGCCTTTCGGGGACATGGTCGAGGAGTTCCGGTTACGGCGCAATTACCTGGTGGAGCGCTTCGTTCATCTGGATGCTGCCGCCCTCGCCCACCGTGCCGAACATCCCTGCAGGCAGATGTCGATGACGGCCGCGGACCAGCTGCTCTATCTCGTGGAGCATGATGACCACCACCTCGCGCTGATGCGTGCAGCTGTGTTCCAAGCACGGGCTTGAGCGACCACCTGCGAAGGATCGTTAATGGTGGCCATGTCCCGCCCTGCATGCCGCTATCTTCGCACCTCGCACAATTGATGCAGCCCATGCGGTACCTTCTCCTGTTCGCGCGTCTGTTCGTCGGTTCGCTGTTCATCGTAAGCGGTCTCATCAAGGCCAATGACCCGCTGGGCTTCTCCTATAAACTGGAGGAGTATTTCGCCGAAAGCGCGCTCAACCTTCCCGCGCTTGTGCCCTATGCCCTGGCGCTCGGAATGCTGGCATGCCTGGCCGAGGTGGTGCTGGGTTTCGCGGTGCTGGTGGGCGGTCGCATGAAGCTTGCCACCTGGTCGTTGCTGGGGCTCACACTGTTCTTCGGCTGGCTTACGGCCTACACCGCCACCTGCGACCCCGCTGGCACCTACACCGTGCTGGTGAACGGCGTGGAGGAGACGCGCGGTGTCACCTGCGTCACCGATTGCGGTTGCTTCGGAGATGCCATGAAGGGATCCATCGGGCGCAGCCTCACACCATGGGAGAGCTTCGCCAAGGACATGGTGCTGCTGGTGTTCGTGCTGCCCATGTTCCTCCTTCGCTCCCGCATCAATTGGAACGATGATGGCGACGACCGCATCCTGCTCCCGGGCGGCCTGCTGCTGGTGGCGCTCTGGAGCTGGGTCTTCACCTGGTGGGGCCCCCTCTGGTTCTCGCTGCTCGGCTTTGCCGGATACATCCTCATCAAGAGGTTCCGCACCGCACCTGCAGCCGAATGGGGCACTGCCGCATGGATCGCAGCCATCACCCTCGCCTTCAGCTGGTGGAACCATGCCCACCTGCCGCTCCGGGACTATCGCCCCTATGCCGTTGGCAGGAGCATCGCTGAGCAACGCACCATGGGCAGGCCACCGGTCCAGGAGATCTACATGATCTACCGTGATAAACGCACAGGGCAACAGAAGGAGTACGACAGCAGGGGGGCCTATCCGTGGGATGATGACAACTTCGAGTACGTGGACCGCCGCATTGTCGAGGTCGAGCCCGGCATCGATTCCCCGGTGCAGGATTTCATGCTCACAGACATGGATGGGGTGGATGTGACCGATGGCATCCTTGCCGAAGCGAACCCCGTGCTGTTGGTGATGATGTACAACGTGGAGAAGGGCGACCGTTCATGCCTTCCGGGCATCGCATCACTGGCACACGCGGCGTTCAGCAAGGGGTGGTACGTGTATGCGGTGAGCGCGAGCCCCTTTGAGGCTTATGAGGAAGTGCGTCACGCATATCAGCTGCCCTTCGACATGCTCCAATGCGATGAGAAGACCATCAAGACCGCCATCCGCAGCAATCCCGGTATCATGCTGCTGCAGATGGGCTCTGTCAAGGGCCTGTGGCATTGCAACGACGTACCCTCGCTTGATGCCATCCTGGCCGGTGGCATGCTCGATGCGGTGCCTGTCGTCCTTGACATCGATACCACCGCATCGGGGTTCCCGCTTCCTGCCGATGACGATGGCACCGACCCGGCCATATCACCCGGGACCTGAGCCGTGCGCTGCCCCGTTGCCGTTGTTGATATCCCATGCCATGGGTGACCGCGTCACCGGGCTGCAGCGCGCATCTTTGTGATTGGCCCCATGCGACCGGGCCAGGGGACCATGCGAAAGATCGTAGCAGGCAACTGGAAGATGCATATGGACCGGAGCGCCGCGGCCCGGCTGGTGCGCCAGCTCGTGTCAGGGTCGGACAGTTGGGCTCCGCAGGTGGATGTTATCGTGGCGCCACCCTATCCCTTCCTGGCCGACAGCGTTGACCTGTTCCGCGGCAGCCGCGCCATGGTGGCCGCCCAGAATTGCCACGAGGCGGAACAGGGGGCCTTCACCGGCGAGGTGAGCGTGCCCATGCTGGGCAGCATCGGCGTGGGGGCCTGCATCGTGGGGCACAGCGAACGCAGGCAGTATTTCGGGGAGACCGACGCCGCCGTGGGGCGCAAGTTGAACGCCTTGTTGAGGGGCAACCTGCTTCCCATCTACTGCTGCGGCGAGGTGCGCCCGGACCGCGAGGCAGGACGCCACTTCGACGTTGTCGGTGCGCAGCTCGATGCCGCGCTCGGCAGCATCGATGGCGATGCCATCTCCCGCATCGTCATCGCCTACGAACCGGTGTGGGCCATCGGCACCGGCCTTACCGCCACACCGGAGCAGGCGCAGGAGATGCACGCGTTCATCCGTGAAGTGTTGCGGCGCAGGATCGGCGATCGGGCCGCCGGTGTGCCGTTGCTCTATGGTGGCAGCTGCAAGCCCGACAACGCCGCGGCACTGTTCGCCCAGCCCGACATCGACGGGGGGCTCATCGGTGGCGCCGCACTCGATGCCACCTCCTTCCAAGCGCTCATCGACATCGCCGGTCGCGCAGGCCGCTAACATCCACGTCCCGTGCCCTACACCGAGGTGACCTTCCTGATAGCGCCGGTCGATCCCTGGCGGGATGTGCTCATGACCGAACTGGCCGACATCGGCTACGACAGCTTCGAGGAGGGCCCTGACGACCCGAAAGGCGGCGGTGAATTGCGCGGTTATGTGCGCAGCGATCGATTCGATGCCAAGGCACTGGGGAGGCTCCTTGCCCTGCGCGATCCGCATGTGCAGGTGAGCTGGCACGAGCGCGAAATACCCGACCGCAACTGGAATGCGGAATGGGAGAGCAGTTTCCAGCCGGTGGAGGTCGGCAGCCATGTCCGGATCCGCGCCGATTTCCATCCGCCGGCCTCCGGCTTCGCGCATGAGCTCATCATCACCCCGCGCATGGCCTTCGGAACCGGGCACCATGCCACCACGCGCATGATGGTGCAGGCCATGCTGGACCTCCCCATGCAGGATGCGGATTGCTGCGACCTGGGCTGTGGTACCGGTGTGCTGGCCATCCTGGCGGAACGGATGGGGGCACGGCACTGCGACGCGTTCGATATCGATCCCGGAGCGGTTGACAACGCCCGCTCCAACGTGGAACTCAACGGATGCACCCGCGTCCATTGTGCCATCGG
>JBIJDX010000285.1:0-2824 GCA_044343855.1 Flavobacteriales bacterium
AGAGGTCATCCTGCAGCTCCGTGCGCAGGTGTTCCTGGAGGCCCCATTCGGCGTAGGCCTGCATCCGCCGGTCGATGGTGGTGTGGATGCGCAGGCCGTCCGAGTAGATGTTGTAGGGCCTTCCCTCCGCGTCGGCAATGCGGAAGGTGCCATCCTCGTTCGTGGCAGCCAGCAGCTCGGTCACCTTCCCCCGCAGCACTTCGCGGAAATAGGGGGCCGCTCCCTCCGAATGGTCCACGCGTTGGAAGCGCAGTCCGATGGGCAGCAGCTTCAGCGAGTCGTACTCCGCGGTGGACAGGAAGCCGTTCCTGCGCATCTGGTCCAGCACCACCATGCGGCGCGTGAGCGTGGTATCCGGCCTGCGCAGGGGGTTGAACAGCGCGGGGTTCTTGCACATGCCCACCAGCAGCGCGGCCTCCTCGATGCGCAGGGAGTCGGGGGTGGTGTTGAAGTAGATGCGTGCCGCGCTATGGATGCCCACCGCCTGGTTGATCCAGTCGAAGCGGTTCAGGTACATGGCGATGATCTCGTCCTTGGTGTACTGGCGCTCCAGCCGGGTGCTGATGATCCACTCCTGGAACTTCTGGAACGTGCGCTTCACGAAGTCGGGCGACCGGTCCGTGAAGAGCATCTTGGCCAGCTGCTGGGTGAGGGTGCTGGCGCCGCCCTTCCTGCCCATGTAGACCGCAGCGCGCAGGGTGCCGCGCACATCGATCCCGCTGTGCTCACGGAACCGTTCGTCCTCCGTGGCGATCAGCGCATTCACCACATGCGGGCTGATGCGCCCATAGCTCACCGGGATGCGGTTCTCGCGGTAGTACTGGCCCATCTGGCTGCCATCGCTGAAGAGGATCGCCGACGCCAGGTTGCTGCGGGGGTTCTCCAGGTCCTCGGTACCGGGCAGGTCGCTGAAGGCCGCCAGCCCCAGCATGAGGAACAATCCCAGCACGGGCGAGAGCACCAGGCCCCACCAGGCGATGAGCCAGCCGCGGCGCTTTCGGGGTTGGGTGGTGGTGGACATCGGGCCACGAAGTTACCGGTGCCGTGGGGTGGCCGCTTCGCGCCGGGCTCGAAGTGTGAACAGGTGATGGTGGCTTCCGCGCTCCGTGGTCACGCCGGATGCGCCCCTCAGGTGCCCCGCTCCACGCTCACGCCCACGTCCAGCACCCCGTCCAGGCGCTCGGTGCGCATGGCCTGCTCCAAGCGGATCCGGTAGTCGCCCGCTGCGGGAAAGCGGCTGCCATGGCGGTACAGCACACGGGCGGCCACGGTGCGGCCCGCGAAGATGAAGCCGGTGCCCTTGCCGTACCAGCGGCCCGTGGGGTCGGCCATGCGGCATTCCACGGTGTCGCGCGCATGGCGGCCATCGGGGCCGTGCATGTCCACGAACAGGTAGAGGTCGCTGAAGGGGTAGTCGCCGGTGTGTCGGATGTCGATCACCAGGTCGTATCGGGACACGGTGTCGGTGACCGCGAACGAGAACTCCGGGGTGAAGCTGCGGTCCCAGGCGCCATCGGGCACGGGCACATCGGCCTGGAAGAGCACACCTTCCGGGGTGCAGCCCACAAGCGCCGCCAGCAGCACCAAGAGGAGCACGGTACGCATCAGGCTGCCGGGGGTGCGCTGGGTGGCGGGGCACCACCGGGTCCCTTGTCCCCACCGCGTCCACGGCCCCGGCCCCGATCGCGCCGTATGCGGCCACCTCCGGCACCTTCGGTGCGTTGCCCGCCGGGTGTGGGTGGCGGCTGTGCCGCATCAGTTCCGGCAGGGCGTGGTCCGCGCTCGGGACGGCGGCGGCCTCCGTGGGCGGGTCGTGCCTGCTGGTCGCCGCCGCCACCCTGCGGCCGCCGATCGCCATCACGGCCCTTGCCCCTGCTGCGTTTGCGGCCGCCCTTCATCGCGCTGTCGAAGCGCGTGAGGTCGTCCTGCCCCACCACGTTCTCGTAGTCCGGCTTCTTCTCCACCTCCGCAGGGGCGTCGGCCATGTTCAGGTCCACCTCGGGGATGATGCCCTCCTTGTTCCGGGCCAGGATGTCGCGCACCACCTCCACGGGAAAGCCGGCCATCACGAAGGGGCTGCCGGGCACCTTGAAGCCGTACCACATCGTTCCGGTGAAGATGTCGGTCTTGATGTGCGCACCGGTGCCTTGTGCGGTCTTCAGCTTGGCGTTCTGGCTGGGGTAGCTCTTGATCGCCTCGATGTACATGTCCAGCTCGTAGTTGAGGCAGCACTTGAGCTTGCCGCACTGGCCGGCCAGTTTCTGGGGATTGAGCGCGAGCTGCTGGTAGCGTGCCGCGCTGGTGGTCACACTGCGGAAATCGGTGAGCCAGGTGCTGCAGCAGAGCTCGCGACCGCAACTGCCAATACCACCGATGCGCCCTGCCTCCTGCCGGGAGCCGATCTGTTTCATCTCGACACGAACCTTGAAGCGGTCGCTGATGCTGCGTACGACCCCCCGGAAATCGATGCGCTCGTCAGCCACGTAGTAGAAGGTGGCCTTGGTGCCATCGCCTTGGTACTCCACGTCCGTGATCTTCATGTCCAAGCGGGCATCCCGCACCATGGTGCGGGCCGCGAACATGGTCTCATCCTCCAGCTTGCGCGCCACATGCCAGTGGTCTATGTCCTCCTGGGTGCTCTTGCGCAGCACCTTGCGCAGTTCGTAAGTGTCGGACGTGGCGTTGCGACGGGCCATCTGGGCGCGCACCAGTTCGCCGGTCAGGCTCACCATGCCGATATCGTGTCCGGGCGCAGCATCCACCGTGACCAGGTCACCGGGCATGAGCTGTAGGCCCGAGGCGTTCCGGTAGAAGGCCTTCCGGG
>JBIJDX010000011.1:0-25626 GCA_044343855.1 Flavobacteriales bacterium
CACGCGCACACCATCGGCGCCGAACTTCTCGATCAGCTCCAAGGGATCGGGGCTGTTGCCGAGGCTCTTGCTCATCTTGCGCCCCTGCTTGTCGCGCACGATGCCCGTGAGGTACACGTTCTTGAAAGGCACCTCGCCGCGGTACTCCATGCCCGCCATGATCATGCGCGCCACCCAGAAGAAGAGGATCTCCGGCGCCGTCACCAGGTCGTTCGTCGGGTAGTAGTACTTGATGTCGGCGTTGTCCGGGTCCTTGAAGCCATCGAACACGCTGATGGGCCACAGCCAGCTGCTGAACCAGGTGTCCACCACATCCTCGTCCTGCTTGATGCCCGTGGCGCTTTGGCCCGCTGCGGTGAACTGCGCGATGGCCTCCGCTTCGGTCCTGCACACGGCCACATCGCCGTGCTCGTTGTACCACGCCGGCACGCGCTGCCCCCACCACAACTGGCGGCTGATGCACCAGTCGCGCACGTTCTCCATCCAGTAGGTGTAGGTGTTCACGAACTTCTGCGGGTGCAGCTTCACGCGCCCGTCCTTCACCACCTCCAGTGCCGGCTTGGCCAGCTCGGCCATCTTCACGAACCACTGGAGCGAGAGGCGCGGCTCGATCACGGCATCCGTGCGCTCGCTGTAGCCCACCTTGTTCCTGATGTCCTCGGTCTTCGCCAGGTGGCCCCGCTCCTCCAGCTCCTTCGCGATCTTCTTGCGCACCACGAAGCGGTCCTCGCCCACATACAGCTGCGCAGACGCGCTAAGCGTGCCGTTGGGCTCCAGGATGTCGATGGTCTCCAGGCCGTGCTTCCTGCCCAGCTCATGGTCGTTCGCATCGTGCGCAGGCGTAACCTTAAGCGCGCCGGTACCGAACTCGCGCTCCACGTACTCATCGAAGATCACCGGGATGCGGCGACCGATCAGCGGCACCTCCACCATCATGCCCTTCAGGTCGGCATAGCGCTCGTCCTCCGGATGCACGGCCACCGCCGTATCGCCCAGGATGGTCTCGGGACGTGTAGTGGCGATGGTGATGTACTCGGCCTCTTCGCCGATCATCCGATCTTCTGGTCCGCTGACCTTCGGATCGACCACCTTGTAGCGGATGTGATAGAGCTTGGAGTTCTGCTCCTTCATGATCACCTCCTCGTCGCTCACCGCCGTCAACGCCACGGGATCCCAGTTCACCATCCGCAGGCCGCGATACACCAGGCCCTTCCTGTGCAGGTCGATGAACACGTCGATGACCGCGTCGCTCAGGTCGTCCTCCATGGTGAAGCGCGTGCGGTCCCAATCGCAGCTGGCACCGAGCTTCTTCAGTTGCTCCAGGATCACACCGCCGTACTTCTCCTTCCACGCGAAGGCATGCTTGAGGAACTCCTCGCGACCGATGGCGCTCTTCCTGATGCCCTGCTCGCCGAGCAGCCGCACCACCTTGGCTTCGGTGGCGATGCTGGCATGGTCGGTTCCCGGCACCCAGCAGGCGTTCTTCCCCTGCATGCGTGCACGGCGCACCAGCACGTCCTGGATGGTGTTGTTCAGCATGTGCCCCATGTGAAGCACGCCGGTCACGTTGGGCGGGGGGATCACCACGGTGTAGGGCTCCCTGTTGTCGGGCACACTGCGGAAATAGCCCTTGTCCATCCAATGCTGGTACCACTTGGCCTCGCTCCGGGCGGGCTCGAAACGTTTGGGGATCTCGGCGGAAGCCATACCTTCAGGTAATGAGGCCCAAAGGTAGCGGCCCCGCCGCGTTGGGAGCGAACCCTTGAGCCATTGGACCCCGCCTGCCGGACCGTTTCCTGGCTAGGGCATTGCACGGGATGGTGCGCACCCCGCTGTTAAACTCCTGTTAAGGCCATGGCAAGCAGCTGACGGGCCCTCTACCTTCGCCGTACCAAGTTCAGCAAACACACATCACACATGAAACAGTTTCTCCTTTCCGCCGCGTTCGGCCTGCTGGCCACCGCCACCTTCGCCCAGCCCAACGCCAAGCCGGTGGGTGGCAATGGCCCCATGATCTCCGTGAACAAGGACAGCCACGATTACGGCACCATCAAACAGGGCGCCAACGGGACGTGTGAGTTCACTGTGACCAACACGGGCGACCAGCCGCTCATCATCACCAACTGCCAGGGCAGCTGCGGATGCACCGTGCCCAAATGTGAAAAAGAACCCATCAAGCCCGGACAGACCAGCACCATCACGGTGAAGTACGACACCAACCGCGTTGGCCCCATCAACAAGAGCGTGACCATTTCCAGCAACGCCACCAATGCGCCCTCCAAGATCGTGACCATCAAGGGTACCGTGGAGGCCAGCACCGCCGCCACAACGCCCGCCAGCCCGATGAAGGAGCAGAGCCCCATGGCGCCCGTAGAGAAGATGTAAGCATCCATTGGCACGGTTCATGCTACAGTTGCAGAAGCACCATTCAAGCACTTGATCGACCATGAAACACGCATTGCTTTCACTGAGCATCCTCTTCGTTGGCCTTGGAGCCTTCGCACAGGAGAACGCCAAACCCGTGGGCGGCACCGGCCCCATGATCTCCGTTGACAAGGAGGTGCATGACTACGGCAACATCGCCCAGGGCGCCAATGGCACCTGCGAGTTCGTGGTCACCAACACGGGCGATGCACCGCTGATCCTGACCAACTGCAAGGGCAGCTGCGGATGCACCGTACCCAAGTGCGACACCGAGCCCATCAAGCCCGGCGCCAAGACCACCATCACGGTGAAGTACGACACCAAGCGAACCGGCCCCATCAACAAGAGCGTGACCATCTCCAGCAATGCCACCAACGCGCCGGAAAAAGTGGTGCGCATCAAGGGCAATGTGGATGCCACCGAGGCCGCCCCGGCCAGCCCGGTCAAGGAGACCAGCCCCATGGCCCCGGTCAACAACTGACCGACCCGCCCCCTCGTGCGAAAGCCCCTCCCGGTCCCGGGAGGGGTTTTTCGTTGCCCGGACATGGCGCATGCCGCAACCCCGGGACCATTGTCAGCGTAGAAGCGGCACGACATCACCTGAATGACGCGGCACTTCACCATCCATCTGCCCGCCCTTGCGCTGTGCCTGCTGCTCGCATCACACGCCTCATCGGGCATGGCCCAGGAGCGAACAACCTCTCTGCATGAGTATGTCGCATCGGGCCTCAATGACCACCAGTCGGAGAAGGTGTTCAGGGAGGAGATGGAAGCCTACGCACCCAACGTCCTGCTCTCCATCGACAGGTCCATCAGTGAGGTGCACATCATTGCCACACATCCCTTCGACGAAGCCCAGTTCCTGGAATATGCCCTGTTCCTGGGTGTGACCCTGACCGAACGTCCCGAGGACGAATAAGCTGTATCCCGGCACACACCCATGCGATCCCGCACTGTTCTACCGAACATCCCACAAGGCCTGCGCCACATCACCATCGGCGTCGCCCTGCTGCTTGGCGGTATGACAGCGTCCGCCCAAGGCAGCAGCAACACCTGCGGCTTCAATGCCGCCAACCGGTATACCGTGGGCACCACCTGCTCCTATGCGGCATTCAACAAGCCGGAGAGCTACACGGCCACGTTCACCCCTGCGGGCAGCACCTGCAGCTCTTCGGCCAATGACGACGCATGGGGTTGGTTCACCGCCACCGCCACCACCACCAATATCATCTTCGACCCGAGCGATAGCCACCGGTCGATCCTCCATGTGTTCTCCGGCGCATGTGCAGCGCTCACCCAGGTGGCCTGCGTGAATTCCGGAAGCAACGGCGCCAACATCAACCTCACCATCGCCACCGTGCCCGGGGCCAGCTACGTCATCCGCATCCAGCGTCACGGCACCAGCAATGCCATGAACGGCAGCCTGTGCATCTGGTCACCCGTTCCGAACGACACGCCCTGCACCGCGACGACCCTGCCCCTTGCACCGTCCTGCAGCGCCACCAGCTCCACCAACAGCGGGGCCACCTACTCCGCGGTGCCCGTTGCACCCAGCTGCGGCGCCTACACCACCGGCAGCCGGGATGTGTGGTTCCGGTTCACCGCCGGACCGCTCGGATCCGTGACCCTGCAGAGCCAGGCCGGCTCGCTCACGGACGGGGCCATGGCCGTATACACCGGTGCCACCTGCAGCGGAACCCTGCTCGAGGTGGCCTGTGATGATGATTCAGGACCGGGATTGATGCCGTTCATCACCCTCAACAACCTCACCCCGGGCGAGGTCTACTTCATAAGGTTCTGGGGATTCGGATCAGCAACCGGCACCTTCAGCATCTGTGCACAGGGTGTGTCCGCACTGCCGCCCGGCCAGTGCCACTATGTGCTGAACCTCTACGACAGCTTCGGCAATGGCTGGGGAACCTCGTCCGTGGGCGTGAGCATCAACGGCGGGGCCTACCAGTACCATACTGTCACCAATGCGTACAACCAGGTGGTGATCGGCGTGAACGCCGGCAACATCATCGCACTGCAGTACAACAACAGCGGCACCTTCCAGGACCAGAACCGCTACACGCTCACCTACGTGGGGACCCCTGTCTTTTCGTCGGGCACCCCGCCGCTGAACGGGCTTTCGTTCGCCACCGTGGTCACCTGCCAGCCACCGCCTCCGCTTCCGGAGGATTGCGTGGGTGGTGCCACCCTGTGCTCCAGCCAGGCCTTCTCCAGCAATGCGAACACAACGGGTGCCGTGGCAGACCTCACCACCCTCAACCGTGGCTGCCTCAATGCATTGGAGCGCCAGGGCACGTGGTACAACTTCGCCATCTCCGCGCCGGGCACCTTGGGCTTCACCATCGCCCCCACCAACGCCGCGGATGACTACGATTTCGCCGTCTGGGGGCCGTTCCCTGCGGGCAGCACACGCGCCACCATCTGCCCGCCGGCCGCTGCTCCGTTGCGCTGCTCATATTCAGGCCTGTCCGGGAACACGGGCCTCAACGGTGCCGCACTTGACCTGAGCGAGGGCGCCGGAGGCAATGCCTGGGTGAACCAACTGTCGGTCAACGCCGGTGAGGTCTACTTGCTCTACGTGAGCAACTACTCCATCAGCGGACTCGCCTTCAACCTCACCTGGCAGCTGGGCAGCGGAGCATCCATGGACTGTGTGGTGCTTCCCGTGGAATGGCTCTCCTTCACCGGAACCCCCACGGACAAGGGGGTGGACCTCGAGTGGATCACCGGCAGCGAGCGGGGCAGTTCCCATTTCGTGGTGGAACGGTCCACGGACGATATCCACTATGCGCCCATCGGACAGGTGCCTGCTGCCGGCAGTTCAAACTCCCCGCTGGCCTATCGTTTCACCGACGGACACCCATCCGCCGGCCTGAATTACTACCGTATCAAGCAGGTGGACCTCGACGGATCGAGTGAAGGCTCCGACGTGGTCGCCATCCGCTTCAACGGCGCGCTGAGCCTTGGTGGAAAGTTCCCCAACCCCACCAACGACCGCATCAACATGGACATCCGGACGGTTGCGGCGGAACAGCTCACGATCGGCCTCCTTGACGCCACAGGCCGCACCGTGCGCATGCATGCCATGAGCTGCGAGGCGGGCACCAACCGCTTCAGCGCTCCTGTGGGCGACCTGGAACCCGGTGCATACAGCCTGGTGATCACGGACCAGCGCGGCTCCATCACCCAGGGCGGACACTTCATCGTTGAGTAGCGCGCCACGTCGGGTGCGGCGACCGCGGGGATGTTGCGGCTGCCGCCCTCTTCCTGCGAACATGACGCGGGATCCATGCGGGAGGGCGATCTTCGCACCCGCAAACGAACCCCGCCGATGCCTTCGATCTCCACCAAGGGCCGCCTGTTGCCCGCCTCGCCCATCCGCAAGCTCGTTCCCTTCGCCGAGGGTGCCAGGAAGCGCGGCACGCAGGTGATCCACCTCAACATCGGCCAGCCCGACATCGCCACGCCCACCGTGGCGTTGGATGCCATCCGCCACCTCGACCGCACCGTGATCGAATACAGCCATAGCGCGGGATACGAGAGCTACCGCAAGGGGCTCGCCGGCTATTACGAGCGGCACGGGATCCATGTGACCCATGAGCAGATCCTCATCACCAACGGAGGCAGCGAGGCCCTGTTGTTCGGGATGATGGCCTGCTTCGAGCCGGGTGATGAACTCATCATACCCGAACCCTATTACGCCAACTACAACAGCTTCGCCCTGGCGGCCGGTGTGAAGGTGGTGCCCGTGCGCAGCAGCATCAGGGACGGCTTCGCGCTGCCTCCCATCGAGGCCTTCGAGGCGCTCATCACCCCCCGCACCAAGGGCATCCTCATCTGCAATCCGGGCAACCCCACCGGCTACCTCTACAGCGGGAATGAACTCCAGCGCCTGCGCGACATCGTCCTACGCCACGACCTCTACCTGTTCGCCGATGAGGTGTACCGCGAATTCTGCTACGATGGTGCCGTGCACGTCAGTGCCATGACGCTCGATGGGCTCGAGCAGAACGTGGTGCTGGTGGACAGTGTGAGCAAGCGCTACAGCATGTGCGGTGCCAGGGTGGGTGCCTTCATCACCCGCAACGCGGAACTGTATGCCGCCGTGCTCAAGTTCGCACAGGCCAGACTGAGCCCGCCCACCTTCGGGCAGATCGCCAGCGAGGCCGCCCTGCGCACCCCGGACGACTATTTCAGCGGCGTCATCGGCGAATACGTGCAACGGCGCAATGTGCTGGTGGACGGCCTCAACAGCATCCCCGGGGTGACATGCCCCAAGCCCAAGGGCGCCTTCTACTGCGTGGCCGAACTGCCCATCGATGACGCCGATACATTTTGTCAGTGGTTATTGGAATCCTATTCGCACGAGGGGGCCACGGTCATGATGGCACCCTGCTCCGGTTTTTATTCCGAACCGGCAGCGGGAAAACAGCAGGTACGCCTGGCCTACGTTCTGGAGCAGCCACTGCTTCGCAAGGCGGTGGAGGTCCTTCGGGCTGCGCTCGCGGTCTATCCCGGCAGGCGCTGACCGCATGTGGCCCAGGCAACCTGCCCAGCCCCCGCGCGTCATAACCCTGCAGGCCCGACCGCCGTACCATGGCGATGCGGGCCGGTCGGGTACACCCGGTTGCGCAGGAGTTCAAGATCCGTTACCTTCGCACGTACATTTAACGTCCATCAAAGCCACAGGACACATGTTCATCCGCACCATTCTTCCCGCCCTGGCGGTGTTATTGGCCTTCAGCGCCAAGTCACAGCACATGGAATTGCTGCACCTGCGCACCTCCGCTCCCCTGGACGCAAGCGGCCTGAAGCATGTGGTGCAGGCCATGGCGGACATCGATCCCCTGGCCACGGTGAGCTGGAGCGATGACCTCACCATCCTCCAGGTGCGGCGCAACCCGAGCGTAAGTGTGGAACAAGTGCGCGCCGCCATCAACAGCGCCGGTGTGGACCTGCAGCCCGGTCTGGTGGACCCCTCCACCCTCTTCCCAGCGCCCGGCACCACCGAGCCCGTTTACATCGTTACCGGTGACGACGCCGCCGATCTCGCCCGCTACCGCACCGCAGTGGAGGCTTGGAACGCCCTGCACCCCGAAGCGCCCATCGGCGAACCCGTGCATCTGAAGGATAACCAGTAATCCGGCAGCGAACATGACATCACGCTACACGCTCCTGATAGCCGCCTGGGCCTCCTGCCTCAGCACTGCTGTTGTCCGCGCACAGGCTCCCTGCACAGGTGCCCTGGCTGGTACGGCGCAGGTTCCGAATGGTTCGTGGACGGCCACCGGCCTGCCGCCCAACCTCACACCCACGGTCACTGCCACCACCACAAGCGGTTCGAACATCATCGTGGTGAACACCGCCACTGGTCTTACCGTAGGGAATGGCGTTAGTGGTCCCGGCATCCCCCCTGGCACCACCATCACGGCCATCGGGGTCCCCACCGCCACCAGCGTGACCCTGAGCAACGCCGCCACTGTCACCGGTGGACCCGTACCCTACACGTTCACGATCACTCCCGGGTGGACGTTGAACTACCCCCCTCAAACATCCGGATTCCCTGCACAATCAGGGCAGACCGCGCTGAACTGCACCGCGTGTCCGGGGGCGTTCGAAACCCCCATCTGCGCGAACCAGTTCGCACGCTATTACATGTGTCCCGGATACGTGTACACCATCACGCTGTGCAACAGCTCCACGTCGTGGAACTCCTCCCTGTCCGTGACCAATGCCGCCTACAGTGCGGGCTACGAGTTCGACGATGATGGTTGCGGAACGGTGAACGGCCTTTCAACGGTGACATTCGTTCCGAGCATCGGACAGGTTTACGCCATCCGGGTGCTGAGCGACCCATGCGTGGTGAGCGCTGCGAATTGCGGCACCTTGCAGATCAGCTGTTCACCGGTGCCGCCGCCGCCCGCCAATGACAATCCGTGCAATGCCACCCTCCTGCCGGTGAGCACCTCCTGCAACTTCAACCTGGGCTCCACGGCATACGCCACCTCCACCAACGGCATTCCCGTGCCCGCAGGATGCGGGGCCAGTTCCTCTGGCCAGTTCGGCGGATATGATGTGTTCTTCAGGGCCGTGGTGCCCCCGTCCGGCAACCTCTCGGTGCAGACCTCGCTCATCAGCGCCGGCAACATCGCCATGGCGGTGTATCGCGCAGCGAGCTGCGTGGGCCAGTTCAACCAGAGCGTGACCAGGGTCCTGGGAAGCAACGTGCTCACCACAGCGAGCACCTCCGGCCTTGTGGTGGGCATGGCCATCAGCGGTGCAGGCATCCCGGCAGGCAGTGTGGTCACGGGAATCACGAACGCCACCACCTTCACCATCAGCAATAATGCCACGCTCGCGGGAGCGGTCACGGCCACCTTCAACACCTGGCAGCAGCTCGCCTGCAACCAGGACGCGGGTGGTGTTACACCAGCACCGTTCCTCACCTTCAGTGGCCTTGTGCCCGGCGAGACGGTCTACATCCGCGTATGGCCCGAGGGCTTCGCGAACACCGGAACGTATGAGATCTGCGCCTACGAGCCGGTACCGCCACCCAACGACAACCCCTGCGGCGCGATCGTGATCCCCGTGGTGGCTCCCTGCACGCCGGGCCAGTACAGCACGGAAAGCGCCACGCCGCTCGCAGCCACCATGACCGCCACGCCGGTACCTGCCTGTGGTGCTCTTGCCGGCGGCGATGTATGGTTCCGGGTGACAATGCCGGCCTCCGGCAGCATGAACCTGAGCACCATCTCCGGCTCATTGACGAACATGGCCATGGCGGTGTACACGCTCACGAGCGGTGCCATCTGTGGCCCGGGCACCCTGACCCAGGTGGCCGGGGCTTGCAACGACAACGCCTCGGTAACCAACCTCATGCCGGCGCTGACGTTCTCGGGACCTGCAGGCACCACGTACTACGTGCGGGTATGGAACCTGTCAGCCCTGTTCGGCACCTTCAGCATCTGCGCCACACCGAACACACCTCCGCCGAACGACAATCCCTGCGGTGCACTGCCCCTGACCACTCCTTACGGCTGCCTCTTCAACATCTACACCAACGCGTTCGCCACCCAGACCGGCACCACCGGTGCGGGTTGGACGAACGCCCCGAACCCTGCTGCACCATGTGCATCGGCCGCACCTGCAGCGGATGTTTGGTTCACGGCAACGGTACCGCCCAACGGCACCCTGCAGCTCGACACGGATGACGGACTGCTGACCGATGCCGCCCTGGCGGTGTATTCGGCCACGGGCACCTGCGGCACGAACAACCTGTCACTGACCCAGGTGGGCTGCAGCGCCGGTGGAAGTGCCCAAAGCGCTTCGATGCCGTTCGGAACGTTCTCGGGCTTGACACCCGGCACCACGGTGTACATCCGCGTGTGGAGGCAATCCGGCGGGGATGGCAACTTCCAGCTGTGCGCCAGGCGCACCGACAGCCCCACCCCCAACAGTTCCACGAGCTGCGACTACACCCTCCGGATGACGGATACCGGTGGGGATGGATGGAACGGTGGCTACGTGCGGGTCTGCCTCGTTCCCGGCATCTGCACCAACTACAGCATCGTGGGCAGCACTGGCTTCGTAAGTTTCAGCGGCAATGTCGGCACAGTGGTGACCTTCCAGTATTTCCCGTTGGGTGGGTTCCAGAACCAGATCTCCTACTCGGTGGCCGCGCAGAACGGTTTCTCCATCTACCAGAGCCCGAACGCTCCCACTGCGGGTGCCAACTTCAGCTTCGTGATCAATGCGGAGTGCAACGTACCTCCGGCACCGCCCAGCGATTGTGCCGGGAACGTGGAGGTGTGCACCAACCAGGTGATCACCGGCCTGCCCAACAATACGGGTAATACCGCGGACCTGAACGCCTCCAACCGGGGTTGTCTCTCCGGCAATGAAGTGCGGGGCCAGTGGTTCAGGTTCACCACGTACGAGGGAGGTACCGTGGCCTTCGATATCGTACCCGGCGTTCCCGCGGACTACGATTGGGCCGTTTGGGGCCCCTACAATGGCGCACCGCCTTGTCCTCCCGTGGGACCGCCGCTGCGCTGCACGTTCTCTGCGGTGGCGGGTCCCACGGGCATGAACGCCACCTCGGTGGACCTCACCGAAGGAGCAGGGGGTAACAGCTACGTGCGCTACATAGACGCCGTTGCGGGCCAGACCTTCCTGCTGTACATCGACCGCTGGACATCCATACAGACCCCCTTCGCACTCAACTGGAACCTGGGCGGTGGTGCCAGCATCGACTGCCTTGTGCTGCCGGTGCAGATGCTGAGCTTCGACGCGAAGCCCAACCAGCGGATGGTGGATGTGACCTGGGCCACCGCCAGCGAGCACAACAGCGACCATTTCGTGGTGGAACGCAGCGCGGACGGGGAGCACTTCAGCGAGATCGGCAAGGTGAACGGCATGGGTAACAGCCAAACCACCACCACCTACGGCTTCGTGGACGAGCAACCGCACAGCGGAATGAACTACTACCGCCTGAAGCAGGTGGACCGCAATGGAGAGTTCATGTACACCGAGGTGCGCACGGTGTTCTTCCGCCGCACCGGCCTGCCCATCGAGCTCTACCCCAACCCGGCTCGCGAGAGCATAGCACTTGCCTTCGATGCTGTGGAGGAGGGTGCGGCCCAATGGCGTGTGCTCGACATGAGCGGTCGCATCGTTCTCCAGGGCAGCACCGCCATGCAGCGGGGCACCAACCGCATCGACATCGCCCTGGAACGGGTTGAGAACGGCAGTTACATGGTGGAGTTGTTGGACGCTGCATCCGTTCCGATGGGCAACGGACGGTTCATGAAGCATTGACCCTGCCCACCTGAACGAAGAAGAGGGAGCCAGAACCTTGGCTCCCTCTTCTTCGTTATAATGCCAAGTGGGTGAGCCGGTTGTTCATCCACAGGATGACGTTATCTTCATACCCGGAACGGTCGCTGAACACCGTCTTCGCAGTGCTCCCATGAACATCAGCATCACTCCGCTCCGGCCGCGCACCATCCTGTGCACAAAGAGCCTGTTGTCGGCCATTGCGCTTCCCTTCCTCCTCCTGGCAGCCATGTGCTTGACGCCCATGCACACGCAGGCACAGTGCGTGGGCACCGGAACAACGGCGGTGACCGGCACGCGCACGGCGGGTTCCTCCACGATAACGTTGGTTGCACCCAACACCAGCGGTCTGGTGGTGGGTATGCCAATAAGTGGCACGGGGATTCCAGCGGGTGCTGTGGTGACGGGCATCCTGAACGCCAACTCCTTCACCATCAGCATCCCCGTTACCACGGCGGGAAGCGGCCAGATCAACCTCACCTCACTGGTACCCAATGGCGACTGGCTGCCCGCCACGGTGCCGGCCACACCGGCCTACACGTTCAACTATCCGCCGGTGGGCTCCACGTTCTGCGCGGTGTGCCCCTCGCTGTTCACCGTGGACATCTGCGGCAATGAATATGCGCGGATGTACATGTGCGCCGGCAATCTGTACACCATCAGCCTATGCGGCTCCGCAGCGAACTGGAACTCAACCATCAGCATCACGGGCGCAACCACCGCGTTCCCTGCCGCGGACGGGTTCACCACCTTCGACGATGACGGATGCGGCACGCCCAACGGACATGCACAGGTGACCTACACCCCGGTGGGATCGGGCCTGCGATTCATCCGCATCCTGTCCAACAACGGCGGCGACCCATGCAGGCCGAACCACACGCTTTGCGGAACGCTCACCATCACCTGTGCGAGCATACCGCCCCCCCCGGTGAACGACAATCCCTGCACGGGATTCCCACTGCCGGTGAACGCCACCTGCACCACACCGTTCACCACCAGCAGCAACTGGGCCACCAATACGTCCGTGCCCCCGCCGCCGTGCGGAACATATGGGGGATACGATGTCTGGTTCAACGTGACGGTGCCGGCCTCGGGCTCCCTGGCGCTGCAGACCGAACTCATCGGTGCGAACGACCTCGCCATGGCGGTCTATTCCGTGCCGTCGTGCACCACGCAGTACCTGCTTCCCGCCACGCGCACCCTGAACTCAACGGTGGTCACCGGGACCAACACCACGGGCATGGTTGTAGGCATGGTGGTAACGGGCACAGGCATACCTGCGGGCACAACGGTGGCCTCCATTTTGAGCCCGACCAGTTTCACCCTGAGCGCCCCTGCCACCACCACCACCACGAACAACCTGTCGGTGAACGTATGGCCGGCGGCGGAGTACTGCAATGCGGACATTGCGGTGGGCAGCTCGGAACCGTTCATCACCTTCAACCGACCGGACCTGGCAGGTCGTACGGTCTACGTGCGCGTATGGCCGCAATCAGGACCTGGCAATGGCGGCAGCTTCGATATCTGTGCGTTCGAGCCAACACCTCCCCCGAACGACAATCCGTGCAACGCTGTTCCGGTCCCCGTAACTGCCGCCTGCGACCCTGTAAGCGGCACCACCGAAGCGGCCACCATCACCGCGGGTGTTGCTGCCCCCACCTGTGGCAACGTGCCCCCCATCAACGATGTGTGGTTCACCGTGCAGATACCCCTTGCGCCGGCAGGTGTCGGTGTTGAGATCGACCTGGCCAGCCCCGACCTGGACGATGCGGCCTTCTCGGTATACCGCCAGAACCCCACTTGCAGCAGCCTCACCCAGATCGCCTGCAGCGACCCCGCTGGAGGTGCCATGCCCGGGCTCACCGTCAACCAGAACGGAACCACCATCGTGCCGGGCACGGTGCTGTACGTACGGGTGTGGAACAAGACCGCATTGTTCGGCAACTTCACCATCTGCGCATCGCCCACCACTCCCCCGCCCAATGATGACCCGTGCGGTGCGATCGCCATCCCCGTCCGTTACGGCTGCCTGTTCACCGGCTACACCAACGAGAACGCGGGCAACACGCCCACCAACCCGCTGGGTGTGATCAACGTTCCCACCCCCTCGTGCGGACTGCCCAACCAGGATGTATGGTTCACGGTTCAGGTGCCCAACCCCTTCACTGCGGGGGCGCTGTTGTTCGATGCGGACGATGGTTCGCTCACCGATGGAGCCTTCGCCGTCTACCGCGTGGCCTCCGGCTCCTGTGCAGGCAACAACATGGTGCTGACCCAGCTGGCCTGTGTTCTCAACGGCAGCACAACGGCCGCCACCATGCCCTCCACGAGCCTGGCCGCCGCCAGCCTCACTCCGGGAGAAACGCTCTACATCCGCTTCTGGCGGCAGACAGGCACCACCGGGACATTCGCCCTCTGCGCCCAGCGCACGGACCCACCTCCGGGTGCCTGCACCTTCACCCTGCGCATGAGCGACAGTTTCGGCGATGGATGGAACGGCAGTTTCGTGCGCATCTGTGTGGATCCGCCAGGTCCCCCTCCTCCCACCTGCACCAACTACACCATCATCGGCTCAGGCGGAGTGATCAATTTCGGGGCCGGCGTGGGCTCCATCATCACCATGTCCTATACTGCGGTGGGCGGGTTCCAGAACCAGATCAGCTACCGCCTGCAGACCGACAATGGTGGCGTGCTCTATGCCAGCCCGGGCCCCACACCACCCACCGGAGCGGTCTTTGCTGCGGTGGTGGACGCCAACTGCAACCGCCCCCCCGCACCCATCGAGGACTGCATCGGTGCCATTGAGCTGTGCTCCGATCAAACGCTCGCCAGCAATCCGCAGAGCACAGGCAGCGTGGCGGACCTTGGCATCCCCAACCGCGGATGCCTGATCGCCAATGAGCGGCGCGGCGTCTGGCACCGGTTCACCGTGAGCGCTCCCGGCCAGTTGGGATTCACCATCGATGCATCGCCCTATGGCGGTGCCGACTACGACTACGGCCTCTGGGGGCCATACGGCAGTACGCCCACCTGCCCACCCACCGGTCCTCCGCTCCGTTGCTCCTGGGGTGATGGACCCGTGCTCACCGGACTCAACTGGACGGCGACCGACTTCACGGAGGGCGCCGCAGGGGATAGTTGGACACGCTACATCAACGTCCTTCCCGGTGAGCAGTACCTGCTCTTCGTGGACAACTACTACACCTTCTACTGGGGCACCCCGTTCAACCTCGATTTCACCTACCAGCCCGGATGCACGCCCCTTCCCAACGTGGGTCCCATCCCCTGCGCTGGCATCGACTGCATCCTGCTCCCGGCCCAACTGCTTTCATTCGAGGCCTCACCACGGGGCGGCACCGCTTGGCTGAATTGGTCCGTGGGCAACGAGGAGAACACCTCCCATTGGGTGGTTGAACGCTCGGGCAATGGTCAGGATTTCGAGGCGCTCGGCCAGGTGAACGCCGCTGGCTCGAGTGCCGTTCAGGTGGAGTACAACTGGCCCGATGCCACGCCGCTCAAGGGCTGGAACTACTACCGCCTGCGGCAGGTGGACAAGAACGGCGACCACACCTTCTCCGACGTCCGCAGTGTGCTCATGGGTGCTGTCACCACCGAAATGGCCGTATACCCCAATCCCGCCAACGACCTGCTCAACGTGGCGTTCGACGCGGGCCTGCCCGTGGACGAGGTTGCGTGGACCCTGTTGGATGCCAGCGGGCGTGTGGCCCTATCCGGCCGCCGCACCCTGCCGCTCAACGACCCGCGCATGTCCATTCCGGTGGACGCGCTGGACCCCGGAAGCTATCTGCTGCTCATCCGTGACCTGCAGGGAGGCTCTGTTGCACAGGCCCGTTTCGTGAAGCAATAGGCAGCCGTATCCTGCCACGGCCGTTCTGGACAAGCCAGGGCCGGCGTGGTATCTTTGGCGCATGTTGTGGAAGGCATCCACGGTGCTCCTGACAGCCCTGTTGGTGGGTCTGCCCCGTGCCGAGGCACCTGCCGCCCGGCCGCTGCTCGCCACCCACACCTTCGGACTCTCTCTCAGTCCGGGGCACAACAGCCAGCTGTTCTCCCTCTTCCTGGTGAAGGAGTTCGAGGGGAAGGTGATAGAGACGCACGGCCTAACACGTGAACAATTCGTTCTGCAGGCCCAGGCAGCCGTGCCAAGCAAGGCCAATCCGGAGGGCGTGAACCTCTTCCACCGCCATGGCGTGAACCTGTGCGTGCACCCGGAGGATAGCACCGGGCGACGCCTGCTGCGTGACTGCGAAGCCTTTGACCAGCTTTGGAAGCTGCGTTATTGGGAATATCCGTTCGTGCTGCGTGAAGGCATGCACCCCGGCAAGGGCTGGAGCGAGAAACGCGATGTGCCCTCGGCCCGCCAGATGCTGCTGCTGACCGATTACGGCATCCTGCACCTCAACGGCATGGCCAAAGGGGAGAATGTGTTCCGGCTGCTGCGTGACGTGGGTGACAGCGCATGGGTGGACAACTACCGCAAGGGCTACTGAGCCATGCCCTCCGCCCCTTCCATCACCGAACTTGCCGCACTCCTGCAGGCCGGTGACCGTGCGGCATTGGGCCGCGCCATCACCCTGGTGGAAAGCAGCCGCACGGAGGACGAGGCTCGCGCACGGGAGCTGCTGCAAGCCTGCACACCACCGGCCACGCCAGCGCAGCGCATCGGTATCACGGGCATCCCCGGCGTGGGCAAAAGCACGCTGATCGACGCCCTGGGTGCCGCCATGGTGCATGCCGGGCACCGGGTGGCCGTGCTCGCCGTTGACCCCACCAGCCAGCGCAGCGGCGGCAGCATCCTGGGCGACAAGACCCGCATGGAACGCCTGACCCAGCTGGACGCCGCCTTCGTGCGCCCCACGGCTGCAGGAGGCACCCTCGGTGGGGTGGCCCGCCGCACGAGGGAGACCATCCTGCTATGCGAAGCCGCCGGCTACGACCGCATCCTTGTGGAGACGGTGGGCGTGGGCCAGAGCGAGTGGGAGGTGGATCGCATGACCGATCTCAACCTGCTGCTGATGATCGCCGGGGCGGGCGATGAACTCCAGGGCATCAAGCGCGGCATCATGGAGAGCGCGGACCTGGTGGTGCTCACGAAGGTGGAGGGCGATCAACGCCCCCGCGCCGAAGCCGCCGCCCGCGACCTGCGCAACGCCATCCACCTGCTGCCCGTGCGGCCCAGTGGCGAACATCCGCCGGTGCTCCTGGTGAGCGCATTGACCGGTGAAGGCATTGCGGGGCTGGCCTCCGAACTGGAACGTCGCCACGCAGAGGCCCGGGAACGCGGAACGCTCCACGCACGCCGCCAGGACCAGGCCCGCCACTGGATGCGCCACGCCGTGCTGGAAGGGCTGCGCGACCGCCTGACGCACGACCCGCTGGTGGCAGCATGCTATGCCGAGTTGGAAACCGCCGTACAAGCCGGCATGCTGAGCCCCTTCGATGCGGCCGATCAGGTGCTGGCGCTCTTCAGAACAGGCGACGCACCTCGTCCTTGAGCAGCAGCAGGGCCTCCTGGGAGGGCGTGGTGGACAGCCGGCCCGCATTATCGAAGATCTTCCGGCTCAGCTCCGTGGCGGAAACGCCATCGCCCACCTGTTCGAAGCTCAGGTTCACCAGGCGGATGGTCTCCTCCTTGGCCTGCTTCACGCGGGCCCAGGCCTTGTCGCTCACGTACACCTGCTGTGTCACATTGTGATCCAGTTCCTCGCGCACGGTGGTGATGAGCTCGCCGTGCAGCATGCGGGCGTTCATGTTGTGCTTGTGCACCCTCAGCACCAGTGGACCCGGTGCGATGCGCTCGAGGTACAGAGTGAGACGCTCGTAAGCCTGCAGCCGCAGTGGCAGCACCTGCCTGTGATCCTCCTTGCGCAGTTCGGCATGCCGTTCGGCAGCCTGGGCCGCAAAGAACTGGCGCAGCGTGTGGAAGGTGGTGAGGAAGACCAGCAGCGAAGGCAGCAGGGCCACGAGCAGGAGGGTCCAGGTGTCGTTCATGGTGGAAAAAGCGGTGGACGAATATCGGCAACAGCCGGGTTCAACGGGACAACGCGCGGGACGGCTTGCGTAGTTTTGCCCCCTTCCGGGTCCGGCCCGGCCCAACGACTGCCACCGGCCCCTGCACGCATGCATCTTTCCCCGACCGTAGCGAACATCCAGGAACCCGCCACGCTGCTGATGGCGCGTCGCAGCCGTGAGCTTCGCGCCCAGGGCCGCGACATCATCGACCTCAGCCTGGGGGAACCCGACCACGCCCCGCCGGCGTTCGCGCTGGAGGCCGCCCGCGAGGCCCTCGCAGGTCCCTGGCACAAGTACACCCCGGTGAACGGCTACCCGGACCTGCGTGAAGCCATCGCGCGAAAGTTCAAGCGCGACAACGGCCTGGACTATACCGCGGAACAGATCGTGGTGAGCACGGGTGCCAAGCAGAGCATCATGAACGTGGTGATGAGCCTGGTGGGCACCGGCGACGAAGTGGTGATCCCCGCGCCGTACTGGGTGAGCTACTCCGAGCAGGTGCGCCTGGCCGGTGGCACGCCCGTGCTGGTCCACTCCTCCATCGATGAGGACTGGAAGCCGCCCGTGGAGCGCATCGCCGCCGCCATCACCCCCCGCACCCGCCTACTGATGTTCAGCTCGCCCTGCAACCCCAGCGGTTCGGTGCTCAGCCTGTCCGAGCTGGAGGCCCTGGCCGATGTGGTGCGCCAGCACCCCGAACTCTACGTCATCGCCGACGAGATCTACGAGCACATCGTGTTCGAAGGCAGGCACCACAGCTTCGCCGCACTGCCGGGCATGGCCGACCGCACCATCACCGTGAACGGGCTCAGCAAGGCCTGGGCCCTCACCGGCTGGCGCGTTGGGTACATCGGCGCGCCCCTGTGGATAGCGCAGGCCGCAACGAAGGTGCAGGGCCAGTTCACCAGTGGCACCAACAGCATCGCCCAGCGCGTGGCCAAGGCCTGCGTGGAGGCCGATCCGGCACAGCTGCAGGCCATGCGCGCGGATTTCAGGCGGCGGCGCGACCTGGTGCTGGAGGCTGTGCGCGCCATCCCGGGCTGGCGTGCCAACGTGCCGCAGGGCGCCTTCTACCTGCTCCCCGATGTGAGCAGTTCCATCAACGGAACCACCATCAAGGGTTCGGTGGACCTGAGCCTCCACCTGCTCGATGCCGCCGGGGTGAGCCTTGTGGAGGGCCGCTCCTTCGGCGCCGAGAACACCCTGCGGATAAGCTACGCCACGAGCGACGACAAGCTCACCGAAGCCATGGCACGTGTGGCCAAGGCCGTGGCCGCCCTCCACTGACGCCATGAACCAAGCGCTCCGTTCCTTCCTGCAGGGCATCCCCGACACCCGCATCCTGGTGGTGGGGGATGTCATGGTGGACGCCTACCTCTGGGGGCGCGTGGACCGCATCAGCCCTGAAGCCCCCGTGCCCGTGGTGCAGGTGAAGCGCCGCAGTGCCCGGCTCGGTGGTGCCGCCAACGTGGCGATCAACGCACATGCCCTGGGCGCCAGCCCCACCGTGCTCACCGTGGTGGGTGACGATGCCGCAGGTGCCCAGCTCATCGACCTATTCCGTGAACAGGGACTGTCGAGTGATGGACTCCTGCGCTCCACCGGCCGTAGAACCACCGTGAAAACCCGGATCATCAGCGGGCATCAGCATGTGGTTCGTGTGGATGAGGAGCAGGAGGATGACCTCCTCCCGATCGATGAGCAGCGCCTGCTGGAAGAAGCGGCCCGCCTCATCGCCTCACTGCGACCGCAGGTGATCGTGCTGGAGGACTACAACAAGGGCGTGCTGACCGAAGCGGTCATCACCGGCCTCATCGCACAGGCGGCGGCGGCGGACATTCCTGTGGCGGTGGATCCCAAGCGCGCGAACTTCTTCGCATACCGCGGCGTTGCCCTGTTCAAGCCCAACCTGAAGGAGCTGCGCGAAGGCCTGAAGACCGAGGTGGACCCGGCCGATGAGGCCTCGGTGGAACGGGCCATCGACGAACTGCACAAGCGGCTGGACAATCGCATCTCCATGATCACCCTGAGCGAACACGGAGTGCAGGTGAAGGCGGACGGCGAGGGCCGGCGCTTCCCTGCGCACAGGCGCAGCATCGCGGACGTGAGCGGTGCGGGTGACACGGTGATCGCCGTTGCGGCACTGGCCCTCGCACAGAACATGCCACCCACGCATATCGCCCAACTCGCCAACCTCGCCGGTGGACTGGTATGCGAGGAGGTGGGGGTGGTGCCACTGAACGCCGAACGATTCAGCGCCGAATGCGTGCGCCTCAACCTGCCCGCATGAGCGTAACCCCCTATTCGCCGGAAGGCAGCAAGCGTGAACAGGTCGAACAGATGTTCGATGCGATATCTCCGCGCTATGACCTATTGAACCGGGTCTTCTCCCTGGGCATCGATCAGGGCTGGCGCCGGCGCGTTGTGCGCCTGCTGGGACGTGAACCGGTGGAGCACCTGCTGGACGTGGCCACCGGCACCGCCGACCTCGCCATCCTGGGCAGCACCAAGGCAGGTCGCGTCACCGGTGTTGACATCAGCGAGGGCATGTTGTCCAAGGGGCGCGAGAAGGTGGAACGCCGCGGCCTGGCCAAGCGGGTGGTGCTGCAACGCGCCGACAGCGCCGCCCTTCCCTTCCCGGATGCCACCTTCGACGCGGTGACCGTGGCCTTCGGTGTGCGCAATTTCGAAGAGCTCGAACGCGGTCTCCGGGAGATGCTGCGGGTGCTCAAGCCCAACGGCCGTCTCTTCGTGCTGGAATTCTCCAAACCGCACAGAACGCCCATGCGCCAGCTCTTCCGGCTCTACTTCCACCGTGTGATGCCCGTGGTGGGTCGCACGGTGAGCAGGGACAGTGCCGCATACACCTATCTCCCCAAAAGCGTGGAGGCATTCCCCGAGGGGGAGGAGTTCCTGGCACTGCTGCGCAACGCCGGCGGGCGTACATGTACCGCCGAAACCCTTACGGGGGGCATCGCCACCCTGTACATGGCACGCAAGTGAACCATGGAGGCCGCCCTTCACACACACCGACCGGCCACTACCTTAGCAGGCCTGATGATGTTCGTGAACGCATTGATCCGGGTCCTGTCCTTTGTGGCATTGCTCGCGGTCCCTTCGCTGGTGGGGGCCCAAAGCAGCGGCGGGGTGAAGGTGGAGAACCTGCCCAATTTCGACCTGCGCCGCCTCCACTTCGGCTTCCTGCTCAGTTACAACAACAGCGACTTCTACACCCGGCTGCGCACCCGGGCACCCTTCACCGACTCATTGCTCGTGCTCAACCACCAGCGCCAACCCGGCTTCAACCTGGGTATCGTGACCTCGCTGAACATGGGCACAAACCTCAGCCTGCGGTTCCTCCCCACGCTCTCGTTCCAGGAACGCACCCTGCAATACCAGTTCAGGGATCCACTCGGGGACATCGAGTATTTCCAAAAGCCGGTGGAAAGCACATACCTGGAGTTCCCCCTGCTTGTGAAGCTGCGCAGCGACCGCATCAACAATTTCGCCGTGTACCTCATCGGTGGCGGCAAGTTCAGCATCGACATGGCCAGCCAGAAGGACGTGAACCAGGCACTGGACGATGAGACCATCGTGAAGCTTGCCAAGTATGACTACGCCGCCGAGGTGGGGGGTGGGTTCGACTTCTTCCTGCAGTACTTCAAGTTCGGCATCGAACTGAAGACCGGTGTGGGCATACCCAACCTGCTGGTCCGGGACGGAACCCGCTTCGACCTGCCGCTGGAAAGCCTTCGGTCCAAGACCTACGTGCTCACGTTCACGTTCGAGGGATGACATGTGCCGGGCATGGCCCGCAGCCCCGATCTTCGTGGCATGGAGCGCCCTGTGGACATCGCCCTGTCCCCGACCGAAGCGCATGACCCCGTGCTGGTGCGCGCCGCTGCGGCCGAGGCGGCCGGCATACCATTGGCCCAGGTGCAGCGGAGCAGCGTGCTCAAACGCTCCATCGACGCGCGTTCCAGGCGTCCCCTGATCCGCCTGCGTGTGCTGGTGAGTACCGAAGCCGGGAGCGATGCGCCACCCACCCTTCGGCTGGGCGATGTGAGCGCTGCACCGCCGGTGATCATCGTTGGCTGCGGTCCGGCCGGACTGTTCGCAGCCCTGCGCTGCATTGAACGGGGGTTGCGGCCCGTGGTGCTGGAGCGCGGCAGGAACGTGCGCGACCGCCGCCGCGACCTCGCCGCCATCAACCGCCAACACACCGTGGACCCCGACAGCAACTACTGTTTCGGCGAGGGTGGCGCGGGCACCTACAGCGATGGCAAGCTCTACACGCGCAGCACCAAACGGGGAGATGTGGGTGCCGTGCTGCGCACCCTTGTGGCGTTCGGTGCCAGTCCGGACATCATGGTGGATGCCCACCCGCACATCGGCACCAACAAGCTGCCCGCCATCATCACCGCCATGCGTGAGGCCATCGAGGGTGCTGGAGGCAGCGTGCACTTCGGGCGGCGTGTCACCGATCTGATGATCGAGCACGGCAGGCTGGTGGGGGTGCGTACGGCCCTTGACCAGGAACTGCGCGGCGAAGCGGTGGTGCTGGCCACGGGGCACTCCGCGCGGGACATCTTCACCCTACTGGTGCAGCGCGGCGTAAGGGTGGAGCGCAAGGACTTCGCACTGGGTGTGCGCGTGGAGCATCCACAGGAAACGATCGATGCGGCGCAATACCACTGTGCCGTGCGCGATCCCTACCTGCCGCCCGCGAGCTACAGTCTGGTGGAACAAGTGGGCGGGACCGGCGTGTACTCCTTCTGCATGTGCCCCGGCGGCATCATCGCACCCTGCGCCACCGCGCCGGACGAAGTGGTGACCAACGGCTGGAGCCCCAGCAAGCGCAACAACCCCTATGCCAATTCGGGCATCGTGGTCACCTTCGGTCCGGGCCAGGTGAAGCGCCACCCGGCCGACAGCGACCCGAACGACCCGCTGTGGGGCATGCACTATCAGCGGGCCGTGGAGCACGCCGCGTGGATCGCTGGTGGCCGCACCCAGCGGGCTCCCGCGCAACGCCTGGAGGACCTGGTGCGCGGGCGCCTCTCCACCGACCTGCCCGACTGCAGCTATCCGCCCGGCATCGTATCCGTCCCCTTGCATGAGCTCTTGCCCTCCGAGATCGCGGGGAGACTGCGTGAGGCCTTCGTGGGTTTCGGACGGAAGATGCGCGGCTACCTGACCAACGAGGCCGTGGCTGTGGCGGTGGAATCGCGCACCAGTTCACCTGTGCGCATCCCTCGCGACCCGGAGACGCTCGCCCATGTGGAACTGCCCGGCCTTTACCCCTGCGGCGAAGGTGCGGGCTATGCAGGTGGTATCGTGAGCGCCGCCATGGACGGGCAACGCGTGGCCGACGCGATCGCGCTGTCCGTTCGGCGCTGATCAACCCCTGCCCTGCCGCGCGAACTCCATGCACAAGGCGGCCGCAGCCGTGGCCACATTGAGCGACTCACCGGCGCCGAAGCGTGGAATGGCGATGGCCTGTGCGGGTACCTGACGCACCTCGGCCGAGATGCCATGCGACTCGCTGCCCAGCACCAACGCAGCCGGGCGACGCAGTTCAAGGTCGAACACGGAAGCCCCTTCCATGCTGGCGAGGTAGAGCATGGTACCGGCCTGCTGCCATTGCGTGAGCAGCGGCACCAGGTCACAACGGGCCACCTGCACGCGAAAGATGCTCCCCATGGTAGCCTGAACGCATTTGGGGTTGAGCGCATCCACGCTGGAGGTGGAGGTCACCACACGGCGGACCCCGAACCAGTCCGCAAGGCGCAGGAGGGTGCCCAGGTTGCCCGGATCACTGATACCATCGAGCACGAGCACAAGTTCGTTACCGGAGGGGCTGAAGAGCGGAGCTGCTTGCGGTGCAGGCACAACGGCCACCAACACGTTCCCGCCCTCCAGTGTGCCCAACCGATCCAGCTCGTGGTCCGCCAGCACTTGCAGGGCGGGGTGATGCAACCTGCGTGCGACCTCCCTGGTGGCATAGATCGCTTCCACAGGGGCACCGCTGTCCAGCAGTTCACCTACCAGCCTGCCCCCCTGCACCAGGTAACGCCCCTGCTCCTCACGCCCCCGGCGCTGGTGCAATGCCCGCAGGCGCTTCAATTCGGCTTGTGTGGTCACGGGGGCGGATATCTTTGGTGCCGCCTGCATTGCGGCGCACCGGAAAGCGCGCAAATTAGGCAGCACAAGCCGTTCGCTTGCCCACCCTCCGCCTGCATACCGCCGTGCTCCCGTTGGCACTCCTGCTGGGGGCATGCAGCCCCACCAGGCGTGTGCCGCCAGGCGAGCACCTGTTGAAACGCAATGCCGTGGTGCTCACCGACCGTGCCGTACCGGTGACCGAACTGGAGTCGATCATCAAGCAGAAACCGAACAAGAAGGTGCTTGGCCTCCGGTTCTACCTGAGCATGTACAATGTCCCCGACCCTGCGCGGATCGAACGCCACAAGTTGCGCCGGACCGAACGGATCGACGCCATCAACGAACGGCGCGCCGAACGGGGGAAAGCCCCCAAGCCCTACGGACGCACCACCGGTGAATGGCTGCGTGACGTGGTGGGCGAGCCTCCTGTTCTGCTGGACAGCGCCCTCACCGAACGCTCCACTGACCAGATGGAGCTCTACCTGCACAAGGAGGGCTGGTTCAACGGGCGGGTGGATGACACCACCCTGTTCGTCCATGAGGGATTCCTCGGCATCCGGCGGGGAGTGCCGTTCGGGAAGCCCAAGGCCCGCGTGGAATACCGGGTGGACCCCGGACGTTCATATCATATACGGCGCATACGGCACCTGATCGGTGACACCTCCATCAACACATTGCTTCTGGCGGACAGCCTGTCGATCCTGACACGTCCCGGGCAGCGTTTCGATGCCGACGTGCTCGATCGTGAACGCGAGCGCATCACCGCCTTCCTGCGTGAACGAGGCTATCTCTTCTTCAACAAGGAACTGCTGGTGTTCACTGCGGATACCACCGTGGGCGACCACCAGGTCGACCTCAGCCTGCGCATGCAGGTGGCGGGCCGGGAGGGGCGCACGCTGGCCGACATTCCCGAAACCCGGGTCTACCACCTGGAGGATGTTGAGGTGGTGACACGCTCCGCGGACGGAAGGCCCGCGCAGCACATGGACAGTGTGCAGGTGGAACAGCACCTCCTTGTCTTCGAGGACCGCCAGCGCTATGTGCCGAAGGCGCTCACGCAGTCCATCTTCCTGCATCCGGGCGAACGGTTCCGCCAGAGCAATGCGGACAGGAGCTACCGGCGGCTCACGGGGCTGCGCGTGTTTGACCGGGTGGAGATCGGGTTCGACACCAGCGGCACCTCACGCAAGGACCTTGCCAACGCCCGCATCAACCTCTACCCGGGCCGCGAACAGAGCATCGCGCTGGAGGGTTTCGGGACCAACCGGGGCGGTTTCCTCGGGGTTCAGGGAAGCGTGGCCTACCGTCACCGCAACCTGTTCCGGAACATGACCTCGCTGCAACTGCAGCTGACCCTTGGCCTTGAGGCGCAACAGAGCTTCACCACCGAGGCGGCCACCAGCGTGCAGGTGCTGGGGGGGGCCAGCAATGCGAGCTTCTTCAACACCATCGACATCGGCCCCGAACTAACCATCCGGTTCCCGCATTTCCTGCTACCGATAAAGCGCGAACGATTTGCACGATCCGCTGCACCGCTCACCACCATTACGGCCCTTTACAACTTCCAGCAGCGCCCCGATTTCACCCGCACCTTGGCGAAGGTTTCGTACGGCTACGAATGGCAGGCCTCGCGCAGGGGCACCGTCGGATTCTACCCTGTGGAGGTCAACATCATCAAGATCCCGCAGCGCAGTGACGCATTCAACGACTACCTGGGGCGTGCCAACGACCCTGTGCTCACCGACAGCTACACGGACCACCTGATCACCGGAATGCGTGCGCAGTACGTCTACAGCGACCAGCAACAGGCGGCACGGCGCAACACCTTCTTCGCACGCCTGAACCTGGAGTGGGCGGGCCACCCACTGGGAATGCCACTGAGCCTGCTCAGCACCACGGCGAGCGACACGGGCGGCACGAATTTCGAACAGGTGGCCGGCATCAGGTATGCCGAGTACGTGAAGGTGGACTCCGACCTTCGCTGGCTGCATCGCATCCACGCGGGCAGCAGCATGGCCTATCGCGTTGCGGCGGGCATCGGTGTACCCTATGGCAACCTGCCCGTGCTTCCCTTCGAGAGCAGTTTCTTCGTGGGAGGCGCCAACGGACTTCGCGCATGGCGGGCCCGCTCCCTGGGTCCGGGCTCGTACAGCGGGC
>JBIJDX010000113.1:0-9262 GCA_044343855.1 Flavobacteriales bacterium
GGCGTGTCGCTCACCAGGTCGCTGCCGCAGGTGGCATCACCCCAGATGTGGCGCAGGTTGGCCCAGTGGCCCACCTCGTGGGTGAGCGTGCGGCCCAGGTTGAAGGGCGAACCGGTGCCGGGTGAAGCGATGCTGCCCACCGAACTGAACAGCACCACGACACCATCGGTGGCGGCCGCGCCGCCGGGGAATTGCGCGTAGCCCAGCAGGCCGCCACTGAGGTTGGCCACCCAAATGTTCAGGTAGCTGTCACGGGGCCAGGCATCACTGCCACCATTGGCGGTGAACTTCACCGCATCGTTGGAGGAGAACGAGGAGACCGTTGTCTGGCGACGCACGATGCCCGTTGTGGCATTGCCGTTCGGGTCGCGCTGGGCCAGGCAGAACTGGATCTCCGTGTTGGCGGCCACGCCCGTGAAGATGCTGGGGGTCTGGTTGGCGTCGCTGTTCAGGCGGGCGAAGTCATCGTTCAATTGCTGCAACTGGGCCAGCAGCTTGGCATCGCTCACGTTCTGGGCGGTGGTGCTGTACACCACATGGAACACGACCGGAACGGTGACCACCGCACGGTCCTCATGGCCATGGTCATGCTCGAACTGCACGGCATGCGAGTCGATCTGCTCCAGGCGCGCACCACGCCCGGGGTCCTGCTGGATCTGTTGCTCCAGGTATTCCATCGAGCCGCAGTTGCGCTGCGCGCTCAGTTGCAGTGTCAGTCCGGTGGCCAGCAGGGCCAGCGTGGATCGCATCATGCGTAGAGCTTTGTGCATCTTCATGGTCTTGGGTTGAACGATAGGGTCAACAAGATTACCGGATCCCGGGTTCATTTCCACCCCCCCGCTGCACGAAAATGTGTGACTGTTGGTATCCCGTCCCAACGAAGAATGCCCCCGATATCCCGGGAGCGCTCTTCGGAACGGTGTTCGGGTTCAGAGGCTTTTCACATGCTTGTCCAGTTCCTGGTGCAGGCCCATGCCGCGCAGGTTCTTGGCCACGATGATGCCATTGGGGTCCACGAGGAAGCTGGCCGGTATGGAACTAACCCCGTACAGCTGTGCCCCTTTGGAGTTCCAGAAACCGAGGTCGCTCACGTGCCACTTCCACATCAGGTTGTCCTGGGCGATGGCCTTCTTCCACGCCTCCCGGCTCTTGTCAAGGCTCACGCTGTAGACCTCGAACCCCTTGCCGGTCCTGAACCTGGCCTTGCTGTATTTCTCATAGGCCGCCACCACGTTCGGATTCTCCCGGCGGCAGGGTCCGCACCAGCTGGCCCAGAAATCGATGAGCACGTACTTGCCGCGCAGCTCGGAGAGCTTCAGCACCTTGGTGCTGTCGGGGTTCATGAAGGCCAGTTCTGGGGCCTTGTCGCCGATGTTGGTGCCCACCTTGGCATCGCCTTCGCCGGCAGGTGCGTTGGTGGAATGCCCGGTAAGGCGTTCGGTGAAGCCGTAGATGGCCAGCAGGGCCACGGCTGCCACGGTTAGGATGCGCATCTTGGACATGAGGGGGCGTGTGTTCATCCGTGCAAAGGTAGGACCGACGATGCCCCATTGCTGCCAACATCATGCCGCCTTGGAACGACCATGCCGAACGGGGTGCTGTTCACCTACACCACCTCGATGCGAGCGCCCAACGCGGTGAGGCGCTGTTCGATGTGCTGGTACCCGCGGCGGATCTGCTCGATGTTCTCGATGGTGCTGGTGCCCTCGGCGCTCAGTGCGGCGATGAGCAGGGCCACGCCGGCACGGATGTCCGGACTGGTCATGCGGATGGCACGCAGCGGCTGCTGGAAGTCGTGGCCATTGACCACCACCCGGTGCGGATCGCAGAGGATGATCTGCGCACCCATGTCGATCAGCTTGTCGGTGAAGAACAGGCGGCTCTCGAACATCTTCTGGTGGATCAGCACGCTGCCCTTGGCCTGGGTGGCCACGGTGAGCACGATGCTCAGCAGGTCGGGCGTAAAGCCGGGCCATGGATGGTCGCTGATGGTCATGATGCTGCCATCGATGAAGGTCTTGATCTTGTAATGGTCATGCTGGGGTACGAGGATGTCGTCGCCCTGTCGGATCACGGTGATGCCGAGCCTGCGGAACACATCGGGGATGCAGCCCAGGTGGTCGTAGCCGGTGTCCTTGATCAGGATCTCACTGCGGGTCATGGCCGCCAGGCCGATGAAGCTGCCGATCTCGATCATGTCCGGCAGCATGCGGTGTTCCGTGCCGCCAAGCTCTTTCACACCGTCGATCACGAGCAGGTTGCTGCCGATGCCGCCGATCCGCGCCCCCATGCGGTTGAGCATGTTGCACAGCTGCTGCAGGTAGGGTTCGCAGGCGGCATTGTAGATGGTGGTGCGGCCTTTTGCCATCACGGCCGCCATCACGATGTTGGCGGTACCCGTCACGCTGGGTTCGTCCAACAGCATGTAGGTGCCCTTCAGCGCGGGTGCCTCCACGCGATAGAAGCCCTCCTTCGCGTCGTAGTTGAATTCGGCCCCCAGTTGCTGGAAGCCGATGAAATGGGTGTCCAGGCGGCGGCGGCCGATCTTGTCACCGCCGGGTGTGGGGATGTACCCACGGCCGAAGCGCGCCAGCAAGGGGCCCACGATCATCACGCTGCCGCGCAGCCCGCCACCCATCTGCCTGAACTCGGGGCGCAGGAAGAATTCGATGTCGATGTCCTTCGCCGTGAAGCGGTAGTCGCTCTCGTTCAGCCGCTCCACCACCACGCCCATGTGGCGCAGCAGGTCGATGAGCTTGTTCACGTCCACGATGTCGGGCACGTTGCGGATCACCACCGGTTCGCTGGTGAGCAGCACGGCGCAGAGGATCTGGAGGGCTTCGTTCTTGGCCCCCTGTGGGGTGAGGGTGCCCTTCAGGCGGCGCCCTCCGTCGATGCGGAAACTTGACATGCGGTGCGGTGGCCCGGATCGGTTGGCCGGACATTCCAAAGCAACAACGGGAATTGACCCGCCCGTGAACGGGGGGCTGCGGACTTTGCACCGGGTGGTGTGGACGGGGCGCCGTTCGCCCTGTGACAGGCCGGATCAGTACCGCTTCTTGCGGTTGCGGTTCCGCTTCTTTCCACCGCCGCCACCGGGCTTGCGACGGATGTCCACCTCATTGCGGGGTCCGGATTGCTGGGTGCGCAGCAGGTCCGCGGTATGCGCCAATTGTTGCTCCGGCTTCAGGCGCAGCTTGCCCTGGCTCAGCTCGGCAAGGTCCTTCAGGATCACCGGGTCGGGCACGGTGTCGCGGTTCCAGGCAAGGAACTGGCGCTTCATCAGGTTGGCGATCACCAGCACGTACTGCTCGCGCTCCTCACCTTCTGGCATGGCGATGCACTGCGCGATCATCCGCTGCACGGTCTTGCCGTAGTGCCCGAACTGGATATCACCCTTGGGATAGGGCACGCGCTCGGGCTTGCTCTCCAGCTCGGCCGCAGTGGGCATGGGGAAGGGCGCATCCACGTCAAGCTTCATGTCGCTCATGATCCAGAGGTGGTCCCACAGCGTGCGCTCGAAGTTGTCGCTGTTGCGCAGCTGCGGATTGAGCCGTGCGATCACCTGGATGATGGCCTTGGCGCTGCGGGTGCGCTGCTCGCGGTCCTCCAGTTCCATGCAATGGTCCACCATGCGCTGCACGTTGCGACCGTATTCGGGAATGGGCAGCGCAGGGCGCTGGGTATTGTACTCAAGACCGGGAAGGCTCATGGCGTGTTCGACTGGGGACGTTGGCGATCCGGAATGGACCCCGATGGCATGCACAGCGGCGCAGCGTCCGCGGCGAATTTAGTGGAAAGAGTGTAGAACCGCCCAACCGCCATGCAGGCAGGTCTGCACCCGGGACGGGTCCTTCATGCAGCGCAACAGCCTGAAGCGTCCCCGCTGCAGCAGGGTCCTGCTCCGTCCTTCCGGACCCGGACGCATGAGGGCAGGCTGCACCAAGACAAGTTCACGGTCGAGCATCCTCCGTTCACCCTGGCTGTATGGGAAGGGCTCACTCCGCCACCACCTCCAACTTCGCGAACCTCAGCAGCAACTGCTTCTGCCCGGCTCTGGGGCAGAGCACGGTGGCCTTCAGGTCGGGTGGCTTGCCGTATATTTGGGTTCGACTCGAAATGCCGACTGTCCTCGTTATCGAAGGGTACGTTTTCTTCTTTTACAGCAGCGAAGGAAACGAGCCGCCACATATCCATGTGGAGAAAGCAGGAGCCAAGGCAAAATGGTGGTTGTTGCCGGAGCCTCGCGCCTCGTTCGCCGTTGGGTTCAAGGCAGGTGAGCTAAGACGAATGAAAGCACTGGTCCATGAGCACGAAAGCACATTCCTTGAAGCCTGGAAAAAGCACTTCGGATAGGTCCGAGATCAATGTATGGCCTTCGGATACCATCGAGCGAACCATCCTGGAACAGGATATCCGTATTGCTGATATCCATCCGAACAAGGAGCTCGACCTCCTGGTGATCGTGCTGAACACGCGCGACGTGGTGCGTGTGCCGCTCTCCGCCTATGCCCGCTTGGCGAAAGCCGGGCCAAAGGCATTGGCCAATTGGCAGCTATTGGGTGATGGCTATGGCGTGTACTGGCCCGACCTTGACGAACACCTTTCGCTCAAAGGCTTTTTACGCGACGCCATGATGAGCGAGTTCCTTCACCAGTGGGCTCGCCCTCGCATATCCCGCTCGAAGCGCAGGAAGGTGCGTGCTTGAGGCTCACTCCGGCACCACCTCCAGCTTCGCGAACCTCAGCAGCAGTTGCTTCTGCCCGGCACTGGGGAAGAACACGGTGGCCTTCAGGTCGGGCGCGTGGCCTTCCACCTTCAGCACCTTGCCCTTGCCGAAACGTTCGTGCAGCACGGTCATGCCTTCGGCGATGTCGCCCACAGGAGCTCCGAGGCTGCGGGTGGCTTCGGCGGGGGTGCCACTGGGGCTGATGCGCTTGAGGTTGCGGGCCACAGGCGTGGGTTCCGGCGCTACGGCACGGCGTTCTGGCGGAGGTAGTGGTGCGCGCTTCTCGCGGCCATACACGGGCTTGCTGCCGCGCTCCTCGGCGGGCGTATCCGCAGTGCGGGGTCGCTGGGCCCACGGTGGGGTGCCGCGTGGTGCTGCGGGTTGTGCAAAGCCCGCTGAGCGCTGGCTGCTGGAGGGCATCTCCAGGTATTTCGGATCGATCTCGTCGATGAAGCGGCTGGGTTCGCTGGCCGTGAGGTTGCCCCACTTGTAGCGGCTCATGGCGTAGCTCAGGGTGCAGCGCTTCTCCGCGCGGGTCAGCGCCACGTAGAACAGGCGGCGCTCCTCCTCCAGGTCGGCGCGGGTCTGCACGGCCATCAGGTTGGGGAAGAGGTCCTCCTCCAGCCCCACGATGTGGACGTGCGGGAACTCCAGACCCTTCGCGCTGTGGATGGTCATCAGGCTCACACGGTCGTTGTCGTTCGGATCGTCGTTGTCCGCATCGGTCAGCAGGGCCACATCGATGAGGAAGTCGCTCAGCGTGCGGGGCACATCGGCGCCCTCGGCATCGCGCTCGCTGAACTCCTTCATCCCCGCCAGCAGTTCCTGGATGTTCTCATAGCGGCTCACGCCTTCGGGGGTCTTGTCCGCGAAGAGGTCCTTGAGGATGCCGGTGCGCCGGGCGATCTCCTCGCCGAGCGCGGCGGCGGAGTGGCTGGTGAGCATGGCCTGGAAGCCTTGGATCATCAGTACGAAATCGGCCAGGGCCTTGCGCGTTCCGCCATGCACATCCACCAGTTCGGAGCGTTGGGTGAGCAGGTCCCAGATGCTCAGTTGGTTCGCTGCGCCGGCCACCAGCAGTCTGTCCACCGTGGTGGCGCCGATGCCGCGGGTGGGGTAGTTGATCACCCGCTTCAAGGCCTCTTCGTCATTGGGGTTGCACACCAACCGGAAGTAGCTGATGAGGTCCTTGATCTCCTTGCGCTGGTAGAAGCTGAGGCCGCCGTAGATACGGTAGGGGATGTTGAGCTTGCGCAGCGCCTCCTCCATGCTGCGGCTCTGTGCGTTGGTGCGGTAGAGGATGGCGAAGCCCTTGTTGGCCACCTGCTCCTGCATCCTGGTCGCGAAGATGCTGTGGGCCACGTACGCGCCCTCCTCGTTGTCGCTCAGTGCGCGGTGCACGCGGATGCGCTCCCCGTCCGCATTGGCCGTCCAGATGGTCTTCCTGATCTGGTCCTTGTTCTTCTCGATGAGCGAATTGGCCGCACCCACGATGGTCTTGGTGGAGCGGTAGTTCTGCTCCAGCTTGAAGAGGGCGTGGTCCGGGTAGTCGCTGCGGAAGTTGAGGATGTTCTGGATGTTGGCGCCGCGGAACGCATAGATGCTCTGGCTGTCGTCACCCACGACCGTGAGGTTCTCGTGGCGCGCGGCCAGCGTCCTCACGATGTTGTACTGCACCAGGTTGGTGTCCTGGTACTCGTCCACGAGCAGGTATTGGAAGCGCTGCTGGTACTTCAGCATGGCCTCCGGATGGTCGCGGAAGAGCAGGGCGGTGTTGAAGAGCAGGTCGTCGAAATCCATGGCCCCGGCGCGGAAGCACTTCTCCGCGTAGGCCTTGTAGAGCTCGCCCATCTTCTCGCGTCCCACGCTGGCGTCGCCCGCCATCAGCTCTGTATTGGCAAGGTATTCCAGCGGTCCGATGAGGCTGTTCTTGGCGATGCTGATGCGGCCGTGCACCTGGTTGGGCTTGTAGAGCTTGTCGTCCAGCTGCCACTCCTTCAGGATCCCCTTGATAACGCTGCGGCTGTCGTCCGTATCGTAGATGGTGAAGTCCTTCGGATAGCCCAGCTTGTCGGCTTCGGCGCGCAGGATGCGGCTGAAGATGCTGTGGAAGGTGCCCATCCAGAGGCCGGCCGCTTCGCTGCGCCCCACGATGCCCGCGATGCGTTCCTTCATCTCCCTGGCCGCCTTGTTGGTGAAGGTGAGGGCCAGGATGCGGTAGGGGTCCACGCCCCTGGCGGCCATCAGGTGCGCGATGCGGACGGTGAGCACCTTGGTCTTGCCGCTTCCGGCGCCGGCGATCACCATGGTGGGACCGTCGGTGTGCTCGGCCGCTGCGCGTTGTGCGGGATTGAGGCCGTCCAGGTACTTCATGGGGGTGCCAAAGGTAGCCCGTAGGCAGGCGGTGCCCGAGCATTGAGTTATCCACGCGCCTTCACGCAGGCCTTGCCCTGTACACCGCCGTTCTCACCTCGCCGCTCTTCTCCAAGTGCCCGCCGCCCGTGGCCTCCATCAGGTCGCGTGTGGCCGTTGCGGTGCTGAGCTCGGGGAAGAACGACAGGTAGTCCTTGCGGCGGAACGCACGACCGCCCCACCGCTGCAGGAACAGCTGCACTCGCTCGCCGGGGCCACGCACGGGGTCGGGTTTGTCAAGCACTTCGGCCAGTGCCTCGTCGATGCGTTCCAGCAGGTAGTTGATGAAGCCGCCGCAGTCGCCCCGTCGGTCGGCATATTCCAGGGCGGCATGGTAGGCGGGTTCGGCCCGGTGTATGAAGGCCTCGAAGGGCAGGTAGGCGAACACGGGCCAGAGCCGCATGAGCATGCCGCGTTGCCAAAGGCGGGCCAGTCGGCCGTTGCCGGCGGTGAAGGGCCGCAGGTAGATCAGGCCGAAGTGCAGCACGCAGCTGGTGATGAGCGGCGGGAAATCGTCCTCCCCGGCATAGCGCAGCAGGTCCTGCACCACGGCGGGCAGGTCGTGGGCGCTGGCCACACGCAGGGGCTCGGGGTCCCCATAGAGCACGTCCATGGGACCGGTGCGGAAGTGGCCTGCGTCCAGTGCGAGCCCGTGCATCAGCATTCCATGGGCCTGTCGCAGGTCGTGTGCGGTGAAGGGGTCCAGTTCGGGCAGGTGGTCCAGGGTGCGGTGGGTGTTCACCACCTCCTGGTCTGCCGGGCCGGTGGCGCTGCCAGGGCGGTCGATCAGGCGGGCCACGGGCAGGTGGTCGAGCATGCCGCCCTCGATGGCCATGTTGGCATGCACGGCGCTCACCCGGTAGGCGGGGGCCAGTTCCGTCGGACTATGTTGCAGGTGGCGCGCGTGCACCTCACCCAGCCGGTGGTGGATCGTCGCCACCAGGTTAAGCATGCGCGGGTCGATGGAGTAGTAGGTGACAGTTCCGAGGTCCATTCAGATCAAATGATCCGAACAAATGTAGGGGGTTGTGTCCTACGCTGTGCGGTCAACGCCCACCTGAACCGATCCACGGAAGGTGGCATGCGATGCGGAAGGAGTATTTCAACCGGCTGAGGATCAGTATATCCATGGCCATCGGCTATGCGGCCATCGTGCCCCCACCTGCCGCCGACCGGATGGACCGGCAGGAATTTTCATCACCGGAGGATCGTTGATAAGGTGGATCTCCCTACCTTCGCAGCCCGTTTTCGCCAAGGAGTGTGCGGAAACACCTGAAAGCCAAGAGAAAGGAGCTCATGCCAACGATCCAACAGCTCATCCGCAAGGGCCGCGAGAACCCTGAGTACAAGAGCAAATCCGTTGCCCTGACGCGCTGCCCGCAGCGTCGTGGGGTCTGCACCAAGGTGTACACGACCACGCCGAAGAAGCCGAACTCGGCCCTCCGCAAGGTGGCCAAGGTTCGCCTGGTGAACGGATATGAGGTGATCGCCTACATCGGCGGTGAAGGTCACAACCTGCAGGAGCACAGCATCGTGCTCGTGCGCGGTGGACGTGTGAAGGACCTCCCCGGCGTGAAGTACCACATTGTCCGCGGCGTGCTCGACACCTCCGGCGTGGAAGGCCGCAACCAGCGCCGCAGCAAGTACGGCACGAAGCGTCCGAAGCCCGGTGCAGCTCCCGCCAAGAAGAAGAAGTAGTGCAACCGCAAGCCTGAACTGACCACAGTCAAGGAACGAAGCCATGCGCAAGAAGACCGTAAAGCACACCATCCTGCCGGACCCCAGGTTCGGTGATGTGCACGTGACCAAGTTCGTGAACAACCTGATGTACGATGGCAAGAAGAGCAAGTCGTTCGACATCTTCTACGACGCCATCAACATCGTTGCTGAAAAGAGCGGTGAGGACGGTCTGGAGGTCTTCCGCAAGGCCCTCCAGAACGTGACGCCGCAAGTGGAGGTGCGCACGCGCCGCGTGGGTGGTGCCAACTTCCAGATCCCCCAGTCGGTGCGGGAGGAACGCAAGCGCAGCCTGGCCATGAAATGGCTCATCGGATATGCCCGCGGCCGCAACGAACGCAGCATGGCGGTGAAGCTGGCCAACGAGATCCTCGCCGCCAGCAA
>JBIJDX010000012.1:0-25619 GCA_044343855.1 Flavobacteriales bacterium
GATGCAGACGTCCGGAGGCCTCGGGAAAACACGGATGATCCCTGGTGGGATCGTTCAAGATCCGTGTCCATCTGTGTGCATCCGTGGTTTGAGCCAACGGGATCCTACACGTTGATGACATCGGGCCTTCAGCCCTCCGCGATCCGAGTGGGGTGTGCATCACCAAAGGCGTTGCCATGGGCGGGTATGGGGCGGGCCTTCAGCCTTGGTTTGCAGAGGTTGAGACGAACCACGGATGCACACTTCCCGAGACTTCGGGAGGACACTGATCCTCAACTATCTCGCCGGGTTCTATCCGTGTGGATCTGTGTGTATCCGTGGTTTAAAACACTCCATACCCCAGCGGCACCAGCGGTGGTCGTTCTTTGGCCTAGCACCGGAGCACTCCGAAGATCAAAGCCGCGTGGCCATGGCCTGCTGGAGGCCCTGGGCGGCGCGGCGGGCGGCGGGGATGGCGTCCTCCCCTTTCCCGGCGTAGAGGATGCCACGGCTGCTGTTGATGAGCAGGCCGCCATCTGCCGTCATGGCGGCGTCGAGCACGGCATTCAGGTCGCCGCCCTGGGCACCCACACCGGGCACCAGGAAGAAGTGCTGCGGCGCGATCCGACGAGCCTGTGCGAGCACTTCCGGGCGTGTGGCGCCCACCACGAACATCAGCTCATCGGGCCTACCCCATTCGGCGCAGCGCTCCATCACCACCTGGTGCAGGGGACGGCCATCGGGCGTGGTGAGGAACTGGAAGTCCTCCGCGCCGGGGTTGCTGGTGATGCCCAGGACGATGCCCCACTTGCCCGGCTTCCCCATGAACGGCACGATGCTATCGCGGCCCATGTAAGGCGCGAGCGTGACGGCATCCACATCCAACCTGTCATGGAACGCCTCGGCGTACTTGCGGGCAGTATTGCCGATGTCGCCGCGCTTGGCATCGGCGATGATGAAGCAGTCGCCCTTGCTGCGGATGTAGGCGATGGTGGCCTCGAGGTCGAGCCAGCCCTGGTCGCCGAGGGCCTCGTAGAACGCGAGGTTGAGCTTGTAGGCCACGGCCACATCGTGTGTCACTTCCACGATGGCCTCGTTGAAGGCCCGCACCGGATGGCTCTCCGCGCGGAAATGGTCGGGCACTAGGTGTTCCTCTGTATCCAGGCCCACACAGAGCAGGCTGCGTTTGCGGCGGATGGTGGCGACGAGCTCAGTGCGGGTCATGCGGTTGCAAAGATCAGAGGATCGGAGGATCGGAGGATCGGAAAATGGAATACGTGCCACCTGATCAGTACGTGCACGACCTAGGTGTGGGGTGCCGATCCGAGGTCTACCGGCGGCCGCGGGAGAAAAGCAATGTCTTAGTCCCCAGCGATCATCTGATCTTCTGATCGACCGATCATCCGATCCTCACAGCCCCGCTTCGGCCTGCAATTTCTCGGTGCGCTCAGCGAGCTGGAGCGCGTCGATGAGCTCCTGCACATCGCCGTTCATCACCTGGGGCAGGTTGTGCACGGTGAACTCGATCCGGTGGTCGGTGACGCGGCTTTGCGGGTAGTTGTAGGTGCGGATCTTGGCACTGCGATCGCCGCTGCTCACCTGACTCTTCCGCTGGGCGGCGATGGCGGCTTCCTGCTTCAACACCTGTTCCTCGTAGAGCTTGGTGCGCAGCATCTGCATGGCCTTGATGCGGTTGCCCAACTGGCTGCGCTCGGTCTGGCACATGACGACTGTGCCGGTGGGGATGTGGAGCAGGCGCACCTTGGTCTCCACCTTGTTCACGTTCTGGCCACCGGCGCCACCGCTGCGTGCGGTCTCCATCTTCACATCGCTCTCCTTGAGGTCCACATCGGTCTCCTCGGCCTCGGGCAGCACGTTGACGGTGGCGGCGCTGGTGTGGATGCGCCCCTGCGCTTCGGTGGCCGGCACGCGTTGCACCCGGTGTACGCCGGCCTCGAACTTGAGGGTGCCATACGCCCCTTCGCCGATGATATTGAGGATGACCTCCTTGTAGCCGCCCACACTGCCTTCGCTCACATCGGCCACCTCCACCTTCCAACCGCGGCCTTCGCAGTAGCGGGTATACATGCGGTAGAGGTCGCCGGCGAAGAGGCTGGCCTCGTCACCACCGGTACCCGCGCGTATCTCCATGGTGCAATTGCGCGCGTCGTTCGGGTCCTTGGGCACCAGCATCAGGCGCACCTCCTCCTCCATGGCGGCGATGGCCGCGCGGCTGTCATCGCGCTCGCTGCGGGCCATATCCAGCAGGTCGGCATCCTTCTCGGTGCGCAGCATTTCCTCGGCGCCGGCCAGGTCGTCGTGGAGCTTCCTGAAGCGCAGGTAGGCCTGCTCGATGGGTTCGAGGTCGCGGTAGCTGCGGTTGAGCTCCACGAACTTCTTCTGATCGGCAATGACGGCGGGATCGGCGAGGGACTTGCCGATCTCTACACGACGCTCATACAGGGCGGAAAGCTTGGAAAGGAGGTCGGACATGACGTATGGGCCGCAGAAGCGCTGAGGAACGCCCTATTGGTAGGTGAACGTGCCGTGGGGACTGGTGAGCACCACCTCTTTCATGGTAGCCTGCTCCACCCGTCCGATGACCTGGGCGGCAATGCCGAACGAACCGGCGATGGCGATGACCTCGGCGGCATGGGTGGGGGGCAGGTAGAACTCCAGCCGGTGGCCCATGTTGAAGACCTTGTACATCTCCTTCCAATCGGTGCCGCTCATGCGCTGGATGGCGGTGAACAGCGGGGGGATGGGGAGGAGCTGGTCCTTGATGATGCGCAGGCCTTCGACAAAGTGGAGCACCTTGGTCTGCGCGCCACCGCTGCAGTGTACCATGCCGTGGATGTGGGGGCGCAGGGTGGCGAGCACCTGCTTCACCACCGGCGCGTAGGTGCGTGTTGGTGAGAGCACGGCCTTCCCGAAGTCGAGGGGCGTGCCTTCGAGGATGTCGGTGAGCTGCGCCTGGCCGCTGTAGACCAGCCCGCCGGGGGTTCCTGGATCGAAGGTCTCGGGGTACTTCTCCCCCACTGCCCTCGCGAAGACATCGTGGCGGGCGCTGGTGAGGCCATTGCTGCCCATGCCGGCGTTGTAGGTGGTCTCGTAGGTGGACTGGCCGTAGCTCGCGAGCCCCACGATGACATCGCCGACCTGGATGCGGGCATTGTCGATGACGGCATCGCGGCGCATGCGGCAGGTGACTGTGCTGTCCACGATGACCGTGCGCACGAGGTCGCCCACATCGGCGGTCTCACCGCCGGTGCTTTGGATGTTGATGCCGTGCTGGCGCATCTCCTGGAGGAAGCGCTCGGTACCCTCGATGAGGGCGGCGACCACTTCGCCCGGGATGAGGCGCTTGTTGCGGCCGATGGTGCTGCTGATCAGAATGGTGTTGGCCTCGCCTGCGGTGGGCACGGCGCCCACGCAGAGCAGGTCGTCAAGGTTCATGACGACGGCATCCTGGGCGATGCCGTGCCACACGGAGAGGTCGCCGGTCTCGCGCCAGTAGGCGTAGGCCAATGAGCTCTTGGTGCCGGCGCCATCGGCGTGCATCACGATGCAGTGGTCGGGGCTGCCGGTGAGGTCATCGGCAACGACCTTGCAGAACGCCTTTGGGAACAGGCCCTTGTCCAGGTGTGCAATGGCCTTGTGCACCTCTTCCTTGCCGGAAGAGACACCGCGTTGGGCGTAGCGATCGGAGCTCATGGCTGTGAACGAAGAAGAGCATCCACCGCGGGGGAGGATGCTCTTCCTTCAGGGGTTGATGCTAGTTGGTGGTGGGCGGGGGCGTTGCCTGGTCCTTGGGCACGTAGTCGTAGCTCAACACGCGGAACTCGGTACGGCGGTTCTGCTGGTGCGCTGCCTCCTGCTCCTCCTTGGTCTTCATGGCCTTGATCTGTGCATCGGTGATCCTCAGACGCGATTCGCCGTACCCTTTGGCCACCATGCGAGCGGGGTCGATACCCTTGGTCACCAGGAAGTTCACGCAGCTCTGTGCGCGGTTCTGGGAAAGCACCTGGTTGCGCGCGTCGTTGTCGCGCGAGTCCGTATGTGCCGCGAGCTCGATGATGATGGTGGGGTTGTCGATGAGGGTCTGGTAGAGCGTTTCCAAGGAGTCCTTGCCCTCGGGTCGCAGCTCGAACTTACCCAGATCGTACTGCACCTCGGGAAGCTTGATAACGATGTCCTTGGTGGCCGGTTGCAGATAATATTCCTTCACGAAGGTGGTGCTCTCATCGAGGCCCACAGTGGTGATCTGATCCTTCACCACGAGGTAGCCCTCCTTCTCCGCCAGAATGCTGTAGCTGGTGTTCTCCTTGATGTAACGGTCCTTGCCGTTCTCGGCGAAGTTGAAGCCTCCGTTCTCATCGGTGAGCGCGCTGAAGTTGGAGCCGTTGGTACCGACCACGCTGATCTTGGCGTTGGCCAGCGGCTGGTTGGTCATCTTGTCGTAGGCCACACCCTGAAGGGCGAACACCAGATCGGGCATGTAGAAGCGCCAGATGTCGTCCTGCCCCTTGCCGCCGGGTCTGTTGGACGTGAAGAACCCGCGATCGTTCTCCCCATCGAAGGTGATACCGAAATCGTCGCTGGCGCTGTTCACCGGAGAGCGCATGTTCTCAGCGCCCCCCCACTTCGCATCACCCTTGGAACCGGCCTTGAAGATGTCCATTCCGCCCATGCCTGACAGGCCGTTGGATGCGTAGTACAGGGTGCCTTCGTACCTGACGAATGGGAACATCTCATCCTTGGGGCTGTTGACCTCGTTCCCAAGGTTCGCCGGAGCACCCACGGGCATGCCGTCGGCGTTCAGCTTCACCATGTAGAGGTCCTTGCCGCCGACGTGGCCTGCGCCCTTCATGTTGCTTGAGAACACGAGCATGTCGTCATTGGGAGAAAGCGCGGGGTGACCCACGGTGATGGTATCATCCTTGGTTCCGGAGGGCTTCAACTCGAGCTTGACGGCCTCGCTGTAATTGCTGCCCACCTTCTTGCTCATGTAGATGTCGCAGCCGTGCACCTTCTTCTTTTCAACCGGGCAGCGGGTGAAGTACATAACGGTGCGCTTGCTGTTGAAGATGGGGGCTCCCTCATTGCCCTCGGTGTTCACCTCCAAGGGGAGCTTCACCGGCTCGCTCCATTTGCCGAGGCGGTCTCGGGTGCTGGTGAAGAGGTCACTGAAAGCCTCGCCGAGGATCTGGTCGGTTTCGGACCCGGTAGCAGCCTCACGGGTACTGGTGAACACAACGGTCTCGTTCTTCTTGTCGGAGAAGGATGGGGTGAAGTCGTACTGGGCGGTATTCAGAAGCACTTCCGGATCGACCGCATACCGTGTGGGCTCATCCTTCCATTGCTGTGCTGTCCTGCAGGCGGCGATACCGGCTTCAGCACGGGCATCGCCGGGCTTCTTTTCCTTGTATTTGTTGTATGCCGCGATCGCTTCAGCGTACTTACCCTGCTGCTTGAGCATCTCGCCGATCCAGAAATATCCGGCGGGGTCCGCCAGCTGGGCCTTGTTGGCCTTTTCATACCAGACCTGCGCCTGCGTGGGATCGCCGAGCAGGCGGTAACTCTCGGCCACCTTGAAGATGAGCTCCGCCTTGGTGGATGCCTTCTTCTCGACCGTATAGGCTTTCTTGTAAAGTTCGATGGCACTGTAATAGAAACCCTTGTCGAAGGCCATGTCGGCCTCCTCGGCCAGACGGCCCTGTGCAGAGGCGTGCAGGGTGAACAACAGGCTCAAGCACAGGGTGCCCAGGATCTTCCGTGTGATCATCGGGATGAATGGGATGGTTCGTGGTTCCGGTCCGGGCGAAGATAAGTAGATCCTTCAAAGATGAAAGCACGCATTGCAGGACGCGGCAAGGGGGGCGGAGCCCCCCTTGCACGAATGGTGTTCCGGCAATGGTCAGCGGGTGAACAGGAGCTCGCGCATCTTGGGCAGCGGCCAAAGTTCATCATCCACGAGCATCTCCAGTTTGTCCACGTGGTAACGCAGTTCCTCGAGGTGGGGCCGGACCTTGTCGCAATAGGCGATCGCCTTCTCCCGGGCGTCCTCGATCACGTTGGCCTTCCTGCGGGCCTCGAGCATGTCATCGGCCAGCTGCTTCACTTTTCCGAGGTGTTCACTGATCTCCTCGATCAATTTGACGGGGGTATCGACAGCCTTGCGCGCCTTCTCTGCGCTGAGCACATCGCGCAATCCGCGCACGTTCTCGATGAGGCGGTTCTGGTAGGCGATGGCCGTGGGAATGATGTGGTTCTGGGCCAGATCACCGGCCACGCGGCTCTCGATCTGCACCTTGAGCGTGTAGCTGTGCAGTTCGATCTCGTGCCGCGCCTCCAATTCAACGGGGCTCAACACGCCCATGTCCTGGAAGAGCTTCACGGTCTCCTTGCGGGCCCAGACATCGAGCGCCCGGGGGGTGTCGGGAATATTCCCGAGGCCTCGCTTCTTCGCCTCCGCCTTCCACTCATCACCATAGCCGTTACCCTCGAAACGTATCGCCTTGCTGGCCACGATGAGGTCGCGAAGCACACGCAGGATCGCTTCATCCTTCTTGGTGCCCTTTGTGACAAGGGCGTCGACCTGCTTCCTGAACTGCCTGAGCTGGGCCGCGACAATGGTGTTGAGCACGGTCATGGGACCTGCGCAGTTGGCGCTGCTGCCCACGGCACGGAATTCGAACTTGTTGCCGGTGAATGCGAACGGGCTCGTGCGGTTGCGGTCGGTGTTGTCCAGCATCACGGAAGGAATGCGGCCGATGTCCAGCTTCAGCTCCGTCTTGCGGTCGGGGGTCATGGCACCCTTGATGTTCTTCTCCAGGCCATCGAGCAGGTTGCTGAGATGCTCTCCGATGAACACGCTGATGATGGCCGGTGGCGCTTCGTTGGCGCCCAGGCGGTGATCATTGCTGGCGCTGGCGATGGAGGCGCGGAGCACATCGGCATTGGCATGGATGGCGGCGATGGTGTTCACGAAGAAGGTGAGGAACCGGATGTTCTCCTTGGGGGTGCGGGCCGGGCGCAGCAGGTTCACGCCGGTATTCGTGGCGAGGCTCCAGTTGTTGTGCTTGCCGCTTCCGTTCACGCCGGCATAGGGCTTCTCATGCAGCATCACGCGGAAATCATGACGCTGGGCCACCTTCTCCATGACATCCATGAGCAGCACGTTGTGATCCACGGCCAGGTTCATCTCCTCGAACACAGGCGCGCACTCGAACTGGTTGGGGGCCACCTCGTTGTGGCGCGTCTTCACCGGAATGCCGAGCATGAGCGCCTCGGTCTCGAACTCACGCATGAACGCGCGGACGCGGTCGGGTATCGACCCGAAGTAATGGTCCTCCATCTGCTGTCCCTTGGCGGGCAGGTGCCCAAAAAGCGCCCTGCCGCTCATCATGATGTCCGGACGAGCGTAGTAAAGGGCCTTGTCGATGAGGAAATACTCCTGTTCCCACCCCAGTGTGCTGATGACCTTGGTCACGTCCTTGTCGAAATACTGGCACACGGCGGTGGCCGCTTCATCCACCGCGCGGATGGCGCGAAGCAGGGGCATCTTGTAATCAAGCGCCTCACCGGTGTAACTGATGAAGATGGTGGGAATGCACAGGGTGCGGCCGATGACGAACGCAGGGCTGCTGGGATCCCATGCCGTGTAGCCCCGCGCCTCGAAGGTGTTGCGGATGCCGCCGTTGGGGAAGCTGCTCGCATCGGGTTCCTGCTGAACGAGCATGCTGCCATCGAATCGTTCGATGCTGCGGCCACCACCGATGGGTTCGAAGAAGGCATCGTGCTTCTCGGCACTGAGTCCTGTGAGCGGCTGGAACCAGTGCGTGTAGTGGGTGGCACCCTTGCTGGCGGCCCACTCCTTCATGCCACTGGCCACCTGGTCGGCAAGCTTGCGGTCTATCCTCGAACCCAGTTGTGTTGCCTGGCGCACGGCATACCATGCCTCTTCCGTGAGGAACATGCGCATGGCATCCTCGTTGAACACGTTGGCTCCGAAGAATTCGGAGATCTTCTGGGCAGGGAGGTCGGAGAACTGGGGGCGGCGGTGGAGCACATCCTCCAACGCTTTGGCACGAATGAGGGGGGTAGCCATGAAAAAAGTGTGTTCTTTGGGTACAAAGGTATCTCAACAGGGGGGCATGAATGGAAAAGTTGATAAATTCACCAGCGCCCCCCCCTTGCGAACAGCTGTAAAAGTGATCCGGGTCGGAAAAATGGTGGCAGGAATGCACAGGGAGTGGGGACGGGCACACTGCGGAGCGGTCCGGCCTGAGGAAGTGAGCGAGGATGCGGCCGACGGGGATCAGCCGCGCTGCAGCACCAGCAGCACGTAGCCGATATAGAACAGCACGAGCACCGCACCCTGCCAACGCCCCAGGCGTTCACCAAGGCGCATCAGCGGGAATAACAGGGCGGCGGACAGGATCATGGCAGCGTTGTCCAACTGGAAAGCGGAATGGTCGGTCCGGATGGGTGTTATCATGGCACTCACCCCCAGGATGCCCAGAAGATTGAAGACGTTGCTTCCGACAAGGTTGCCCAGGCTCACATCCGCCTGCTTGCGCAACGCCGCCACCAACGAGGTGACGAGCTCCGGTAGCGATGTTCCCACAGCAACGACCGTTACTCCGATGAGCTGTTCACTGACGCCCAGTCCGCGGGAAATGGCCACCGAACCCTCCACGAACCAGTCGGCTCCCAGGGCCAGGCCCAGGACACCCAGGAGCAACAGGACGACGGCACGCCATGCGGGCATACCGGCGGCAGACCGGTCATCGCCGGCGGCCGTCTGCCGCCGTGAACGACGGACCATCCAGACGATGTAGATCAACAGCAGGAGCACGAACACCGCGCCCTCCGCCATCGAGATCGCATCATTCAGGAACAGGCCGACAAACAGGAGTGAGGCGGCCATCATCACCGGCCAGTGTATGCGGTATGAATCGCGATCCACCTCAAGGGGCAGGATAAGTATGCAGAGGCCGAGGATGAAGGTGATGTTGACGATGTTGGAGCCCACCACATTGCCCACCGCAATGACCGAATTACCCTTCAGGGCAGCGAACAGGCTCACCAGGAGCTCCGGGGCGGAGGTCCCCATGGATACCACGGTCAGACCCACCACAAGCGGCGATACACGCGCCCGGAAAGCAAGGTCCACCGCACCGCGGACCATGCCCTCAGCACCGATGACCAGCACAGCAAGACCCACGAGGGTCATCATCCATTCGTTCATACCTGTGACGGGTTGTCGGTTGTCGTGGAAGGAGGTGGATCGGGAACGGATGGCACCGGGTGCCTGCGCTGCTCCTGCAGGGCTTGGTTCATACTGGAGGCCTCCCGCTGGATCTCACGCTGCACCTCGTTGCCGGCATCGCGCACCTGACGCATGGTGCGACCCAGGCCACGTGCGAATTCCGGAATGCCCTTGCTACCGAAGAACATGAGCACGAAGACCAGCACCACCATGAACTCACCACCGCTGATATCGAAGAGGAGCGCCACGTGCATGGGGTCAAAAGTAAGCGGTCCCTCCCACCATGTCAGGTTGAAGGGACCGCCAAGCCGGGAAACACCGGTCATGCCCGGCCTGACTCCTTGCGCTTGAGCAGGTCGAGAACGATGGCGCTGGCGATGAAGACGGATGAGTAGGTACCCACCAGGATGCCTATCAACAGGGCGAATATGAAGCCCTTGATGGACACACCCCCGAACAGGAAGATCACGAAAAGTACCAGCAGCGTGGTAAGCGAGGTGTTCATCGTACGGCCCAGGGTGGAGTTGATGGCCTTGTTGATGACCACGAAGTGGGATTCCCGCTTGTGGTCGGCCATGTACTCGCGCAGGCGGTCGAATACCACGACCGTATCGTTGATGGAGTAGCCAAGCACGGTCAATACGGCGGCGATGAAGGCCTCATCGATCTCCATGGAGAAGGGCATCACCTTCCACAGGATCGAGAACAATCCGAGCAGGGCCAGCGCGTCGTGCAGCAGGGACAGCAACGCACCGATGCCATACTGCCAGTTGCTGAAACGCACGGCCACGTAGAGGAAAATGCCCAGCAGCGCGACGAGCACGGCAGTGATGGCCGAGATCTTGATGTCATCGGAAATGGTGGCGTCCACCTTGCGCGACTCGGTGACCTCATAGGGGTTGTTCAGCTTGGCCAGCCCCTCCGAGAGCCTGGCATCCACCTGCGCATCAACACCCTCACCGGACCGGTCCACCAGGTAGTTCGTGGTGACCTTCACCTGGCGCGCACCACCATAGGACTTGACCTGAACCGTGCTCTGCACGCCATCATCGGAGCGGAAGCCGGGCTCCAGGCTGGCACGCACATCATCCACACGCACATCCTCCGCGAACTTCACCACATAGGTGCGCCCCCCGCTGAAGTCAACGCCCCAGTTGAAGCCGACCGTGAGCATCGAGACCAGTCCCGCGCCGATGAGCACGGCACTGATGCCATAGAACTTCCTGCGCTTGCCCATGAAGTCATACGCCGCGTTCACGAAGATGGTGCTGCTCCAATTGGTCCATACGGACAATGGGCGGCCCTTCTCAAGGCGCCGGGTAATGATCATGCGGGAGAGGAAAAGGGCCGTGAACAGCGAGGTGAGGATACCCAGGCCGAGCGTGGTTGCGAAGCCTCGGATGGGGCCCGATCCGAAGATGTAGAGGATCACGGCGGTGAGCAGCGTGGTGACGTTGGAGTCGATGATGGCGGACATGGCCCCCTTGAAGCCCAGGTCCACCGCTGACTTCAGCATCTTGCCCTGGCGAAGTTCCTCCCGGATACGCTCATAGATGAGCACGTTGGCATCCACCGCCATACCCATCGTAAGCACGATACCGGCGATTCCGGGCAGCGTGAGGGCGGCCTGCAGGGATGCCAGCGAACCGATGAGAACGAAGAGGTTCACGAGCAACGCCACGTCGGCCACCCAACCTGCGCTGCTGTAGTAGAGCACCATGTACAGCATCACCATCAGCAGCGCCACGGCGAAGGAGTACATGCCAAGGCGGATGTTCTCGCTGCCAAGGCTGGGACCCACCACGGTCTCATCGATGATGCGGGCCGGGGCGGGTAGTGCACCGGCCTTGAGGATGTTGGCCAGGTCATCGGCTTCCTGTATCTGGGTATTGAGGTTCCCCGTCCCCATGGAAATGCTGGAGCGGCCGCCTGCGATCTCCGCCTGAACGATGGGGGCGCTGTAGACCAGGTCATCGAGCACGATGGCCACGGCCTTGCCCACATTGTCACCGGTCATCACCTTCCAGGTCTGGGCGCCTTCCGCATCCATCTGCATGGTCACCTCGACCTCCCCCTTCATATCGAAATCCTGCGCGGCGTTCACAATGGAACTGCCATCAAGCTTGGGCTTGCCACCGCGCGGCACCTTCAGGGCGAAGAGGTTCAGGAAGGGCATGGAACCGCCGTCGGTGAGCTCACGCACATCAGGCTTGGCGCCCCAAGCGAGCTTGAGGTCCTTGGGCAGTGCGTTCAGCACCTCGGGACGGCTGAGGTAGGCGTTCACCTGGGCGGTATCGGCCAGGCGGGCCGTACCCACGACCGAGCCCCGGGCGAGGTTGAAACCGCTCTGGGCTTGGACAAGTGAAGGGGTCAGCACTGCGAAGAGCGGATTCTCCCTGGCGAAGTCCTTCGCTGAAAGACTGTCCGTGGCGAGACTGTCCGTGGCAAGGCTGTCCGTGGCAAGGCTGTCAGCGACCAGCGTATCCGCAGCAAGGCTGTCCGCAGCAGGTGCCACGGCGGGAGCTGCCGCCTCTGCTGTGGCAGCCGTATCCACAGCGACGGAGTCAGTGGCTGTCGCACCGGCCTCATCCGCGTTCAACTTGTCGCGCAGACGGGTATTGGCAGCCTCCAGCGCCGGATACACCTCGGTATTGTCGTACGTTTCCCAGAACTCGAGGTTGGCGGTGCTTTGGAGCACTTTGCGCACACGGTCCTTGTCCTTCACGCCGGGCAGTTCGATCTGGATGCGTCCGCTGAAGGCCTGTTTCTGGATGCTGGGCTGGGCAACGCCGAATTTGTCGATACGGGTGCGCAGGATGCGTTCGGTGTTGTTGAGGGCGGTTTCCGCCTCCCGCCGCAGCGCGGCGAGGTAGGATGCATCGTCACCCTCCCGGTCGAACATGTCCTTGCGGTCGGGGGTGTAGAATATGGCAGAAAGCGGGCCATGGCCCGGGATCTTGGCGTACTCCTCACCGAACAGGGTGATGAAATCCGCATCGCTGCTCTTCTGTCGCTCACGCGCGGCGGCCATGGCCTGCCTGAAAGAGGGGTCCTCGCTAGCACCACTGAGGTTGTCGACCAGTTCGGGAATGCTCACCTCCAGGGTGACGGCCATCCCCCCCTTGAGGTCAAGACCGAGGTTGATCTCCTTCTCCTTGCATTCCCGGTAGGTGTATCCAAGCACCGGATAGACCTGTTGCTCACCGTTGGCGCGCAGATAGCTGTTCTCGAACCCGAGCTTCAGCTCCTCCCTGTCCAACGCCTCGTTGCCGGGTACCGCAAGCACTGAATCAGCCTTGTACGCGGCTTCTTCAGCGGCCTTGCGCTCAAGACCGGAGGTGAAAATGGAGAAGGAGAGCTGATAAGCACACGCGAGCGCCAGGAGGACCGTGAAGATCCATAGCGCGCCTCTGTTCTGCATGACCGTTGGTTTTTCCGTAAAAGAGGCGGCAAATATAGCGGAGTTCCCCTTCCCTGAACGGCCCAGTGGCGGAAGGTCGTGAGGGCCCTGGTCAGGAAGGCCCACCGGTCATTTACCTTTGGAGCGTACACATCCCATCCGCATGCCCGTTCGACACTTCCGCACCGCGATCGCCTTCCCCCTGCTTCTGCTGAGCGCTGCGGGCCTTGGCCAGTGGGACCTTACCTTCCAGGGGAACGTGCCGGTGAGCCGCAACGGGCAGCCATTGGACATGGCCTGGGCGGGCGGTATCAACTTTACCCAGATTAGCGATGTGGACCTCAACGGCGACGGCCTGAAGGACCTGTTCCTGTTCGACCGGTCGGGCAATGTGGTCACCGCCCTGGTCAACAGCGGCACCCCCGGAACCACCGCCTACCGCTTGGAGCGGCTCAGCCCCCCCCCCGCCGTGTTCAGCGAACTCCACGACTGGGTGCTGATGCGGGATTACAATTGCGACGGAAAGGAGGACATCTTCACCTACACACAGGCCGGTTTCGGTGTATACCGGAACACCAGCCTCGGCAGTGACCTATCCTTCGAGCTGGTCACCAACCGGGTCAATTCGCGCTATGTCTCCCCATCGGGATCCGGAACGGTCGCAAACCTGTATGTCTCCCAGGTGGACCTGCCCTCCATCGAGGACATGGACGGGGATGGTGACCTGGACATCCTCACCTTCAGCCTGCTGGGTTCCTACATGGAGTATCACAGGAACCTCAGCGTGGAATTGTACGGCACCTGCGACAGCCTCACCTTCGAACTGCGCAACAAGTGTTGGGGATCCTTCGTGGAGAACTTCAGCAACAACTCCGTGACGCTCAACGCTCCCTGCGACTTCAACGTGCCCGATCCGGAGTTGGGCGGAGGTGAAGGAGACCGGCCCGCCGAGCCCGGGGCTGCCGGGGAGCGCGCCCATGCAGGCAGCACCACCCTTGCCCTCGACCTGAACGGTGATGGCGTCAAGGAGGCGCTCCTGGGCGACATCTCCTTCAACAATGTGGTGGCGCTGTACAATGGCGGAACCATCGAGCAGTCGTTGATCGTCTCGGAGGACACCCTGTTCCCGGTGTACGACGTACCCGTGGACCTACCCGTATTCCCAGCCTGCTATTTCGAGGACGTGGACAACGACGGCAGGCGTGACCTGCTGGTGAGCCCCAACGCGACCTCGCTCTCAGAGAACGCCAACAGCGTATGGTACTTCCGGAACGCGGGTACCGATGCGGTCCCGGTCTTTGAGCGGGTGCAGCGCAACCTGTTCCAGGACCGCATGATCGATGTGGGCGAGGGTGCCTTCCCGGTGTTCTTCGACCATGACCGCGACGGGCTGATGGACCTGGTGCTGGCGAACCATGGATACCACGACCAGGCCGGCAGTTACACCGGTTCCATGGCGCTTCTCCGCAATAATGGAACCGCCCAGTCACCGCGGTTCGAACTGGTGACCACGGATTACATGAGCCTGTCGACCAGCGGCATCGGCATGAGCATGTACCCGGCGTTCGGCGATGTGGACGGTGATGGTGACGAGGACATGTACATCGGCGACCTCCAGGGCCGATTGCACGCGTATCGCAACACCGGGGGCACCGGCAGCGCCCAGTTCGTTCTGTGGGCACCGAACCTGACGGACGCTGGGGGTGGTGTCATCGATGTGGGGCAGTTCGCCACACCGGTGTTCCATGACCTGGACGGGGATGGTCTGCTGGACCTGCTGGTGGGCGAGCGGAACGGCAACCTCAACCATTACCGCAACACGGGTTCACCCACCGATCCCGCCTGGACCCTCGTGAGCGAATCCGCCGGGGACGTGAGCACCACCGAATGGTGGAACGTAACGGGTTACTCGGTGCCCACCGTCGTGACCCTGCCGGAAGGCGGAACGGAGCTGCTGCTCGGCTCGGAGGCAGGCTGGATCCACAGGTACACTGACCTGGACGCCACCCCCGGCAGCAGCTGGACCCTCGCGGACAGCACCTTCCTGGGCCTGCGCGAAGGTTTCCGCACCGGCGTGGCGGCCACCGACCTCACCGGCGATGGTCTGCCGGAGCTGGTGATCGGCAATTACCGGGGCGGGCTTGGATTCTGGGCCAGCGAGGCGATCGCCGGTTTTCCGGTGGTGGAGGGCAGACCCCTGTTGGGAATGCACCCCAATCCGGCCCACGGCCCGGTGAGCATCTCCGGTTCGGGGAGCACCCTGCAAGGTGGCGAACTATCGGTCTTCGACAGCCTGGGCCACCTGGTGATGAGCACAGGGGTGAGAGCCGGCTCCGTACAGTTGGATGTGAGCGACTGGCCATGCGGTGTCTACACGGTCCGCCTGCAGAACACTGAAGGGGTCCGGATGGGCAGGCTTGTGGTGACGGACCCATGAGGGACCACACATGCGAAGGGCCGCCCCGATGAGGAGGCGGCCCTTCGCCATCGACACTTCCCGGGGATCAGGCCGTGACCCCGGAGTTCATCCTGTCCAGCACGTCCATCACCTCCTTCACGGCCTTGGCACTGGCGTTCACCAGCTCCATCTCCTCCGCGTTCAGCTGCAACTCGATGATGCGTTCCACACCGTTGCGACCGAGGATGACGGGAGCGCCCATGTAAATGTCCTTGAGGCCGTATTCGCCCTGCAGCCAGACACAGCACGGGAAGACCCGCTTCTGGTCGCGTACGATGGACTCCACCATCTGTGCCGCCGCGGTGCCGGGCGCGTACCATGCACTGGTTCCCAGCAGGTTAACGATCTCTCCTCCACCCTTCTTGGTGCGCTCCACGATGGCATCGAGCTTGTCCTTGGAGATCATCTCCGTGACCGGGATCCCACCCACTGTGGTGTAACGCGGCAGGGGCACCATGGTATCGCCATGGCCACCCATCAGCACGGCCTGGATGTCCTTCGGGCTTACATTCAGTTCGGTGGCCAGGAAGGCGCGATAGCGGGCGGTGTCCAGGATGCCGGCCATGCCGAACACCCGCTGGCTGGGGAGCTTGCTGTTGATGTAGGAGCAATAGGTCATCACGTCCAGCGGGTTGCTCACCACCACGATGATGGCATCGGGCGAGTGCTTCACAACATTTTCGGTGACGCTCTTCACGATGGCCGCATTGGTGGCGATCAGGTCATCGCGGCTCATGCCCGGCTTGCGGGGCAGGCCCGAGGTGATCACCACCACATCGCTGCCGGCTGTCTTGCCATAATCATTGGTGGAACCTGTCACGCGCGAGTCGAACAGGTTGATGGGGGCGGTTTGCCATAGGTCGAGCGCCTTGCCTTCGGCAAAGCCTTCCTTGATATCGAGCAGCACCACTTCGTTGGCGAGCTCCCAACGGGCAACGGCATCAGCGCATGTAGCACCGACATTACCGGCCCCTACCACAGTGACTTTCATGCGTTCGGTTCGGATTGAATGGGGTTGGTGTGATGATGACAGGCCCAATGGCCGGGTACAAATGTAGGCACCTTCGGGTGGGCGGGGCGGACGGTCCATCAGCGGTTGTGTGAACGCGCTCCCCACAGGGGATACTGGCCGAGGCATCCTTTCCGCGGCAGTTGCGTCTTGTACACGAAATGGCTACTTTAGTGGCTCCAAAGAACGTGGCAGCCAGACCGGATACCGCCGACGACCGCAGGGAGGTGCGCCTGATACCCGCTTGGGTGAAGGGTACCCCCCCGGATGTTTCACACACGGCCTTGGTGGATGGTTGCCTTGCCGGCGACCGGAAGGCGCAGCAGCGGGTCTATGAGCAGTTCTACGGCAGGATGATGGCCGTGAGCATGCGGTATACCAAGAACGTGGACCAGGCCAAGGACATCCTCCAGGATGCCTTCATCAAGGTGTTCGGGAGCATGGACCAGTTCAACCGTGCAGGCAGTTTCGAGGGATGGATCAGGCGTATCGTGGTGAACACCGCCATCGACCATTTCCGTCGTTCGAAGAACGCATTCCTGCTATTGGGTGAGGACCTGCACATGGAGGACTTCGGGGATACGGGGCAGGAGGACCCTGGCGGGGTCGATGAAACGGACGTCCTCCAGGACCTCAAGCCCGCCGATATCATCAATGCCATGCAGAAGCTCACCCCCGCCTACCGGACGGTGTTCAACCTGTATGTGTTCGAGGAATTGACCCACAAGGAGATCGCCGGTATGCTGGGCATCAATGTGGGGACCAGCAAGAGCAACCTGGCCAAGGCCAAGCACAACCTGAAGAAACTTCTCACCGATCGGCGATAAGCCACAACGAACGACCGATGATGAATGCTCATGATGCGTTCGAACGCGCAGTGAAGGGGACCCTGGAGCCGTTCGAGGTGCCTTACAATTCTGCCGACTGGGCCCAGTTGGAAGGGCGCCTGAACAGGGGTGAAAGGACCCCTCCGAGGAAGTCGTGGGGACTGATGGCGCTGCTTCTGGGAGGTGGCGCAGCTGCGGGCGCCGCGGTGCTGTTGATGACCCAACGGCCCGACGGGGTGGCTGACGCAGCGGGGGATGGCCTCCGGGGGGGGGGTACCCGCGTTGTGGAAGAGCGACCGGCCGAGCAGCGATCCCAGGCAGCGGCGATCGCCGCACCGAATGTCGCGGATGAGGCGGTACCCGTGGAACGGTCGACGAAAAAGGCGGAAGTGGCATCCCAGGCGACCGTCAAGTTGGCCAGCACGAACGGTGGTCCCATGAAACCATCCGACAAGGGCGATCCAGCGGTGGTCACGGCAGCCGCTGATGCGGCCGGCATCCGTTCCAGCGTTTCCGAGGGCTGCCCCGGCACCAGCATTGATTTCGCGGCGGAGAACCTGCCTTCCGAGGGCATCTTCCTGTGGAACTTCGGCGATGGCAGCTTCTCGAACAAGGCCCGACCCAGTCACGTGTTCTCCAAGGCTGGTACGTTCGAAGTAATGCTTTCACATAGTTCGGCGGGAGGCACCGTGGTGAAGAACAAGCCCGCAGCGGACAGGATCGTGATCCATGAACTTCCCAACGCCTCGTTCATCCATGTGAAACAGGAATACGGGAACACCGTTCCCTCCGTTCATTTCGAGAACCGAAGCCAGGGCGGTGTTGCATACCATTGGGACTTCGGCGATGGCAGCACATCGGAGGTGGCGCACCCGGACCACATCTACAAGAAGGCTGGCGAGCATGCGGTGACACTGACCGTGACCAACGCGCAAGGATGCAAGGACCGGATGGAACAGACCGTCCATATTGCGAACGACTACGCTCTGCTGGCCCCTACCACCTTCTCACCCAACGGCGATGGTGTTGGCGACCTTTTCCTTCCGGAGGCCCTCAGAACACTTGGCGTTCGGTTCAAGCTCTCCGTGCATGATCCGCGGTCGGGGCAGCTGGTGTATGAGACGAGCGATGCATCCCGCCCTTGGAACGGCCGTGTCGGCAACAAGGGCGAGCCCTGCGCGCCGGGCGAATATGTGTGGGTGGTGGAAATGAAGGATGGTGAGAAACTGGGCGGCACCTACAACGGAACGGTCGGCCTCCTCCGATGAACCTTTCGATGCCCCGGATCGTTACCTTTTCAGGCCCGGGGAGACCCGGGCTTGGTATTTTTGCACACAGGCAACCTTTGCACCGGATGCTGCATCATTTCTCTTGAGTGCCATAGGCATCCATTCGACAGCACAAGCACCGAACCGACATGACCATGTGCCCCCTTCTTCGCTCCGCTTCCCTCAGGCTCCCGGCCCTGTTGATGGGCGCCCTTCTGGCCCTGCCCTTGTTGGCGCAGCAGTTCAGCATCACGGCCGGCACCATCACCACCTGTGTGGGCGTTCTGGAGGATAGCGGAGGGCCTGCGGCACCGTATAACAACAACGAGAACTTCACGGTGGTGATCTGTGCTGACACCCCCGGTGATGGCATATCGCTGAACTGGTTGATCTTCAACCTCAGCGGAGCCCAGCCCAACCCGGACCGCATCCGCATCTGGGATGGTGACAATACGGGTGAGACCTTCCTGGGGGAGTACACCGGTAGCGATCTGCAGGGATTGGTGGTATCCGCCACACCCGCCAACAGCACGGGTTGCCTTACCGTTCAATTCATCAGCAATGGCACGGGCACCGGCAACTTCGCCGCTTCCATCACCTGCTTCACCCCATGCGATCGACCCGAGGCCATCGCGAGCATGAGCGAAGCCGCCCCGGCACTCATCTGCGTGGGTGAGCAGATCTCCTTCGATGGAACCGCATCAACCGCAGCCCCCGGTTTCAACATTGTCAGCTACGAATGGGAGTTCGACGACGGCAGCACGGCCGCAGGTCCCACGGCCAGCCACTCCTTCGCAGAACCGGGGGAATACATCGTGCAGCTGAACCTTGTCGACAACAACGGGTGCGTGAACTCCAACGTTGTGGACCTCCAAGTGCTGGTGAGCACCACCCCCCTGTTCACCGGTACGATCGAGAGCGTGGTGACCTGTTTCGGCGCCACCGTCGACCTTGTCGGGGTTGTGGCGCCGGTCACGTGGACCGGTCTTCCGGATGCCAATTTCGGTGAGGGCGTGTTCCTTCCCGATGACGTGGGACAGCCGTTCACATCGAGCCTGAGCTTCACCCAGTTCGAGCCCGGGCAGACGCTGAACGACATCGGTGACATCCTCTCGATCTGCGTGGAGATGGAGCACACCTTCATGGGCGACCTCGTGCTGCAGGTCTACTGCCCGAACGGACAGACGCTCATCTTCCACCAGCAGGGTGGAGGAGGAACCTACCTGGGGGCACCCAATGACACTGACAGCAACACGAACCCTGTCATCGGCGAGTGTTGGAACTACTGCTGGAGCCCCACCGCGACGAACGGAACTTGGGTGGACAACTCCAACGCTGGTTCGGGCAACACCACCTCAGCAGGAACGCCTCCCGCACAATCGCTGAACCCCGGCACGTACGAGCCGGTGGGCACCTTCAACAGCCTGTTGGGCTGTCCGTTGAACGGTGAGTGGACCTACCAGAGCACGGATCTCTGGGGAGCCGACAACGGCTTCATCTGTTCATGGTCCATCAACTTCGACCCGAGCATCATACCGGATGTGACCCAGTTCACGCCATCCATCAATGGCGCCAGTGTGGATTCCGCAGGATGGACAGGTCCGTTCCTGACGACCGATCCGAACAATGCATCCATCGCCACGGCGGCCATCACCACTCCGGGCACGTACGATTATGTCTATTCAGCGACCGACAACTTCGGGTGCACGTACGACACCACGATCACGGTGACCGTAGAGCCTCAGATGGTGATCGACGCGGGCCCGACGGTGACCCTGTGCAACGACCCGGTACCCATGGCCGGCGAGATCGTGGCGAACGGACCACCGGAGGATTGCAATTACCAGATCGAGCTTGAGGACACCTGGGGCGATGGCTGGAACGGTGCTCAGCTGACCGTTACGGTCGCGGGGGTCAGCAATACGTATACGATGACGGCCCCATCGCCGCAATTCATAAGCATACCCGTATCCTCGGGCCAGACCTTCGTGGTAAGTTTCGCGCCGGGCGCCTTCAACAACGAACATTCGTTCGCCGTCTACAACGGAACGGGCGGTCTGTTGTACCAGTCGCCGCTGGGTCCGGCTACGGGTGTGGCATACAACGGCATCGTGGATTGCTCCGGTGGCGTTTCCAACACCGTCTGGTCCTGGAGCCCGGTCGCGGGGCTGTCGGACCCCTCCGACCCCGAGACCGATGTGTACGTGACCTCGCCCACGTGGTATTACTTGACAGCCTATCCCACGGGCAACCCGGACTGCGCCGTTATCGATAGCGTCCAGGTGATACCGGACCCGTCCATCGATGCGGGTCTCAGTGCTGTGCTCTCGTTCTGTGCGGGATCACCGGATTTCCTGATGACCGATTCGCTGCAGGGCACACCGGATGCCACGGGTGTTTGGACGAACGGTGCAGGCGCCGCTGTCCCGGGCCTGTTCCAGACGCTGAGCACTCCGGGAGGCCAGTATACCTACACCGTGACGAGCCCCAGCGGTTGCGTGGCCACGAGCACGCTCAACATCACGGTCATCCCGTTGGACGACCCCACCTGCTGTGGCATTCCGGACGCGGGTCTACCCGACTATTCCTGCGATCTCACCATCGACCTCAGTGCAACTCCGGGGAATACGGGTGTGGGACAGTGGTTCGGTCCCGTGGGCGCCAGCTTCGCAGACCAGTTCGCAGCCTCCACCACCGTCACCGTGCAGCCCGGCATGGGTGGCTCGCATTGGTTCTACTGGCGTGAGAACGATGGGGCCTTCTGCAACACCGTGGACAGCGTACTGATGACCTTCACCGATGCCATCGTGATCGACTTCAACGCCAACGATGCAGTATGCGAGGGCAACTGTGATGGCGATGCGGAGGCGGTGGTGAGCGGGGGGAATGCCGCCGTGGCGATGAACTTCCAATGGTCGAACGGTGTATCAGGCGCTGGCGCCGATCAGATCACCGACCTGTGCCCGGACGAATACTCTGTGACGGTCACGGATGACAATGGTTGCACCGCGTCCGCCACGGTGCTGATCGATCTTCCGGATCCGGGTATCGATGCGGGTATCAGCACCACGCTGCAGTTCTGTGCCGGAACGCCTGACTTCCTGATGACCGACTCGCTCCTTGGAACACCCGATGCCAACGGCGTGTGGACGGATGGTGTAGGAGCAAGTGTTCCGGGCCTGTTCGAAACGCTGACCAGCCCGGGCGGCCTGTACACCTACACGGTCACCAGCGCCGCCGGCTGCCAGGTATCCAGCACGCTGGACATCACCGTGATACCTGCGGATGACCCCGTTTGTTGCGGGATACCGGATGCCGGCCTTCCATTGCTCTCCTGCAACCTGAGCATCGCGCTCAGCGCCACGCCCGGAAATACCGGTGTTGGCCGTTGGTTCGGTCCTGCGGGAGCGGTGTTCGACGACGCCTTCGCCCCCGCCACATCAGTAACACTGCAGCCCGGCATGGGTGGCCAGCATTGGTTCTATTGGAGGGAGAACGATGGCGCCTTCTGCAATACGGTGGACAGCGTGCTGATGACCTTCACCGATCCGATCACGATCGACTTCACCACAAGTGACGCCGTGTGCTACACCTATTGTGACGGCAATGCCCAGGCACTTGTGGGTGGTGGAAATGCCGCGGTGGCGTTGGATTACAACTGGTCCACGGGTGTGGCAGGGCCTGGTGCGGACCAGATCACGGACCTGTGTGCAGGTGACTACACCGTTACCGTCACCGATGACAATGGATGCACGCTTACAAGTTCGGTCACGATCAGTGAACCGCCACTGCTGGAGATCTCCTCCCTGACCTTTGAACCGGTCACCTGTGCGGGCGAATGCAGCGGCCGGGTGATCGTGGATGACGCACGTGCAGTGTCGTACAGCTTCGATAACGCGAACACCTGGACGGCGTCGTCGGTGTTGGAGGATGCTTGCGAGCAGCCCTACCTCGTATGGATCCGCGACCAGGCAGGATGCCTCGGTTCGCGTCTGGTGGTTGTAACCGGACCGCCTCCCGTGGTAAGCGGCTTCCTGTGGGGTCCCCAGCCGGCGAACATCATTGCTCCAAGCATCCGGTTCATCAATACGAGCACGGGAGCGGAACGGTATACATGGGATATCGCAGGCCTGATGAGCAGCACCGAAGAGAACCCCTCCTACGTGTTCAGCGACCGTGAGCCTGGCAACTACGAGGTGTGCATGGTGGCGTACAACATGAACGACTGCGCCGACACCACGTGCCAGACCGTGGTCATCGAGGATATCCTGTTCACGTACATACCCAACTCGTTCACCCCGGACGGCGATGGGTTGAACGACACGTGGGGCATGAGCGTGAACATCGCCTCCATCACCTCGTTCGAACTCAGTATCTATGACCGTTGGGGAGGTGTCATCCTCACCTCGACAGACCCGCTGGTGCAATGGAGCGGTGCCGCACAGAACAATGGTGACATCCTGCCCCAGGGAGTCTACACGTACCGGATCACGTATGAAGTGAAGGAGACGCAGACCCGCAAGGAGTTGATGGGACATGTGACGTTGATCAGGTGATCATTCCTCCGCACTCCTCGCGGGTCATTTGAATGACCCGGTGGAGCCAAAACGAAAGAGGGCCGTCCGATGGGCGGCCTTCCTTCATTTTTGCCTTTTCCACTTTTCCGCCGCAGGATCGATCGCGGAGTCGATGCGCTTCCGGAAATGCCATCCATCGACGCTCCGGCCGCATTCATGTATCACTGACACCGTTCCACCGGAGAATACACAGGATCTGGAAACCACACATATCTTCATAGCGCATCCTGATGGGACCGATGATACGACTGCGTGCCATTGCATCGTGCGTGACCGACCGTCACAGCATGAACGGCGTCATGCTGTTGTTCCTATGCCTCTTCACGGGCATTGCGGCGGGGCAGACCTTCACCATGTCCAATGGCGCCGTGAGCACCTGCACCGGGGCCCTGTTGGACAGCGGCGGCCAGGGTGGATCAGGCTACGGCAACAACGAGAACTTCACCTACACCATCTGTCCCGATGCACCTGGTGGTGCGATCTCCCTGGACTTCATCACCTTCAACCTGAGCACCGCCGGGGCAGCGCCGATCGACTTCATGCGGATCCACGATGGGGACGGGACGGGAGCACCCGTGATCGGCACCTGGACGGGTACCGGGCTGCAGGGACAGGTGGTATCCGCGTCACCGGCGAACACCACGGGATGCCTTACGGTGGTGTTCGCTTCAAATGGCAGCGGGCTTGGCATCTTCGCTGCGGCGATCACGTGTTACCAGCCGTGCACCCGACCCACCGCCGTAGCAACGCACGGCACGTTGGGACCCCAGCGCATCTGCCCGGGAGAGAGCGTGACCTTCAACAGCGCTGCCTCATTCGCCGCAGCCGGCTTCAACATTGCCAGCCGGCGTTGGGAATTCGGTGACGGCACCATTCTGAACAATGCGGGACCGGTGGTCAACCACGTCTATGCGCAGCCCGGTGGATATACTGCGCAGCTGTTCCTGGTGGACAATAATGGTTGTGCGAGTACCAACCGGGTGGACCTGCAAGTACTGGTGGGCACCGAGCCCAACTTCCAAGGCACGGGAGGTGAGCTATTGGGCTGCACAGGCCAGACCTTGTGCATTGACGGAGTGGTGAACGGAACCACCTGGAACGAGCTTCCCGAGACCGACCTTGGCGGGGGGGTGTTCCTGCCGGACAATGTGGGCCAGTGCTTCACCTCCGAGCTCACCTACACCCAGTTCCTTCCAGGGCAGACCTTGACCAATGTCAACGACCTGCAGACCATCTGCATGGAGATGGAGCACTCGTTCATCGGCGACCTGGTCATCAGTATCATCAGCCCGAACGGCCAGACCGTTGTGATGCACCAGCAAGGTGGTGCGGGCACCTTCCTTGGTGAGCCGGTCGACGACGACCTCACGCCGAACGCGCAGGGTGTATGCTACAACTACTGCTTCAGCCCCACATCTACGAATGGAACGTGGGTCGACAATGCGGGCCTGACACTTCCGGCAGGCACCTATGAAAGCCTGAACCCCCTCAACGGCCTGATCGGATCACCGCTCAACGGTACCTGGACCATCGAGGTGTGCGACCTGTGGGCTTCGGACAATGGGTTCATCTGCAACTGGGGCATTGACTTCAACCCCGCACTGTATGACGACCTGATCTCATTCACTCCCAGCTATGGCGCCGGTTGCGACAGTTCCTCGTGGAGCGGTCCGCATGTGAGCAGTACCAGCGCGAACTGCAACACCCTGTGCGTCACTCCACCCGGTCCCGGCAATTACGACTACACGTACACGGTGACGGACAATTTCGGCTGCACGTACGACACGACGTTGACAGTGACCATCATTCCGGGTCCACTGGTGAACGCAGGCACGGATGCGAGCACCTGCAACACACCCGTTCAACTTGGGGCGAGCGTGGGCGGGGGTGGCCTGCCAACATCATGCGTTTACACATTGAACCTGTTCGACACCTTCGGCGATGGATGGACCGGCATCATTGGAACCAATGGCTCGCAGGTCACCATAACGGTGAACGGGGTGTCCTCTTCCTGGACGCTTGCGAATGGAGCCTCGGGCAGCGTCGGCATACCCGTCCAGCAGGGCGATGTGATCACCCTGACATACACCGCCGGCTCCATTTACAACGGAGAACAGTACTACACCCTTGTGAACGGCAGTGGCGCAGTGGTATACGCCTCGCCCCTCGGTCCCGCTTCGGGTGTGGCGTGGGTGGGTGCCGCGAACTGTCCCGGAGGCAATTACATCTACAGCTGGAGCCCCGCTGCAGGCCTTAGCAACCCCAACATTGCGAACCCCGTCGCCAACGTGGCTGTAACCACCACTTATTGTGTTACCGTCTACCAAGCAGGGTACCCCGAATGCCTGAGCACTGACTGCATGACGATCACGGTGGACAATGGTGCGGATCCAGGCACCAGCGCTTCCGTGAGTGTTTGTGCGAATGCCGCCGCCTTGAACCTCTTCGCGCAACTTGGTGGCAACCCCTCGGCCGGCGGCACATGGACAGCACCGGGGGGCGGGGTGCATTCGGGAACCTTCACCCCCGGAACCGATGCGCCGGGCATCTACACTTATTCAGTCGGAGGTGCGGGCGCATGCGGGGGTGCGGTTATCGCGAGTACCGTCACGGTCAATGTATCTCCGATAGCCAACGCGGGAACACCCGGCAGCATCACCCTGTGCAGCACCGACGCACCCGCCTCGCTCTTCGCACAACTGGGTGGCGCACCGCAGGCCGGTGGCTCCTGGAGCGGACCATCCCCCGTGGTGGGCGGACAGATCGACCCCGCCACCATGAGCGGGGGCGTCTACACCTACACCGTGAACGGCGTGGCGCCCTGTGC
>JBIJDX010000286.1:0-2792 GCA_044343855.1 Flavobacteriales bacterium
TCGTCGCCCGCCAGCTGATGGGCACCGCCGGGGTGGCCGAGATCAACAGCTTCGGGGGCTACCTGAAGCAGTTCGAAGTGGCTGTTGACCCCGCCCGGCTGCACGGCATGGGCCTGGGCATCGGCGATCTCCTGGCCGCCTTGGAACGCAACAACGGCAACACCGGTGGCGCCTACATCGAGCGCAGCAGCAACGCCTACTACATCCGCGGGGTGGGTCTGGCGAAGGGCATCGCCGATGTGGAGCGCATCGTGGTGGAGACGCCGGAGCATGGTGCACCGGTCCTGGTCCGCGATGTGGCCACGGTGCGGCTGGGCCATGCGCCGCGCTACGGGGCCATGACCCGCAACGGTGAAGGCGAAGTGGTGGGGGGCATCGTGATGATGCTGAAGGGCGAGAACGCCAACAAGGTGGTGGCCCGGGTGAAGGAGCGCCTGGCGCGCATCGAGAACAACCTGCCGGAAGGGCTGATGATCGATCCCTTCCTGGACCGCACCGCCCTGGTGGACCGCGCGATCGGCACGGTGGAGAAGAACCTGCTCGAAGGCGCGCTCATCGTGATCCTCGTGCTGGTGCTCTTCCTGGGGCAGCTGCGCGCAGGGCTCATCGTGGCCTCGGTGATCCCGCTGGCCATGCTCTTCGCGCTGATCCTGATGGACCTCACCGGTGAGACCGGCAACCTGATGAGCCTGGGCGCGATCGACTTCGGGTTGATCGTGGACGGCGCGGTGATCATCGTGGAAGCTGTGCTCCATCGCCTGCACCATGGACGTGCGCACGCCGAGCTGAGCCGGACAGAGATGGACGATGAGGTGGGCACGGCGGCCGGACGGATGATGAACGCGGCCACCTTCGGTCAGCTCATCATCCTCATCGTGTACGTGCCCATCCTGTCGCTCAGCGGTATCGAAGGCAAGATGTTCGGTCCCATGGCCCGCACCGTGGCCTTCGCCATCCTGGGCGCCATACTGCTCAGCCTCACCTACGTGCCCATGATGAGCGCGCTGTTCATCAAGCGACGCACCGGCCAGGACAGGCCCAACTTCAGCGACCGCATGATGGCCGCCGTGGAAGGCGCGTATCGCCCGTTATTGGAGCGTGTGCTGCGGCATCGCATGGCCGTGGTGGTCTCGGCGGCGGCCCTGCTCGGCGCCAGTGTGTTCGGCTTCCTGCGGATGGGCGGTGAGTTCATCCCGCAGTTGGAGGAAGGGGACTTCGCCTTCCACAGCATCCTGCCGCAGGGCAGCGCACTTACCGCGAGTGTGGCCAACAACCAGCTGGTGGAGCATAAGCTGATGCAGTTCCCCGAGGTGAAGATGGTGGTGGGCAAGACCGGCACGGCCGAAGTGCCCACCGACCTGATGAGCCCCGAGCAGACGGACATGCTCATCATGCTGAAGGAGAAGAAGGAATGGACCACCACCCAGGATTACTGGCAGCTAGCGGACTCCATGCTGCGGGCCCTCCAGACCATTCCCGGTGTGTTCTTCGAGATCAACCAACCCATCCAGATGCGTTTCAACGAACTGATGACCGGTGTGCGGCAGGACATCGCCGTGAAGGTCTATGGCCCGGACCTCGACAGCCTGCGCGCCATCGGCGACCGCGTGGCTGCGCTGATCGCCGGTGTGCCGGGAGCAGGATCACCCCAACCTGAGCGGGTTAGCGGCCTTCCGCAGATCACCATCTCGTATGACCGTGAGCGCATGGCGGCACTGGGCTGCGATGTGGAGGAGGTGAACCGCACGGTGCGCGCAGCGTTCGCAGGTGAGGCAGCGGGCAGCATCTACGAGAACGAGCGCCGCTTCGACCTGGTGGTGCGCGCCGACACCAGCGCCCGGCGTGACATCCAGGACGTGGCCCGGCTCTTCGTCCGCTCGCGCAACGGCAACCTCTTGCCGCTGGACCAGGTGGCCGAAGTACGCTATGCCGACGCCCCGGCGCAGATCACCCACGAGAACGCGCAACGCCGAATCTACGTGGGGGTGAACGCCCATGGGCGTGACGTGGAAAGCCTCGTGGCCGAGATCCAGCAGCGCGTGGACCGCGACCTGAAGCTGCCGCCCGGTTACTACCTTACATTCGGTGGGCAGTTCCAGAACCTGGTGGAGGCCAAGGCCCGTTTGGCCATCGCGTTGCCACTGGCGCTGTTGCTGATCCTGGGGCTGCTGTACTTCACCTTCCGCTCCCTGCCGAACGCCCTGCTCATCTTCACCGCTGTGCCGTTGAGCGCCATCGGTGGGGTGGCTGCGCTCCACCTGCGGGGCATGCCCTTCAGCATCAGTGCCGGCGTGGGCTTCATCGCGTTGTTCGGGGTGGCCGTGCTCAACGGCATGGTGCTGATCAACACCTTCCAGCAACTGGCGCAAGAGGGCGTGGACGATGTGGTGGAACGCGTCCGCAAGGGCACCGTCCTCCGCCTGCGTCCCGTGCTGATGACCGCCAGCGTGGCCTCGCTCGGCTTCCTGCCCATGGCACTGAGCGGGAGTGCCGGTGCCGAGGTGCAGCGTCCGCTCGCCACGGTGGTCATCGGTGGGCTCGTCACCGCCACGCTGCTCACCCTGGTGGTGCTGCCTGTGCTGTATGTGATGGTGTGGAGCCGTGTGAAACGGTCCACTGTCCCGGTGAAGGCGGTCGTACTGCTGCTGGCCTTGGGTGGTGCAGCACAATTGCAGGCGCAGGAGCTTCCTCGGTTCACATTGGAAGCCGCCCTTGATACCGCCCATGCCCGGAACCCTGGACTGCGGCAGGCGCGCAAGCTCACCGAGGCCTCCGAGGAATTGCGCCGGACC
>JBIJDX010000114.1:0-9165 GCA_044343855.1 Flavobacteriales bacterium
ATGGCGGTCGCTCGTGCACCACCTGGAACCCATCCCACCTGCTCGTGCGCTGATGGCCACCTTCGCGGGAACCACCGTGGGCATCATCACCCCCAATCGTGTGGGGGAGTTCGCCGGGCGGGTGCTCTACCTTGCACCGGAGCATCGCCTGCAGGGCGGTGCCATCACCCTGCTGGGCAGCCTGGCGCAGTTCGCGGTGACAATGGCCCTCGGTGCGCTCGCGGTGGGTGTCGCCCGCCTCCAGGAAGGTACGGCGGCAGTGACCGGCCCGGCGTGGACAGCACTGGTGTGGGCCACCCTGGCGGTGGGTGCGTCGGTGCTGCTGCTGTTGTTCCTGCCGGCCACGCTGGCGCGCCTGCTTGCCCTGGTGCGCTGGCCGCAACGCATCGCCGCAGCCATTGAAGGGCTGGGCGCGGTGAGGCCATCGGTGATCCGTCACGTACTGCTCCTTAGCCTTCTTCGCTATGCGGTGTTCACCGCGCAGTTCGTGTGGCTGTTGCACGTGGTGGCAGGCGTGGGGCTGGTTTCGGGTTTCCTGTTGGTCCCGGTGGTGTTCCTCATCACCACCTGGGTGCCCAGCACCGCGCTCACCGAACTCGGCATCCGCGGGGGTGTGATCACCAGCGTGGTTCCCGGTGATCCAGCGGCACTGCTGCTCGTCACCGCGCTCATCTGGGCGGTGAACCTCATGCTGCCCGCGCTCATCGGCGGTGCGGTGCTGCTGCTCGCACGAACGCCCGATGGCCCCCCGGTATCATGACGAGCTGGGTCCTCATCGCCCTGAGCCTGTTCGTGGTGTCCGCAGCCATGGCCCTGCGCACCAATGCGTGGCGTGGGGCCATCGCCCGGGTGGCCGCACGTGGCGGGGGCGATGGCTCCATGGTCCCCATCACGGTGCTTGTGCCGGTGCGCAACGGAGCGGATGAGCTGGCCGCGCTGCTGCAGGACCTTCATGCCCAAGGCCATCCCCGTGCATTGACGGAGGTGATCGTGGTGGATGACCACAGCGAGGAGCCTGTCCAGCGGCTGGTATCGTCGATGGCACGCCAGTGGCCGCAGCTGCGCTACCTGCCGATGGAGGAGGGTGCGGGCAAGAAGGCGGCCATCATGGCGGGTGTCCGCGCGGCACAGCATGAACTGGTCCTGCTCACCGATGCCGATGCCCGCTGTGCCCCGGGTCGCGTGGCAGCGGTGGCGGCGGCGTTCCAGGCCCACCCCTGTGACCTTCTGTTGCTGCCCGTGCGTACGGAGGGCGATGGGCTGTGCGGCATGCTCCAGGTCGAGGAGCAGGCGGCCCTGCTGGCAGCGCTGGTGGGTACATGGAGCGAGGGGCGGCCGATGCTGGCGAACGGGGCCAACCTGGCGTTCCGGCGCACAGCCTTTGAAGCGGTGGGTGGATACCTTGGTGATGTGCGGGACAGCGGCGACGATGTGTTCCTGCTGCAGCGCATGCGCCGCGCCGGACGTACGGTGGAGGTGGCCGTGGATGCAGCGCTCTGGGTGCGTGTACAGGCGGCACCCTCATGCGGCGAGGCGCTCACCCAGCGACTGCGGTGGGCGGGTAAGATGGGCGCCGTCCGCGACCCGGTGTCCGGGTTGGTTTCACTGGTGGCGCTTTTGCTGCCCTGGGCCTTGACGGTGTTCACCGTGCTGGCCGTTGCGGACCAGCGGGTGGGGGATGGACTCCTGCGCACGTGGACCCTGCTGCTGGCCGCATGGGCTGCCTGGTGCGTGCCCCTGGTGCAGGTGACGGGTGACGTGCACCGGCTTGCCGGCGAGGAGCGCCCTCGTCCCGTGCGCACGTTCGCGGCGCTGCTGGCATTCACGGTCTATGCACCCGTGATCGCGGTGGTGTCGCGCCTTTACAGGCCCCGCTGGAAGGGCCGTCGCATCCGGTAGTGTACCGAAACCGGGTTCCGGTGCACCCGGTCAGAACGGTAGGTCGTCGTCGTCACCACCGATGGGTGGCATGTCGGCTGCGCCGTGCGGCGGAGCGGCCTGATAGGTGCCACCGGCGACGGGTGCGCCTCCAGCCCGCTCGATGCGGTTGCCGCTGAGGCTGAGGAAGTATTTCGTCACGCCATCGCGCCCCGTCCATTCACGCCCGTTCACATAGCAGCTCACGCTCACCTCCTCACCGGGGTTGAAGCCGTCGAGCAGCCCGCAGCGGTCCTGCGTGAACTCCACCGGGATGTGCTGTGGGCGCTGCCCGCTGGGTTCGGTGATGACGAGTTCGCGCTTGCGGAACTTGTCGGAGACATCCTGTGTCTTGCCGATCATCTTGATCGAGCCGGTGATGGTGACTTGTGCCATGGTGTTCTAACGGCCCTCGGGGCCTTGGAAAGGATCGTTTATCGGTCGTTGAAGGTAAGGAGCGTGAGCCAGGCCTCCTCCACGCGCTTGTCACGCAGGAGCTCCTGTGCGCGCCGGTGCAGCGCCTCCATCAGGTCCTTTGGCCTGTCGTGGTGTGCGATGAAGAGGTCGCTCAGCTCGGTGAGCTTGTACTCGTTCACGCGTGTTTCGTCCGGCACGTGTTCCAGAACGCCCAACTGTCCCAGCTCATTTCCCGTGAGTATCGTGCTGAGCCGCGCGTGGGCCGGCAATGCATCCACCCCGGCTCCCAGGTTGGTGGTGGGTTGCGCAAGCTCGAACAGCGCATCGCCATGGGCACGGCAGTAGAAGTGGCCACCCATGCGCCCGACCAGGTCGATCCTCCGTTGGTCGATCCTGCCGCGCTCATCGAGCACCGCCTCGTCCACGTGGATACGCACCACCTCGCAAAGCACCAGGTTACCCGCACCACCACCCGTTCCGGTCTCGATCACCTGTTGTACGCGGCACTCGAACTGTACGGGGCTTTCCTTCACACGGAAGGGCCGCACCACATCGGATGGAAGGGGTGTGAAGCCGGCCTTCACGAACTCGTTCACGCCTTCGGGATACTCGGTGCTGGCCAGGCTGGTCTGCTGCACCATGGCGTAGGTCACCACATTGATCACGACCTCGGGCACGGCCTTCACATTGTGGTAGCTGTGCTTGGTGGTGTTGTCGCGGCCGCGGCGGGCGGGGCTGAAGATGAGCAGGGGTGGATTGGCCCCGAAGACATTGAAGAAGCTGAACGGGCTCAGGTTGGGCCTGCCATCGCCATCGATGGTGCTGGCGAAGGCGACCGGGCGCGGGCCGATGGCGCCCACCAGGTAACTGTGCAGTTCGGGAATGGAGAGCTCCCTGGGGTCGAGGTGCTTCATGCGGGGCGCGAAGGTAAGCAGGTGGCGGGGCCGCCTGAACGATGCGGGTATCGTGGTGTCCGTTGATGCTGCCGTCCGAAGTGATACCCACCACCGGCGCCTATCTTTGCCACCCTTCCGCAGGCGGGTGGCATGTTCGCCTGTGGAAATGCATACGGACGTGGCGGAATTGGTAGACGCGCCAGACTTAGGATCTGGTACCGCGAGGTGTGGGGGTTCGAGTCCCCCCGTCCGTACTGGACAGCCATGGGAACCCGGGTTGGTGGTTGGAGTGAAGATGGGAGTTGCAGCGGTTGTAGGGTTGCGCGTTGAACGAGGCAACACCTCGATGCCAACCCCCACCATTCCAAACTCCCAACGATCCATCCCCCGCCCGGCCCACCCCCTCAACTCCGCAACCCCACGAGCATGAACATCGAACGCGAAGAGACCGGTACGCTCACCGCAACCCTGAAGGTGAAGCTATCCCCCAACGATTACACACCCGGTGTGGAAAAGGCCCTGAAGGAGCAGCGCCGAACCGCCGCGATCCCGGGCTTCCGTCCCGGCCAGGTGCCCATGAGCATCATCCGCAAGCGCGCTGGAAAGGCCGTGCTGGTCAACGAAGTGGAGCGCCTCATCGACCAGCAGCTGCGCACCTACCTGCAGGAGAACGCCATCCGCGTGCTTGGGCAGCCACTCCCCAAGCGTGGCACCATGGATGCCAACAACTGGGACGAGCCCGGGGACCTGCAATTCGCTTATGAGCTCGGCATCGCCCCGAGTTTCGACGTGGAGCTCAATGACAAGCTGGGCGTCACCTTCCCGCTTGTGGACGTGACCGATGAGCTCGTGCAGCGCGAGATCGATGACATGCGCCGCCGATTCGGTTCGGTGGAGAGCGCCGAGGTGAGCGAGGGGGGCGACATGCTGCTCGGCGACATGATCGAACTCGATGCCGATGGCACCATCAAGGCGGGTGGCATCATGAACCGGGCCACCATCAGCCTTGAGTTCCTCACCGATGATGCCGCACGTACGGCCCTCACCGGCAGGCGTGTGGGCGATGAGGTTGCCGTCGACCCCCACAAGGTGAGCCGCGACCACGACGACCTCGCACGCATGCTGGGCGTCGACCATGACCGTGTGCATGACCTGCGCGGAGGGTTCCTCTTCCGCATCGCGGAGATCAAGCGGATGGTGCAGGTGCCTGTGGACCAGCAGCTGTTCGACCGCGTGTATGGCAGGGATGCGGTGAGCGACGAGGCCGGCTTCCGCAACAAGGTGAAGGAAGGGCTGGAGAACATGTTCCGCCGCGACAGCGACCGCATCTACACCCGCGAAGTGTTCCGTGCCCTGGAAAAGCGCACCGGCGTGGAGCTGCCGGACAGCTTCCTCAAGCGTTGGATCCAGGAGACGAGCGAGAAGCCCATCACGCCGGACGAGGTGGAGCAGGGCTATGCCGGTTATGCCGCGGGCCTGAAGCGCCAGTTGATCCAGGACCGCGTGGTTGAGAAGTACGGTCTGGAGGCCAAGGGGGAGGAGTTGGATGCATTCGCCAAGCGCTATGTCACCGATCAGTTCATGCAATACGGACTGCCCGCTCCGGAAGGAGACCAGCTGCAGCAGGTGGCGGCGCGCATGCTCGGCGACCGCGAACAGCTGGGGCGGATGCGCAACAGCATCGTGGAGCAGAAGCTCACCACACACTTCAAGGCCCTGCTCAGCCCCAGGGAGGAACGCATGGGCTTCGATGCCTTCGTTAACTTGGCCCGCATGGCCTGACGCCGCCACGCGCCCCGGATCACCCACCAAACAACGAACGACCGATGTTCCCCAAGGACGAATTCAAGCAGTATGCCGTCAAACACCGCGGCATCAGCAGCAACACCCTGCACAGCTACACCAGTCACCTCGTCACCTCCTCCATGACGCCCTACATCATCGAGGAGCGCCAGTTGAACGTGGCACAGATGGACGTGTTCAGCCGGTTGATGATGGACCGCATCATCTTCCTGGGCACCGGCATCAATGACCAGGTGGCGAACATCATCCAGGCGCAGCTGCTGTTCCTGGAGAGCGTCGACGCCAGGAAGGACATCCAGATCTACATGAACAGCCCGGGGGGCAGTGTGTATGCGGGACTGGGCATCTACGACACCATGCAGTACATCAACTGCGATGTGGCCACCATCTGCACGGGCATGGCAGCCTCCATGGGGGCCGTGCTGCTTTGCGCCGGTGCGAAGGGCAAGCGCAGCGCGCTCAAGCACAGCCGCGTTATGATCCACCAGCCATTGGGCGGTGCCGAGGGGCAGGCCGTGGACATGGAGATCACCGTTCGTGAGATCGTGAAGCTCAAGAAGGAGCTCTATGACATCATCAGCCTGCACAGCGGACAGCCGTTCGAAAAGGTGGAGAAGGACAGTGACCGCGACTACTGGATGATCGCCGAGGAGGCCAAGGCGTACGGCATGATCGATGAACTGCTCCTGAAGCACAAATAGGGCTTGCGCATCCGCGCCCGCGATCCGTGCGGCGCATGACGCGATGTGGAAGGCCGGGTGGAGCGATCCCCCGGCCTTCGCCCTATCTTGCAACCCGTTCGGTCCATTTCCCGTTTAGAAGAAGACGTCCCCACAGATGGATAAGAAAGACATCAAGTGTTCGTTCTGCGGCCGCGACAAGCAGGATACCAATGTCCTTATCGCGGGTATCACAGGCCACATCTGCGACAGTTGCATCACGCAGGCACAGAACATCATCAGTGAGGAGCTCAGCCAGCGCTCCCGCAAGGAGGTGGAGGGCAACCTCATCCTGCAGCGGCCATCGGACATCAAGCGCTTCCTCGACGAGTACATCATCGGCCAGGACGACGCCAAGAAGGTCCTCAGCGTGGCGGTCTACAACCATTACAAGCGCCTGTTGCAGCGTCCATCATCGGCGATGGATGAGGTGGAGATCGAGAAGAGCAACATCATTCTGGTGGGGGAGACCGGCAGCGGCAAGACCCTGCTTGCCAAGACCATCGCCCGGATGCTCAACGTGCCCTTCGCCATCGCGGATGCCACGGTGCTCACCGAGGCCGGCTATGTGGGTGAGGACGTGGAGAGCATCCTGAGCCGCCTGCTGCAGGCCGCTGATTACGATGTGAGCAAGGCCGAGCGGGGCATCGTCTTCATTGACGAGATAGACAAGATCAGCCGCAAGAGCGACACTCCCAGCATCACGCGGGATGTGAGCGGTGAAGGTGTGCAGCAGGCCCTGCTGAAGCTGCTGGAGGGAAGCACGGTGAGCGTGCCCCCGCAGGGCGGGCGCAAACACCCGGAGCAGAAGCTCATCCAGGTGGATACGCGCAACATCCTTTTCATCTGCGGCGGTGCGTTCGATGGCATCCAGAAGATCATCGCCCGCCGTGTGAAAAGCAGCGCCGTCGGTTACAGCGCAAGCAAGGAGGGACGCGTCAGCGACGATAACCTGCTGCAGTACGTGAGCCCCACGGACCTGCGCAGCTACGGCCTAATTCCGGAGCTTATCGGCCGCTTCCCGGTGCTCACCTACCTGGACCCGCTCGACAAGGAAAGCCTGCGCCGCATCCTCACCGAGCCCAAGAACGCCCTGGTGAAGCAGTACGTGAAACTCTTCGAAATGGACAAGGTGAAGCTGACCTTCGACAAGAAGGTGCTCGACCTCATCGTGGAGAAGGCCTTGGAGTACCGCCTCGGGGCGCGTGGTCTGCGCAGCATCTGCGAAGCCATCATGACCGATGCCATGTACGAGATACCCGGTTCCGAGGAAAAGCCCACGGAATTGCGCGTCACCCTCAGCTATGCGCGCGACAAGTTCGAGCGCTCCCGCCTGAGCAACCTGAAGGTGGCCTGACAGTCCTCCTCCCGGGCTGTCTTATCTTGGTCCTTACGAACAAGCGGATGTCCCGCGTGTTCCAAATGTCAGTAAACACGATGATGAAGCATTCACTCCTGTTCCTCGCTCTGTTCTTCAGTGCCGTCGTCTCCGCCCAGGACCTTCCCCAGCCAAGTCCCCCCGGCGAGGTCCATCAGGTGGTGGGCCTCACGCAAGTACATGTCACCTACGCACGCCCCAGCGTGAAGGGGCGGAAGATCTTCGGTGACCTCGTCCCCTTCGGCAAGGTGTGGCGTACGGGTGCCAACCGCTGTACCATCATTGCCATCGATGGCGATGTTCAGGTGCAGGGAAGCACGCTGCCCGCTGGAAAATATTCCATCTTCACCACTCCCGGCAAGGAGGCGTGGCTCGTGCACTTCAACCGCAACATCGACCTGTGGGGTGAGGAGGATCGAAAGCCCGAGGAGGATGTGCTCGTGGTCAAGGCCGCTCCGGTGTCGAGTGAGTTCACGGAGACCTTCACCATCGGATTCGGTGACCTTGCCAGGGACGCCGCCACGTTGGACCTGCGCTGGGAGAATACCCGCGTGGCACTGACTATTTCCGCCGATGCTACCAAGCAGGCCTTGATGAACATCGAGCGTGCATTGGCGGACCCTGCGGCTGATTTCCGGGCCTATCACAGCAGTGCACGGTTCATGGTCGACCGTGGGTTGGATGCCGCCAAGGCGCTGAAGTACGCGCAGACCAGCGTGGACAAGGAGATGAAGTTCTGGAACATGCACACGCTGGCCCTCGCCCTTGCCCAGAACGGGCAGTACACGAAGGCCATTGAGACCGCTGAGAAAAGTTTGTCGCTTGCCCAGGCTGCCCAATACGATGCATATGTGTCGATGAACAAGCAGAGGATCGAGGAGTGGTCGAAGATGAAGTGATCGTCTCGAAGAAGGATCAAGAAGCCCTCGGGAGACCGGGGGCTTCGTCTTTCTACGCTGTTTTGGCTCGTGGCAGCGCAGCCTGCAGCACCAACGCCATCACCACCACGATCGCCGGCGCGATCAGGTTGTACCACAGGAAGGCGATCTGGATGTGCGAGAAGTGGATGTACAGGATGATGGCCTGCGCCACCAGCGCCGCGATGAACACCGCCGTGCCGCCCACGCGCTTCAGGAAGAAGGCCACCAGGAAGATGCCCAGGATGGTGCCGTAGAACAGCGAGCCGATGATGTTCACCGCCTGGATCAGGTTCTCGAAGAGCGAGAACAGCGCCGCGAAGCCCAGCGCCAGCAGCCCGAAGAGCACTGTGGCCCACTTGGTGGCGCGTACCTGCTCACCGTCCGTGCGTTCCTTCTTCACCACGTCCACCACGCTCGTGGTCGCCAGCGCGCTCAGCTCCGCGCTGGTGCTGCTCATGCCCGCGCTGAAGATCATGGCCAGCAGCAGCCCGATGATGCCGATGGGCATGTGGTCCATGATGAAGGTGATGAAGATGTAGTCCTTGTCGTTGGCCTCGGCATTGGGGAGCGCGGCTTTCACCCCGGCGCGGTAGGCTTCGCGGAGGCGCGTGTCCTCAGCCAGGGCGGTTGTCAGTTGTTCGTTGTCCGTGGGCTCGCCGGTGCGGTGGGCGGTCACCCAGGCGTTGGCGGCGGTGGTGATCGCGCTTGCGTTCGTTGCGTGTTGATCCACCAGCCCGTTGGGTCGACCCGATGGGTCGACGCCACGGGTGCTGCGATCGGGCGTCGCATTTCCATCATCTGATCTTCTGATCATCTGATCAACTGATCGCATCGCCTCCACGTTCGCGCTGTTCCAATGCACCGGCGCCGCATTGAACAGGTAGAACACGAACACCAGCACGCCTGTAAGCAGGATGAAGAACTGCATGGGGACCTTCAGCAGCGCGTTCATCCACAGCCCGCGCTGGGCCTGCTGCACGTTCTGTCCGCTGAGGTAGCGCTGCACCTGGCTCTGGTCGGTGCCGAAGTAGGCCAGCTGCAGGAAGAAGCCGCCGATGAGGCCGCTCCACAGCGTGTACTTGTTGCCAGGGTCGAAGCTGGTATCGATCACTTGT
>JBIJDX010000287.1:0-2772 GCA_044343855.1 Flavobacteriales bacterium
GGTGTTGGCGCCCCGGGCTGGACTGGCCCGGTGGCCGCGGGGCCGCGACCCCGTTCCCATCAATGCGAACGAAAAAGCCCCAGCTGCTGCTGAGGCTTTCGCTCCCCGGGCTGGACTTGAACCAGCGACCCCATGATTAACAGTCATGTGCTCTAACCGGCTGAGCTACCAGGGAATTTCCCGCAAGGGGTCGCAAAAGTAATGAACCGGCGCGCATCCTCCAAAGCCGGTTCCTTAACATTCCTTCCAAGAACCGCATCTTTGCCCATCCTTCCAACCCATCCATGCAGCTCATCACCGTAGGAACCGTCGCCTTCGACCGCATCGAAACCCCCTTCGGCGTGGCCGAACGCACCGTGGGTGGTGCCGCCACCTACATCAGCCTGGCCGCCTCGGTCTTCCTCGACAAAATGGGCCTGGTGAGCGTGGTGGGCGATGATTTCCCCCAGGCCACCATGGACCAGCTGCGCCAGCGCGGAGTGGACCTGCAGGGGCTGGAGGTGCTGCCCGGCAAGGAGAGCTTCTTCTGGGCGGGGCGCTACCACTACGACATGAACACGCGCGACACGCTGGAGACCCGGCTTAACGTGCTGTTGGAACTGGACCCCAGGCTGCCCGAAGCCTATCGCCAGGCACCGTACGTGATGCTGGGCAACCTCGATCCCGGGGTGCAGGGGAAGGTGCTGGATCAGATGGCCGAACGGCCAGCGCTGGTGGTGATGGACACCATGAACTTCTGGATGGACAGCGCGCTGGAGAAGCTCAAGCAGGTGATCGCGCGGGTGGACATCCTCACCATCAACGATGCGGAAGCCCGCCAATTGAGCGGTGAACACAGCCTGGTGCGCGCCGCCGAGCGTATCCTGGCCATGGGCCCCAAGTACCTCGTGGTGAAGAAGGGTGAACACGGTGCACTGCTCTTCGGCGCGGGTCGCGTGTTCTTCGCCCCGGCCCTGCCCTTGGAGGATGTGGTGGACCCCACCGGTGCCGGCGACACCTTCGCAGGCGGCTTCATCGGCTACCTGGCCCGTACCCGGGACCACAGCTTCGACAACCTGAAACGCGCCATCATCGTGGGCAGCGCCTTGGCCAGCTTCACCTGTGAGAAGTTCGGCATCGAACGCCTGTTGGAGATCAGCCGCGAGGACATCGATGAGCGCATCCAGCAGTTCGTGGAGCTGGTGGACTTCGATATCGAGCTGGTGGAGGGCTAGAACTTCCGCTCCTTCTTCCCCACAAACCGGTGGACCATCCTGTCCGCGGTTCCAAGATGTTTCAACGGAGCGCTTGCTCGGCAGCGTGTGGCCCCCCGGTCAACGGGCTGCGTGCCGGCTGGATGTTCACCCCATGCGCTTCGCGACCTCGTCCCAATTCACCACCTGCCACCAGTTCGCCACGTACTCGTTGCGCTTGTTCTGGTACTTCAGGTAGTACGCATGCTCCCACACATCGATGGCCAACAGGGGTGTGCCCTTCAGCTCGCTCACATCCATCAAGGGGTTGTCCTGGTTGGGCGTGGAGCCGATGGCCAGCTTGCCGTTCTGCACCACCAGCCAGGCCCAGCCGCTGCCGAAGCGCTTCATGGCCGCATCGGTGAAGGCGGCCTTGAACTTCTCCAGGTCGCCGAAGGAGCCGTTGAGGGCATCGAGGACCTTGCCTTGGGGCGTGGTCGAGCCGGCAGGGGCCATCACCTGCCAGAAGAAGTTGTGGTTCCAGGTGCCGCCCGCGTTGTTGCGCAACTTGGCGCTGTAGCTGCCGATGCCGGCCAATAGCTCCACCTCACCGCCCACCTGCACGCCTTCCGCCGCAATGGCCTCGTTGGCGTTCTTCACATAGGCCGCGTGGTGCCTGCCGTAGTGGATCTCCATGGTGGCCGTATCGATCACAGGCTCCAAGGCTGCAAAGGCGTAGGGCAGGGGTGCCTGCGTCAATTGGAGCGGCCCGGCCGCTGCCGCCCCACCCTCCCCGGTGCCGTTCGCAACATCCGCGCCGGCATCGCAGGCGCCCAGATGGGCCAGGGCAGGCGCGGCCACCAGGGCCCCCAGGGAGGCTTTCAGGGTGCGGGATAGGAATTGCTTGCGGTCCATGGAGCGAAGGTACGCCAACATGCCCCCTGCGGCTGAGCGGTGGTGTCCGACAGGCTACGGGGTGCGGTCCGGGTGGCGCGTAGCCACAGGCAACGCGCAGTTACAGCTTCGCTACAGCCAACGCGCAGAACGTCAGAAGCTCACCAGCAGCTGGCCCTTCTCCACGGCCCTGCCCTTCTCGGCCACGATGGCGCTCACCACGGCGTCGCCGGGCGCCTTGATCACGTTCTCCATCTTCATGGCCTCCAGCACCAGGATGGGGTCGTTCTTCTTCACGGCATCGCCGGGCTTCACCAGGATGTTGAGCACCAGTCCCGGCATCGGCGCCTTGATCTCCTTCACCTTCACCGCTGCCTTGTCCAGGCCCAGACTGCGCATCAGCCGGCTCTGCTCATCCTCCAGCCTCACGGTGTAGGTGCGCCCCCCGATGCGCATGCGCACCGTGCCGTTCTCGCGGTCCTCCTTGAGCACCAGCACGCGGTGGCTGCGTCCGTTGCGCACCAGGTTGAAGCTGCTTGGACCGGTGCGCACGAGGTCCAGCGGACCTTCGCCGGCAAAGGTCCAGGGGGCGTTCGGGGTGCGGCGCTCCAACACCTGTTCGGTGCTGTTGTTGATGGTGGCGAACAGCTTGGCCATGGGTGCGCAAGATAGCCGGTCCGGAAGTCCGGATGGATGGCGTCGTGGT